>JARRQT010000100.1:0-28852 GCA_037381445.1 Calditrichia bacterium
CCGGTTCCTGAAAGTCCACAGTCACCGATTCCTTCTTTTCAAATACCGGCAGTTTATTATCATCCATCAGGTAAAGCCCGCTTTCCAGCTCCTGAGCAGGTTCGTAAAGCGCCTCCTCAACCGGCACCGCGAAGCTCACCAGCGCTTCAGCCATTTTGCCCGATTTGAAAAAGGTAAAACGATACGGCGCATCAAATTCCCCTCCCGGCAGGCTGAAATCAAATGTCTCCGGAATCTCCTGAAATACATTCTGGGCCACCAGGCCGAAATCGACATTCGATCGCTCCTTGAACATGGAATTGGAACCGGCAATGGGCTCGCTGTATCGATATTCGCCATTCCAGAATTCATCCGAAAATGACAATTGGAATTGCGGGTAAACCCAAATCTGAGAAGGCGGATAAATGGCATTCACCTCCATGGATTTTGCAAATTCAACAATGTACAGCGGTTTTCCATACCGGATATAGGTTTTCCCCCGGTCGGTCCGCCATCCCTCAATTTTTAATTTGGGAACGGAAAAGCGGAGATTGGCATAAGCCACCCGTCCGTAATGCTCCAGCAAACGTTCATTCTCCGCCGTAAGAAACATGGGATCCCGTGCTTTCCAGAAATCCGTGGATTGACTGTCAATTTCCGCCAGTTTCTTTTTATCTTTTATGAGGTATTCGGGATTTTGAAACAACTCGATATCCTCGGCTGACATATGCTTCAGGGCCCGCCTGAAATATTGAGACGCATCCGAATATCGGAACTGGGAAAGGTACGCCAGGCCCATAAACAGGTTCAGGTCACGGTCTTCGGGATGATATTTAAGCTGGTCCCTGAATAAAACCGTCATGGCGAGATATTCCTGCGCCTCATAAAAGAGACTGCCCAGCGTATAGGCGGCCTCCTTATTCTCTTTGTCATAATCCAGCGCCTTGTGAAGATAACTCACACCCAGATCATAGTCTTCCAGGGCATAATCCCGGTAGGAAAGAGGAATGCTGGTATCGGTATACCGGTTGTAATATTTGAGCATACTGTCCAGGTAATACATGCCCAGTTCAACCAGTGCCGGGACGAATTTTTCATCCAGCGCCACGACCCGCAGAAAATGCTTTTTGGCCTGTTCGGGATTATCGACGGCATTATAGAGCACGCCCAGGGCATAATTGGCGAAAGGATCGTCCTCCAGATGGCGTCCGTATTTCTCGATGATTTCCCTGGCGCTGGTACGGTTTTTCAGGCCGCCTTCCGATAACCGGAACAGGCCGGTGAGAATATTCGCTATTGGATTTTGGGGATCTGCTTTCAGGATTGAATCTGCGCGTGCTCTGGAATCCGGAAAATCGCCGCCCAGATAGAAGGCCTTTGCCGAATCTGCCAATACATCAAGGTTTTCCGCTTTTCCGAACGCACCCGAAATCAGAAAAACAAGGAGCGAGGGAATCAGGAAAACTTTACAACTTAATAACCGCATATACTAAGTGCCGTTCTTGATCATTTCTTTCAATTCATTTAATTTCAGCAATGCCTCGATGGGGGTCAATTTATTCACGTCTACCTTTTCCAGCTCTTTCTCAATAGGTGATTTCTGCAGCACTTCAAACAGGTTCAGTTGATTTCGGTCCACGCCGGTGCCCGAGCGCCGGTGCGCCAGTCGCGGCATGCGATTGGGGGACATCTCGTTGGATTCCAGGTTCTGAAGCACTTCTTTCGCTCGTTCCACGACTTCTCTGGGCAAACCAGCCATCCGGGCGACATGAACGCCGTAGCTGTTATCGATTCCCCCCGATTCTATCTTACGGAGGAAAATGACCTTGTCTTCCACTTCTTTCACCGAGACCCTGAAGTTTTTTATTCGTGGATACAGCATCTCAAGTTCCGTGAGTTCATGATAGTGGGTGGCAAAAAGCGTTTTAGCGGCGACATCTTTGCTGTTATGTAAAAATTCGGTGACCGCCCAGGCGATGGACAACCCATCATAGGTGGAAGTTCCCCGGCCAATTTCATCCAGAATAATCAGACTCTGAGGCGTGGCATTATTGAGGATATTGGCGGTTTCCAGCATCTCCACCAGAAAAGTGCTTTCCCCGAACGCCAGGTTGTCCGAGGCCCCCACCCTCGTAAAAATCCGGTCTACCACGGAAAGATGAGCTTCCACGGCGGGAACAAAACTCCCAATCTGCGCCAGCAGCGAAATCAATCCAACCTGCCGCAGGTAGGTGGATTTTCCGGCCATATTAGGACCTGTCAGGATCATGATTTGGGTGTCTTTGTTATCCAATTCGGTGTCATTTTCGATGAAGGGTTCATCGGGCGGCAGCAACTGCTCCACCACCGGGTGACGTCCCCCTTTTATATTGATCCTGCTTGAATCATCCACCAGCGGTTTCACATAATGATTACCAAATGCCACCTCCGCCAGTCCCGCCAGGCAATCCAGCTCCGCCAGCAATTCGCCGTTGCGCTGGATATCCGGGCCGAATGCGCCGGTTTTTTCTCGGATTTCCTGAAAGAGCCGGTATTCCAGCTCAGTGATCTTTTCCTCCGCGCCGAGGATTTTCTCCTCGTATTCCTTTAGTTCCGGGGTGATATAGCGTTCCGCATTTACCAGGGTCTGTTTGCGGATGAAATAATCCGGCACCTTGTCCTGATGGGTTTTGGTAACCTCAAAATAGTAGCCGAAAACCTTATTATATCCGATTTTCAGCGAGGGAATATGCGAACGCTCTTTTTCCTGCTGCTGGATGCGGGCCAGCCAGCTCTTGCCGTCCCGGCTGATGGTCCGCAGCTCATCCAGTTCGGGATGGTATCCATCCCTGATGATTCCGCCCTCTTTCAGGCTCAGGGGCGGCGATTCCACGATAGAGGTCTCGATTAACCGGATCACTTCGCTCGGATTTTTCAACTGGCCGGCATACCAGGTAAGCTCGCGATGTGAGATCGCGTGGTGTCGCACGGCCGGTGGAGATGCGGCTGAGCAGGCGTTCCAGATCGGCAATCTGCCCCATGATCTCGCGCATTTTTTTCCGCAGCTCCTTCTGCTGAAAGAATGCATCAACGCGCTCCAGGCGTTCGTGGATAAGCGGAAGGCGTATCAGCGGATGGGTGATCCAGCGTTTCAGCATGCGGCCGCCCATGGGGGTAACGGTCTGATCGAGAATGGAAATGAGGGTCCCTTCTTTTCCCTGCCCAAAAATCGTATTGGTGATCTCCAGATTGCGGCGGGTTGTGGTATCCAGAATCATAAAATCATCCAGGGAGAGGTAGGAAATGCGCGCCAGATGGGATATTTTGCTCTGGTAATTTTCCTTCACATAATGCAGAATGCCGCCCGCCGCGATGACGCCCAGGGTCAGTTCTTCGATTCCGAAGCCCTTAAGATTCGGCACCCTGAAATGTTCTTTCAGGGTTTCGTGGGCATAAACGCGGTTAAAAATCCAATCGTCCAGCTTACTGATAATCCCGTTAATCCGGTTCTTGAAGAGGGAGCTGAAATTTTCGTAGTCTCGGGCGGGCACCAGGATTTCCCGGGGCGAGATCTGCTGGAAATAATCCACCATCCGCGCCAGCGATACCTCGCTGACAAAATATTCGCCGGTGGAGATATCGCAGTAGCTGATGCCGCATGATTCATCCTCCACATAAACCGCCGCCAGATAATTGTTGCTCTTCTGGTCCAGAATTTTGTCGGAAAGCGTCGTGCCGGGCGTAACGACCTCAATGACTTCCCTCTTTACCACGGTTTTGGCCAGTTTCGGATCCTCCACCTGTTCGCAGATTGCCACCTTGTGACCCGCTTCAATGAGCTTCGGCAGATAAGCGTCCAGCGCATGATAGGGAAATCCCGCCAGCGGCACCTGCGCTGTTTTTCCGTGAGAGCGCTTGGTCAGGGCGATGCCCAGCACTTTGCTGATGATTTTGGCATCTTCATAAAATGTTTCGTAAAAATCCCCCATGCGGTAGAGCAGAATCTGCTCCCGGTATTTCGCCTTGATGGCCAGATACTGCTGCATTAAGGGGGTTGTATCCGAATTTTTATTTGATTTTACTGCCACACCAAATTCCTGATTTCTCTAATTGACAAAGTTTAAAATACAGATAATTTGCGGTTATTTCAACAGGATAAACAGACTCCGGCAGAAGGAGCTGCGAGATAAGCGGAATAGCCTTTCCCGCGGCCGTGCCGTTCCTGCTGTTCCGCACTGTTTGGTTGAAACTATTTGACGAACTTTTCGATGGAAGGTTCTATCGGCAGGGTGAAATAGAAATGACTTCCCTTTTTCAGTTCACTTTCGACCCAGATCTCGCCGCCATGCAAACCGACTATTTCCTGGCAGATGGACAAGCCCAGACCGGTGCCGGCGGATTTCAGGGACAGTTCCGAATCGACCTGCTCATATTTTTCAAAAACATAGTTCAGCTTTTCCGGGGGAATTCCCGGGCCGCTGTCATGCACCCCGATACGGGCGTACATCTTATATTCGGACTTGATTTCCTTCTTGAATAGTTCGGTAGAAATCATAATTTTCCCCCCGGCGGGCGTAAACTTGATGGCGTTGCTCAACAGGTTATTCAATACCTGCTCGATCCGCAGGCTGTCGAAAAACAGCAGCGGCAGGTTGGGATTCAACTGTGTTTCCACCGTTATATTTTTATTTTTCAGCATCACCTGGTGATTATCGGAAATATTCTCGATGAGTGAATTCAGCTCGTTGATCTTGGGGTCGATACTGAACTTGCCGACTTCCATTTTTGAAGCCACCAGAAAGTTGTCAATCAGGCTGAGCACTTTTTTAACATTCTCCTTCGCAATATCAAGCAGCTCTTCCTGCTCTTCATTTATTTCGCCCACTACCCTGGTCCGAATCAGTTCGATCAATCCCTGGATCACAGTCATCGGTGAGCGCAAGTCGTGCACAATCATGGAATTGAAATCGGCCTTCAACTGCTCCAGCTTTTTGATCACCCGTAAATCATTCAGCACCAGGAAAAAACCGATCTTCTGGCGCTGCTGATAAAACGGAAAAGCGAAAGTGGACACCGGAACCGCTTCTTCATCCTGCGATATTAATTCCAGTTCCACATTCTCCACATTCTCCTTCCCTTCCGTCCGGGGATGCATTATCTCCGCCACAATATTCCTGAATTTGTCCTGAACGGACGGGGCAAAAAAATTCATCAGCGGCTTTTTCGACAACTCTTTTTTATTCCGGCCCACCATCCGTTCAAAGGCAGGATTCACATACAGGATTTTTCCTTCGGTGGAGCAGGTAACCAGCGCCAGCGTCATGGTTTCGGCCAGTGACCGGTAGCGCTCCTCGGAGGCCAGCAGGTTTTCATAAAGGATGGCGTTTTCAATCGCTACCGCGGTCTGGTTGGCAAAATATTCCAGCGAGACTACCTTATCCTCATCTGGTTTCAGACGATCGACCGGATCGTGAACGATTAAAAATCCGAGCATTTTTTTGCGGGTTTCAACCGGGATAATCACCAGATCCTGGTTGTGCCACTCGGTAATCATTTCATCCAGATATCCCATTCCGTTTCCGTTAATATTGATGGGATGGGAATCGTAAAAATATGAATGACTGATTTTCTTGCAGTTCACAAGGAATTTATTGAAGACCTGATAATCCAGACTGCTCAGGATGTCAATCGGCAGTTCTTCTTTTTTGTCAAATCCAATTTTGTGGATCGGTTTGAATACTCTCTTAAAACTGTCGTTCCGCAATATCACCACATCATTCCAGCCCAGTGTTTTGCGGATGCTCTTTGAGATATGCGCCAGAATATCATCAAAATCCTGGTCCAGCTTCAGTTCGTTCCCCAGCTCAAAAATCCGGGTCAGCTGTTTCAATTTCAGGTTGGCCTCTTTCACCAGATGGGTATCCTCCAGTACCTTTTGGATCTTGTCCAGGAGCTGGGTGACCTGATCGACCTCCCAGTTGGTGAAGGGGGTTTCTTTTCCCATGCGATTGGCAATGAACACTCCGATTTCATCGTTATGAATCCGGATGGGCGCAATCAGCAGATGGTGATATTCCAGTTTTTCAAATATTTTCAGAGTGGATTCGTCGAAATGGCTGTTTTCCGTAACATTCTCCAGCAGGGAAATGTTCTCCGTGGAGACCTGCACGTTCAGGTGCTGATCTTTCCTCAGAAACAGCATGTTCTTTTCGAGGGATTTCCAGTAGGTGCGGTTTTCCCTGGCATAGCTGAATTTGGGAAACAGAAAACCAAAACCGCGGTTGATTTGCCAGAAGATGGTGTTTTCCGCCTTGGCAATATCGTTGATCTTCCGGCAGGACAACTGGAGGATGGATTCTTCGGAGAAACGATTATAGATGAGCTGCTCGGCGAAATCATCCAGCCCTTTGTCTCCTTTTTCCCAGCGGAAAATATGATAAATTTTTTGGGCCAGTAATTCATTTATCTCATTCAGGAAGGCGGCATCTTTCTCAGTAACATCGGATTCATTGGCATTTCCAAGCACCATTCCGCCCAGCCGGATTTTGTCAATTTTAATGGGAGAGAAATAGAGCTGTTTGATCCCCCAACCCCACTCTCCCAGCTTTCTGAACAATTGTGGATCCTCAGAAATTCTTATATGAAAATTGCCGTGCTTTTTCATCCAGACCTCGGCAAGCTTCTCCAGATTTGGAGTAAGGATTGCCAGATTTCTGCGATGGGGCGGGATGAATTGCACGAACTTATCGATCTTGTTCAGCTCCGGTTCAATGGTGAAAAGCGCCCAGTAATCGTAGGGCAGGATTTTGGGCAAAAAATGAATCAAACGCCCGAAAACATCCCCGATCGAATCCTCCTCATTTATTATTTTTGAAACTTCCAGCAGGTTCGCGGAATATGCCTGTTTCAAAAAATTGCGATGGTATTTTTTCTCCTGGTCGAGGATGGATTTAATGTTGTAAATAATGACATCGGAGCTGGTGCCGTCCAAAAGCACCAGAGACTTTTTGATTTCGCTCAGGGATTTCAAATGCTCCGGATTGACATTCGGTGAAACGATAAAAATGATCCATGTATTTTCAAAGGCATCCGATTTCAACAACCTGGTGACTTCGCCATTTTCCAGTATTTTTTGATTGGTATAGGTTAAGAAAATGTGCGGTTCAATTTTCTGGATAAAGGTCTCGATTTCCGCCAGGTTGGGGAAAAAGAACATTTCCACATCTTCGTAAAGAATATTGTGCTGAATTTTTGAGAACAGTTCCCGGTTCGGAATGTTCACTACAATTTTGAAATAGTTATTCTTTTTCATGACAGCATGCTTTTTTCAGGGAAGTTCGAAAGTCCTCTCCGTTTTTTGATTCCAAATTATACATTCATGAGATATATCTGATGCAGGCCTTCCAGCACCAGGTGCGGAAAATAATCTTCGATGTAACGGGTTTTGGGCTGAATGAGCCTGGCCAGTCCGCCGGTGGCGATGACATGCGGTTTCTCACCCAGTTCATCAATCACATCTTTGAGAAGGCCGTCAATCATTTTCACGGTACCCAGCATGATGCCCGCCTGCATGCTGTGTTCGGTATTTCTGCCAATCGCTCCGGGCGGAAAATCCAGTGAAATTTTGGGCAATTTCGCCGCCCGCCGGTGGAGCGCCCAGGCTGTAGTTTCCACACCCGGGGAGATAATTCCGCCCAGATACTCTCCCCTGCCGTTCACGACATCAAATGTGGTGGCGGTGCCGAAATCGATAATCACCACCGCCTGCCGGTATTTTTGATAAGCGGCCACCGCGTTGCATAAGCGGTCCGCACCCACCGCTGCCGGATCGGAATACAGCACCTTGATACCAAGTCTTAAAGTATGATCGACAATCAGCGGCTCTTTCTCAAGATATTTGATGCACATTTTTTGAAAAATGGCAGTGATATTCGGCACCACCGAGGAAAGCCCGATGCCATCGAGCTTGCTCATATCCAGATTGGCCATGGAAAAAAAGTGCTGGATGAAAACCATGTACTCATCTTCCGTGCGGTTAATTCCGGTGGCGATGCGCCAGCTTTTCTTTAATTGGCCGTCCTCGAAAATCCCCATTTCAATCTGGGTGTTGCCGACATCCACTGTTAAAATCATATCGACTTTTCCTTAATTATGCCCCCAAACGTCTCCGGCAGTGATCAACTGTTCCGTGCCTTCCGATTCAAGCCGGAGGTATCCGAACTGATCAACTCCCCTGATGATGCCCGAGACCGTTTTATCCTGCAATTCAATGCGCACCGGCTGATTCATAAAAAGCAGCTGTTCTTCATACCTTTTTATAATCCCCTCAAATCCGGACTGAAGCGCCTGTTCGATTTCATTAAAGTAGAAAGCAAGCAAATCATCCAGCAGGTTCTTCAGGTTCCACTCTCCCCCGGTGAGTTCCCGCAGGGAGACGGCCTTTTCCTGCAGTTCTTCGGGGAAATCATCCGGCCGGTGATTCACATTCAAACCGATTCCCACCACTACATATTCCAGCGTACTGTTTTTGATGCCGCTTTCCAAAAGAATGCCGCATAATTTGCGCTGATCAAACATAATGTCGTTGGGCCATTTCAATTTGATGGGAATTTTTTGCGCGGCGCTGCTTCCCTGTATGATTCGGTTACAGAAATCGCACACCGCCAGCGCAGTTGTCAGGTTGATCAGATTCAAATACTTGATTTCAATTTCAGGCCTGAGAATGACCGAAAACCACAATCCCAGTCCCGGAGGGCTGTTCCATCTCCGCTGATACCGGCCCTTTCCCGCAGTCTGCCCGGCAGCAACCACTACCGTCCCGGCGGATTCGCCCGCCCTGGCCAGCCTCTCCGCCTCGGAATTCGTGCTTTCCAACTGATCGAAGGTGAGTATTTTTATGGGAAAATGTTCGCCTGCTTTCATGCCCTTTTTTCGGATTTCGTTATGTGTAAACCAAATATAACCAATTCTCGGTATTATACAAAAATAAATATCCGGGTCAGCTTTTTCAAAGCCAAGATAAATAAATATTTTCAAAAATTCCACATTTGCGGCAAAAAGATTTCTGAGTTTGCGGACTTTCGATCGGCCCCGTCAGCAAAAAGGCTGCCCGGATGAACAGCCTTTCATGCTACATAAAAGTATATATTTACGGGTTTGAATTAACTAATCCCGGTATTCTCCGAATACATTACGGAGCACATTGGAGATCTCGCCGATCGTGGCATAGCGCTCCACGGCCTCAATGATGAAGGGCATCAGATTATCGCTGCTTTTGGCCGCTTTTTCCAGCCTGCCCAGAGAATCCTCCACCGATTGAGCGTCCCTGCTGTTTCGCAGCGCCCGCACCGATTGAATCTGCCGCGCCACAGCTTGTTCATCGATGTGCAGAATTTCCTGGGGGAGTTCATTTTCGATGGCGAAATCGTTGACGCCCACGATGATCTGCTCATTCCGCTCCACTTTCTGCTGATATTCATAGGCGCTGCGTGCGATTTCGTTCTGGAAATACTTGTTTTTCACCGCCTGAACCGCGCCGCCCATCTGATCGATTTTTTCGATATATTCAAAAGCTTTCTGTTCAATCTGGTCCGTAAGGTTTTCGACGAAATAGGAGCCCGCCAGGGGATCGATGGAATCGGCAACACCGCTTTCATGGGCAATAATCTGCTGGGTGCGGATGGCGATGCGCGCGGAATCCTCGGTCGGCAAGCTCAGCGCCTCATCGCGGGAGTTGGTGTGCAGGGATTGGGTTCCGCCCAGCACCGCAGCCAGCGCCTGCAGCGTAGTGCGGATAATATTATTGTCGGGCTGCTGCGCGGTGAGCGTGCTGCCGGCGGTCTGGGTATGGAAACGAAGCATCATGCTTTTGGGATTCCTGGCATGGAATCTCTCTTTCATGATTTTTGCCCACATCCTACGCGCGGCGCGGAACTTGGCAACCTCTTCCAGCAAATTGTTGTGGCTGTTGAAGAAAAATGACAAACGGCCCGCGAAATCATCCACATTCAACCCGGAATCGATAGCGGCCTGCACGTAGGCAATGGCATCGGCAAAGGTGAAGGCAACTTCCTGTACAGCGGTTGAACCGGCTTCGCGAATGTGATATCCGCTGATGGAAATCGTGTTCCAGCGGGGCAGGTTCTCGTTGCAGTATTTAAAGATGTCCGTTATGATCCGCATGGACGGCTCGGGCGGGAAAATGTAGGTCCCGCGGGCAATATATTCCTTGAGAAGATCGTTCTGGATGGTTCCGGAAATTTTCTTCAGGTCCGCGCCCTGCTTTTTGGCGATGGCGATATACATGGCCAGGAGAATGCCCGCCGTGGCGTTGATGGTCATGGAGGTGGAGACTTTTTCCAGGGGGATTTGATCGAACAGAATTTCCATATCTTTCAGCGAATCGATGGCCACGCCAACCTTGCCCACTTCCCCTTCGGACATGGGATCATCGGAATCGTATCCAATCTGGGTGGGCAGATCGAACGCTACCGAGAGACCGGTGCCGCCGCTCTGCAGCAGATAGCGGTACCGCTTGTTGGACTCTTCCGCAGTCGCGAATCCGGCATACTGCCGCATGGTCCAGAATCGCCCGCGGTACATGGTGGGCTGGACGCCGCGCGTGAACGGAAATTCTCCCGGAAAACCCAATTTATCGTTATAATCAAATTCCGGGTCAGGGGTATAAATGCGCCTGACCTCTATCTTGGAATCGGTTTCAAATTGCTCTTTGCGCTCGGGAAACCTGGACAGCGTTTTATTCAGGCTGCCTTCCTCCCATTTTTTCCTGCTTTCTTCTATTGAAGCCATCTGATAATTCCTCCGTAAATTTTAGCAGACCTGAATATAAACAGAGAGATTTTTTTATCAAATTGAAATAAAATTTTGTGAAATAATCTACAAATGGAATTCGGATATAATTTTTTGAGATATATAAGGAAAGAGATGGAAAGGATTGGAGAAATTTAAAAAGGGATATTCACACGAAATTGTGCCGCGGGGCATGTCATCCGCTGCACCCTGCACAGGTCCCCAAATTTTCAGGAGGATTTCGCTTTGCAAAAAACGGGATTTCTCGCGGGAAGTCCCGTTTTCAATTGAGGTGACTAATGACATCCCGCGCAGCGAAAAAAGAATCTACAGCGCCTGTGCCGCCCTGTTAATTACTGCATCCCGCGCCCCGCTGGCTGCGATTCGGCTGTTTGCCATTTTTACGATTTGCAGCAGCACCTCTTTGCTGAGGCCCTCCCTGTCAAGTATGCTGAGAAACACCCTTTCCTGTTCCGAGGAGGAATTTATTTCGGAAGCGGATTTCAGGAGCGCCAGCATCACACTGTCTGATACCGGACAGGTAGTTGCCGTTTTTTCCAGGACCCTCCCCTGCTCACCGCTGGAGGCAATGGTCAATGCGCTTTCTGCAATCCGGATATAGGATGCGTCCGATAAATCCTTCTTATCCAGCAGAATGGATATTGCCGAGGCTTTTTCCTGTGACGAGTTGATCGCTTCCGCAGATTTCAGGTATGACCGGATAACAGAATCATCGGACGGCAGAGCGATGGACATGGCCCGCAGGACACGGCCCTGTTCGGAACTGGAAGCGATGGTTGCCGGCGCCATGGCAATTTTACGCCAGGATTCAACACTCAAATTCTCCCTGGAAATTAATGAGAGCAGCGCGCCTGCCTGGTTGGCGGACGAACTGATGGACCTGGCAGCCTGCAGATAGGCGTCGATCGCCTCATCATTTGCGGGAAAGAGATCAGCCACGCTGCTCAATGCCTGCTGCTTGTTGCTGCTCGAGGCTATTGTTTTGATTGAATTCGCCAGAATAACCGCATTTTCCACATTAATTTTTCTGAGCCTGGCGATCTTTATCAAAGCTTCCTTCTTCCTACTGCTGGAGGCAATCTCTTCTGCACTGCGCAGGAGTTCCCCGGTAAGCACCGGCGAGGGAGGAAGCTGCACAGCAAGCTGGCCCAGAAGATCGCCCAGCGTCTGGCTGCCATCGACCTCCCGACCGGCCTGCCGGATAAGAACCTGAAGATCGGTAATATTTAAATTCCCGGAGTCCGCAATCATGATATAATAAAATTTTTTGGCGGTATTGCTTTCAATTTCCGCAACCAGTCTCAGGGCCTGCGCCGTATTTCCCGCCAGAAGCGACTCATTGATTCGCGGCCACAGATTGATGCCTGCCCGGCGGCTCACCTCCGGCATGATACCGGCCAGCCAGTCCTTTGCATGCTCATTGAATTTTCCTGCCCTTCCTTCAAAATAAAAGCGATATTCCGGTTTCCCGTCCGGCCCCGGAACGACCTCCAGCCGGCGGGTGCGGAACCAGCGCCGCTCTTTTACTGAAAAATATCCGTCGGGGGAAATGGCAGCGATCTCACGGTTATCCCGGCTGAAACGAATGGTCCCTCTTTGGGTGATCTCCAGGCTCCGTATGCCGGTATTGGTAATAAAGTGGATTTCATTTTCAGACGCCGGATTTTCAGACTGCTGCGGCCCGGTCGTCACAGAGTCCGCCGCCGCGCCGGCATGCAGGGCCGAACCTGCCGCGGCCACGCCATATACCGGAAAAATCTCGCATAAAAATACCGCAAAAATGATGATATGCTGAAGTTTCTTTCCCATCTGTTTTCTCCCGGTTTGTGGGATAATGGTTAAATCATCCTGAATCTTAAATGCCCGGCGATTCACATGAAAAAATAGAACAGGCACATAATCGTTGATTCGCACCACACAATCAGACAGAACAAATCACAAAATGTTTCAGCCTGACAGTGAGCCATAGCAAAATATTTTAGGGAATTGGATTGCCGTAACGGCAAACAAGAGAGGCCAAAACAAAGAAAGGGAGCCTCTCTCCCTTTCTCTCTGGTGCGCCTGCCAGGAGTCGAACCCGGAACCTCCTGATCCGTAGTCAGGCGTTCTATCCAATTGAACTACAGGCGCAAACACTTTCTCTAACAGCGGCGCTAAATTTAATGGACGTTCCCCCTTAAATCAACCACTTTTATTTTTTATAACCGTTAAAAAACAGGATATCTTCCAGGCTTCTCTTTCCCTTTATTTTCGCCTGATTCCCGGCCGGGTATCCCAGGGCCAGCAGGGCGGCCAGCTTCCATTTACCGGGCGCATTCAGGGCCCTGGCCCCCTTCGCCGCATCGAACCAGCCGATCCAGCAGCTTCCCAGCCCCAGCTCCCGGGCCTGCAAAACAATATGTTCGCCCGCAATCCCGATATCGATCAGATAATAGTTGGTCCCCTGGATCTGTTTTCCCAGGCGGTTGGCAATCCAGTCCAGTTCGGCAAAAATGGCGACGATGACCGGGGCCTGCGCCGCCCAGCGGGAAAAACGGTAAAGCCCCGAGAAGGCGCTCGCCCCGAAATTTTCTATGGCATCCGGTTCATCCAGCACCACAAACCGCCAGGGCTGAACATTTTCCGCAGAGGGCGCCAGGCGGGCCGCCTCGATACAGGCGACGATCTTTTCCCGCTCCACCGTGTCCGGCAGAAATTTTCTGACACTGTGCCGGTTTCTGACCAGTTCCGAGAAATTACCGGTCGTTGGCGAATTTTCAGTTTCGATTTTCATGGGCAATAATTTATGAAAAAAATGCCGGGATATAAAATGAAATTCCGGACCAGAATTATATTCCTCAATGAAAACATGAATTCAAAAGATCCGGCACAGAAAATCCCCTTATCATAACCGCTTTTTTCCCAAAAAAATTAATGAAAACTATTTTCCCATCCGGGCAACCGGAAATCGATCTCCTGCATATTATACCGGAAACCGGCAGTTGACAAATTCAGGAACAATTAATTTTGAATTACAGTTCTAATTTTTTAATTTTGTGAAGAGGGTACCAGGCGGCCCTGGAGCTGCTGCGCATGAACGGCATCAGTGATGTGGAAGTGGAGGAAACCGAAGGCGTATTGAGTGATCATTACGATCCACGCGTTAAAAAGGTGAGGCTTTCTTCCTCCAACTACAACGGCACCTCGCTGGCCGCACTGGCGGTAGCCGCCCATGAGGTGGGTCATGTGGTGCAGCACGCAAGGGGCTATTATCCCCTGCAGTTACGCCATCTGATATTGCCGGTGACCAACTTCGGTTCCTGGCTGGCCTTCCCGCTGTTTCTGATCGGCTTTTTCCTGCGCACGCCATTCCTGATGGATCTGGGAATTGTGTTTTATGCCGGCGTGGTGCTCTTCCATCTGGTGACCCTGCCGGTTGAATTCAACGCCAGCGGCAGGGCACTCGTGCAGCTGCAGTCCCACGGTTTCCTCACCGTGCAGGAAGTGGGAGGCGCAAAGAAGGTGCTGAATGCGGCCGCTTTAACCTATGTGGCCGCCACAGCCATGGCCATCATGCAGCTCATCCGGCTTCTCATTCTCAGGGGCGAAGATTAAAAATTGGCGGAAGACCATTCCGGATCATCCCGGAGTGGTCTTCCTGTTTTCATAAAATCGAAATCCAAAACGTATTTTTGTTCAATCCATTGGCAAAATACATTGCTTTTAATCAATATTTTTAAAAACTTTTATTCCTTTTCTTCGAATCGTATTATAAATTGATTTTGTTGATATGTGCTTCATTATTATTTAGTAAAAGTGAAGCGTCCGGTTGTCTTTATAATTTAACCTGAAATAAATAGGACTACGGTTTATATGGAATTTATCAAAAGAGTATTGGTCATAATTTCCGGAATCATCCTCATCGGGCTGGTGGCCTATGTGATTTATATTTCCCAGCGGGCACAGGAGAATCGGGAACACGCGGGGAGCCAAATCGAGCAGCCGGCCCCGCCGGCGGCACCGCCTTCCCAAACGCCGGAGGCGGATTCGCTGGGAACGCCTTCCGAAATCGAAGGAGAACAAATCACCCCGTCAACGCCGGCAGCGCCTGAAACACTGCAGTGGCACCACCTTCCGGAGGGAGAACTTCAGAAACTGGACAAAAAATTCCCCTTCGGCAACCCCAGTTCCATTTTTGCGGAAGCCGCCAAACGAATTTTGCCTGCAGTGGTGACCATCCAAAGCGAGATGCTGATCACCGATGTTCCGCGGGATGAAAACCATAAATTTTTCTGGGAAAAAGAGGGCGATGACAATCAGGAATTTTTCCAGCGGGGCACCGGTTCGGGCATCATCATCAGCAAAAAAGGGTATATCCTGACCAACTATCATGTTATTGAAAATGCCACCGATTTTAATGTCATCCTTTATGACAAACGGGAATTCCACGGGAAATACATCGGCGCGGATCCCAACACGGATGTGGCGCTGGTAAAGATTGAAGGGGACGACCTGCCGGTCGCCTTCATGGGTAATTCGGACAGTATCCAGATCGGCGAGTGGGTCATGGCCGTGGGAAGCCCGCTTACGTTTACCTCCACTATCACTGCCGGCATTGTCAGCGCTCTGGGACGTGACATCCGCATCATAGATCAGCAGTACGGGGTGGAAAATTTCATTCAGACCGACGCCGTCATCAATCCCGGCAACAGCGGGGGTGCGCTGGTTAACCTGAGAGGTGAAGTTATCGGAATCAACACCGCCATCGCGACCCGCACCGGTCTCTACCAGGGCTACGGTTTCGCCATTCCCAGCAATCTGGCCATGAAAGTGGTGGACGATTTGCTTGAATTCGGAGAAGTGCGAAGAGGCCTGCTCGGCGTCACCATCAGTGCGGTGGACAGCCGGGTTGCCAAGGGTGTTGGTCTGCCACTTCCCAAAGGGGTTCTGGTGCAGGGACTCCAGCCGGGACTTCCCGCTGAAAAAGCGGGCCTTCAGCCGGGCGATGTGATTCTTACCGTCAACGGAAAAGAAATCAGTTCCGTGAATGATCTTCAGATTAAAATCGCCAGCAAACATCCCGGCGACGTGGTCAATCTGCAGGTCTGGCGGAACAAGAAGAGGCTCCCCTTCCAGGTGAAGCTGGGACAGGCCCCCGTGATAAAGTCCGAAAATGAAAAAATGAAGAGCAACCATCTGAAGCCGTTCAAAAACCTGGGCCTGGTGATCCGCGATCTCACCAAAGACGAAAAGAAAACCTACCAGACCGAAAGCGGAATATTTATCAGTGATGTCAAAACCGGTAGCCCCGCCAGCAAATCCCGGATTTTCCCCAATGCGGTTTTGCTTTCTATTAATGACGAATCCGTCAAGAGCGAAAGTGATTTCAAAAAAATTATTTTAAAATACAAAAACGGCGACAGTCTCAAGTTTCTGCTGCGCTCAATCAGCGGGCCGGGCAGCGTGCGCGACCAGATCGTCTACGTGGAAATCGGAGAATAACTGATAAACCGGCCGCATTAGAGATTATCCAATTTTGTTTGATAGCCACTGAAGAGAGTCCTGCAGGATTCTTTTCAGTGGCTATTCTGCATGCAATTCACGAAATCGCCGCAAATTAGCGCAGGGAGAAACCGCCCGGTTTTTCCAAAAAAGAACTTCGTATTTCCTCATATTCCAATTAAATTTATGGCTCGAAATAATGATGTTTTTGGCGGACCAAAAGAAATTTTTACTGCAAAAAGGATCAATATCATTTGAAAAAATCTGCTGACCACCCGGCCGAAAATATGACGGTTTTGATCACTGCCGCCGGACGCGGCACCCGGTTTGGGGGAGATATTAACAAACAGTTCACCGTGCTCGCCGGAAGGCCCATTCTCGCCTGGACCATCGAGGCTTTTCACCGGCTCGACTGGATTGAGAACATCCTGCTGGTGGTCCCGGAGGACTGGCTGGAATTCGTTGCCGTTGATATTGTCGATAAATTCCGGTTCGAAAAGATCTGCAAAATTATTGCCGGCGGAAAGGAACGGCAGGATTCGGTTTACGCCGGGCTGCAGGCGCTGGAGCCGTCCTGTGAGTGGGTGATGATTCACGATGGGGTCCGTCTGTTTATCCGCGAGAAAACAGTCCGGGCCGTCTTCGAGGAAGCATTGAAAAATGATGCCGCCATCGTCGGATTCCCGTCCCGAGACACCATCAAAAGGGCCGGGGATTCAGCAGTGACCGGCACCGAGGACCGGCGGCATCTGTGGCTGGTCCAGACCCCGCAGGTCTTCCGGCTATCGCTCATCAGAGAGGCGTATCAAAAAGCCATTCGCGACCGCCTATTGCAAACTGATGACGCCGGACTGGTGGAACATCTTGGCAGGTCGGTCAAACTGGTTGAGGGCGATTATTTCAATATTAAAATCACCACACCGGAAGATATCCGGGCTGCCGAAAAACTTTTACCTTTATATTTTCAAAATCCGGGAACAACTTCCCCAAAATGAACTAAGCATTTATACAGATAAAAGAAGGTTAAAATGCGCTTTGGAATCGGATTCGATGTTCATGCTTTTTCGCCCGACCGGAAACTGATCCTGGGCGGAGTGGAAATCCCCTTTGAAAAAGGTCTGGAGGGGCACTCCGACGCGGATGTTCTTCTCCATGCAATTATCGATGCCCTGCTGGGTTCGCTGGCGCTGGGTGACATCGGCCGGCATTTTCCGGACACCGACCTTCAGTATAAGGGAATTGCCTCCACCGTTTTGCTGGAAAAAACCTGTGATTTGATATGGAAGGAAGGTTTCGAGATCAACAATATTGATTGTGTGGTGACCATGCAGCGGCCGAAAATCAGCAAATTCATTCCGCAGATGCGGGATAAAATCGCCGGAATATGCTGGTGCGATGCGTCCCGGATTTCCATCAAGGCAACCACCACCGAAAAATTGGGATTTGTGGGACGCGAGGAAGGCGTGGCGGTCATGGCGATTGCCAGTGTGCGGGAAGGCAAGCGAAAATAGATGGATGCAATTATTCAGCAACTGCTTCAATTGGGGCCTGTCTGGGCTTATTTCCTGCTGTTTGTGAGCGCCTTCGTGGAAAATGTTTTTCCGCCCATCCCCGGCGATACCGTCACCGTGCTGGGTGCGTATCTGGTCGGACGTAAAATCCTCAGTTTCTGGGGCGTCTACGCCGCCACTACCGCTGGCAGCATTCTGGGCTTCATGACCATATTCGGCGTCGCCTACTGGCTGGAATGGAAATTCATCGAGCGTTATAATCCCAAATGGATTGCCCGCAGCCACATCGACCGGGTTGAGAAATGGTTTCGGAAATACGGCTATTGGATTGTTTTGTTTAACCGCTTCCTTTCCGGGACCCGCTCGGTAGTCTCGATCGTTGCCGGTCTCTCCAAAATGAAACCAGTGTTCGTTTTCATCCTCGCGCTGATCAGCGGCGCCATATGGAACGGGATCCTGATCTACCTGGGGGCGACCATCGGCAAGAACTGGGAAGAAATTATCCAAATTGTAAAACTATATAACCGCGTCATTATCATTGCCACCATCGTTGTCATCGCCGCCCTTCTGGCGACATGGTTCATCAAAAAGAGACAGCGGCAGAATAAACCGGCGGACGCTGAAAATCATATTCAATAAACAAAAACCGGTATGCGGGTTTGTTCCGCAATTCCCCTTTTCCGCAGAATCACGCCTGCTTTTGAGCGGAACTATTTTTCAACATAATACTTGAATCACCTGCTGGTTATTTGTAATATTTGAAGTTGATTTGGCCGGGAGGCGGCCTTCCGGCAATGAATAAATACTAAGATACACGAACCATATGAATCTGAAAAAGGGAACGCGGAATTCCCTTTTTTACAATATCTAAAATTGAATGCTGCATTCGTAAATATCTGAAAACTGAAGAGAACATATTACAGCGAGATCTAATGAGGAGCATTTTTTCATGAGCGCCAACGAAACGACTACTCCCTCGAACTTTATCCGGAATATCATCCGGGAAGACCTGGAAACTAATAAATTTAACGGCCGGGTGCACACCCGCTTTCCCCCGGAGCCGAACGGCTATCTGCACATCGGGCATGCAAAATCCATCTGCCTGAATTTTGGCATTGCGCAGGAATTCAGCGGAAAATGCAATTTGCGCTTCGACGACACCAATCCCATAAAGGAAGAATCCGAGTATATTGAATCCATTATCCGGGATGTCAAATGGCTGGGTTTCGATTGGGAGGACCGGCTTTTTTATGCTTCGGACTATTTCGAACAGCTCTATGAATATGCCGTCAAATTGATTAAAGACGGCCATGCCTACGTAGATGATCTCAGTGCCGATGAAATCCGGGAGCATCGCGGGACCCTTACGAAGCCCGGAAAAGAGAGCCCTTACCGCACCCGGTCAATCGAGGAGAACCTGGATTTGTTCGAAAGAATGCGGGCGGGAGAATTTGAGGACGGCTCCCGGGTGCTGCGGGCAAAAATTGATATGGCCTCGCCCAACCTGAACATGCGCGATCCCGTGATGTACCGTATTTTGCGGGCGACCCATCACCGCACCGGGAATGATTGGTGCATCTATCCCATGTATGACTGGGCCCACGGGCAGTCCGATTCCATCGAGGGCATCACCCATTCCATCTGCACACTGGAGTTTGAGGACCACCGCCCGCTGTATGACTGGTTTCTTGAAAAGCTGAATGTCTATCATCCCCAGCAGATCGAATTTGCCCGGCTCAATCTGACCTACACGGTAATGAGCAAACGCAAACTGCTTCGCCTGGTCAAGGAAGGTTATGTTTCCGGCTGGGACGATCCGCGTATGCCCACCATTGCGGGAATCCGTCGCCGCGGCTACACGCCGGAATCCATCCGGAATTTTTGCGAACGTATCGGCGTTTCCAAAAGCAACAGCGTGGTCGATCTTGGCCTGCTGGAACATTCCGTCCGGGAAGACCTGAACAAAAAGGCCCTGCGGGTCATGGCAGTGCTGAATCCGCTGAAGGTGGTCATTGACAATTACCCCGAGGGCAAGGTGGAAGAGCTGGAGGCGGAGAACAATCCGGAAGATGCGTCGATGGGAACCCGGAAGATCCCCTTTGCCAGGGAACTTTACATCGAGCAGGACGATTTTCGCGAGAATCCGCCGAAAAAATATTTCCGGCTGTCTCCCGGCAGAGAAGTACGCCTGAAACATGCCTATTATATCACCTGCCAGGAGGTGGTCAAGGATGAAAATACGGGCGAGATCGTGGAGCTTCACTGCACCTACGACCCGAAATCACGCGGCGGCTGGACGGAAGACGGCCGCAAAGTGAAAGGCACCCTGCACTGGGTTTCCGCGGACCATGCCGTCCGGGCCGAAGCCAGATTATACGACAATCTTTTTATTAAGGATAATCCGGAGGAAACCGCAGAAGGAGAGGATTTTGTGAACAATCTGAATCCCAATTCCCTGGAGAAAGTGAAATGTTTTGTGGAGCCAAGCCTCACCGAGGCCAAACCGGGCGAGAGATACCAGTTCCTGCGGCAGGGATATTTCTGTGTCGATTCAGTGGATTCAAAAAAGGGAAGCCTGGTCTTCAACCGGACCGTCACTTTGAAGGACAGTTGGGCAAAGATCGAGAAAAAACAAAACCGGAATTAATATTCGGCGTTCCGCAAGTTTGCTGAATTTTAGGATATTCAAAGGATTTTTTTATATGGAGAATCAGATTCGTGTGCGTTTCGCGCCAAGCCCTACGGGATATCTGCACGTGGGTGGTCTGCGGACCGCACTTTACAACTATTTGTTCGCCAGGCATCACGATGGGAAGCTGGTGCTCAGAATAGAAGACACCGACCGTACCCGCTATGTGCCGGGGGCTGTGGAAAATTTGATCGGCACCATGAAAAATATGGGCCTTGCCTACGATGAAGGCCCGGATATGGACGGCAGTTTCGGCCCCTACATGCAGTCCCAGCGGCTGAAACTGTACCGGGAGCATACCCAGAAATTACTCGACAGCGGCCATGCTTATTATTGTTTCTGCACCGCGGAACGTCTGGAAGAAATGCGGCGGCGGCAGGAGGCCGCAAAGCTCCCCGTCAAATATGACGGCACCTGCCGCAGACTGAGCGCGAAAGAGGTGAAAGAGAAACTGGAAAGCGGCATTCCCCATGTGGTCCGCCTCAAAATGCCGGAAACGGGTGAAACCGTATTCAATGATCTCATCCGGGGCGAAGTCACCTTCCAGAATGAGCTGGTAGATGACCAGGTCCTCATGAAATCGGACGGCTACCCGACTTACCATCTGGCCAACGTGATCGACGATCATCACATGCGGATAACCCACGTCATCCGCGGTGAAGAGTGGCTGCCCAGCGTTCCGAAACATATCATGCTTTATAAAGCATTCGGATGGGAAGTGCCCAACTTGGCCCATCTTCCCTTGCTTCTCAATCCGGACCGCTCCAAACTCAGCAAACGCCAGGGAGATGTGGCGGTGGAGGACTTCCTCGAAAAGGGATATCTGGCGGCCGCTCTGATTAACTTCATTGCCCTGCTGGGCTGGAATCCCGGCACGGAGCAGGAGATATTTTCACTTGAGGAACTGATCCGGGAATTTTCGCTGGAGCGGGTGAACAAGGCCGGCGCCGTTTTCGATCTTCAGAAGCTGAACTGGATGAACGGTCATTATATCCGACAATTGACGGAAGAGGAGCGGATCGCGTTTCTGAGGCCTTTTCTGGAAAAGGCAGGCTATGATGTCTCCAACCCAGAAAAGAACCAAAAAATAATTTCCGCATTTTATGAAAGAATTTCCATTGGCAGCGACATCATTGACCAGGCCTCAATTTTTTACCGGGACAGCATTGAGATCACGGATGAGGAAGCCGTCCGGATTTTGCAGGCCCCTTCCGCACGCACAGTGCTTCATTCTTTCCTGAAAAAAGTGGAAGCGCAGCCGGAAGTCTCGGTTGACACCTTCAAATCAATTATGAAGGAGGTCCAACAGGAAACCGGCATAAAAAAGCAGGAACTATGGATGCCCATCCGGGTGGCCCTGACTGGCGTCGATCATGGCCCGGATCTGCCGCTGGTCATTGAAATATTCGGCAAAAATAAAATTCAGCGTTTTGTTCAGCAGGTGTTGGACCGCTATATGTCTTAGATTCTGCACCTGAATATCCATATTTCATATTCTCGGAGAATTGATTGCATGAAAATAGCTGTTTTGCTTGGCGGCACTTCCGCGGAGCGTGATGTTTCCCTGGTAACCGGCAGGGAAATCGCCAAAGCCCTCTCACAAAAAGGACACGATGTAAAAGCGATTGACTGCGCTTACGGCGCCCATCTCATCGAGGACTGTCAACAGGACAGCGGGCAGATCATTCACCTCAAGCCGTCTGAAATTGAGAAGCAGCGCCGGGAACTGGACCGGAACCTCTTAGATTGTATCCGCTTCCTGGTGGAAGAAAAATTTGACGCAGCCTATCTGGCGCTTCATGGCGGCTACGGCGAAAACGGACAGCTCCAGGCGCTTTTGGATCTTGCAAGCATCCCCTACACCGGCAGCGGTGTTCTGGCCAGCGCGGTTGGCATGGATAAGAACTTTAGTAAAATCCTGTTCGAAAAATACGGCGTCCCCACCGCACCGTGGCACGTACTGAACTGCCCGGAAAGCTGGTCCGCCAATGCCTTGGAATCCCTGGGCTATCCCATGGTGGTGAAGCCCAATGACCAGGGGTCCACAGTGGGACTGACGATAGTGAAGGAACGGAAAGATTTGGACGACGCCGTCCGAAAGGCATTCGATTACGGGCGTTCGGTGATGGTGGAAAAATTTATTCCCGGCCGTGAAGTGACGGTCGCGGTGCTGGATCAACTCCCGCTCCCCATTGTCGAAATCATACCCGAGCATGGCATCTATGATTACGAGTGCAAATACCAGGCGGGCAAAAGCCGGTATGAAGTCCCGGCAAAGCTTCCCGAGGAGCTGACCCGGAAATTGCAGGCTTATGCGATCGCGGCTTACCGGGCAATCGGCTGCCGGCATTATGCGCGGGTGGATTTCCGCATCACTGACGAGTGGCTCCCATACTGTCTGGAAGTAAATACCCTGCCCGGAATGACTTCCACCAGCCTGGTCCCCAAGGCAGCGCGGGCGGCCGGGATTGAATTCCCCGAACTGGTGGAGAAAATCGTCCAGATGGCTTTCTCGGGAAATGATGGCGGATGCTAAAGTCTTTTCCCGGACCCCTGTTTTCCGGATAAGGACAGATTTTTGGAATCCCGGAGCGAAATCGGTATATTGGAATCGGATTTAAAATATTTCATTGATTTTGCTGATTTTTTCGATTCACCAAAAAGCTCATTGACGGGAACGGATTGTATTTTTCCCAGGGCAATTATTCTAAATTCACATTTTTTTCAATGATTGGGTTGTTAATTGAAGCGAAACCGGAATTCTGTTAAACTTTTCATTTTGGGGGCCGAAAATGAATGCAAAATATGTTTTGGGTTTCTGCACGGTGCCGGATGCTCCTTTGGCCGGGAAAATTGCAAAAACGCTGGTTGAAGAGAGGCTGGCCGCCTGTTGTAACATTATTCCGGGAATTACCTCTGTCTATCGCTGGGAAAAAGAGGTTCAAACCGATTCCGAACTGCTGCTGCTCATCAAAACCAGCGAGGAGCGCTTTGATGAACTGAAAAAAAGAATTCTGGAACTGCACCCCTATGATGTTCCGGAAATTATCACTACCTCCATTAGCGAGGGGCACATTGAATATCTAAAATGGATTGGTGAAAATGTCAGATAAGAATAATTCTATCGAAGAGAAAGAAGAAGAATACTGGCGGGAAGATGTAGAGAAAATCGGTTCGGACAACGATCACAGTTCCCCCAAGGATGAGCGGGATATCGCTCTAATACGGAACATGGTGATGGGTGAAATCCGGCAGATACGAAACGAGACGGAAGACAAACAGAAAAAAATCACCAAATTCGGGGCGCGCCTCATTCTGGACCAGCATGTGGTGCTGACGCATTCCGCCAGCAGCGTGGTTGAATCTATTTTGCTGGAAGCCCGGCGGCAGAAGAAGCGCTTCCGCCTGATCTGCACGGAAAGCCGTCCCCGCCTGGAAGGCCGGGAATTGGCCCGGCGGATGGCAAAAGCGGGCATCAAAACGCGTCTGATTCCCGATGCCGATATCACCCGGGCAGTGAACGATGCCCATTTCGTTCTTACCGGCACTGACCGCATCACCGAGAATTCTTTCATTAACAAAACCGGAACATCGGCGATCGCCATCTTAACCAAAGAATTTAACAAGCCTTTTTATGTTGCTTCTGATACTGACAAGATCCTGCTAAAGCGAACCTACCCAGCCCGTTTTACCTCCGAAAATGAAGAGGAAATCGTAAAAAGCGACTCTGAGCATCTTTCCGCTGAGAATTACTACTTTGAGGAGATCCCACTGGATTATCTTCACAAAATAATCTGTGATGCCGGAATATTCGAAAAACAGGAATTTATTGAGAGGTACCTTTAGACTTTCTCTCTTAAGTTTCATGGGTTGCTTCCGATTATTTAAAAAGGAGATTTATATAAGGGCATGAATGCATTGGAATTAGAGAAGCAGTATCTTGAGAAGAAAGTACTGGCCATCGACGACGATCCTTTTATCCGAAAGATGTTCCACTCCATGCTCGAACCAAAGGGATTTCAGGTTGTTTCTGCATGCAACGGCGCTGAAGGCGTGGCAAAAGCCCTGCAATTCAAACCGGACGTCATCTTTCTGGATATTATGATGCCGGAAGTGGATGGATTCAAGACCCTTGAAATGATGCGGAAGATGGAGCAGACGTGCTACATTCCCATCATTATTGTTACAGCCCGGGCCGATACCCGAAGCCTGCTGACTGCCATTAAATTGGGCGCCAATGATTTCATTGCCAAACCCTTCACCCGCACGATGATTATGCGCAAGGTAAAATACGCCATCAAACCATCCATTCTTCAGGATGGTTCGGAAGGTGAGGCCGAATCTTTGAGCGAAAGCCAGGAGACCTTCATCAATATAGCTGCCTACCGGGAAATGAAAAACAGCTATATCTATAAATTTGATAACCTGTTTGTTAAAATGATCCGCTATTTTTCCAACCACAACAAAATTGAACTGATCAACCTGCTGGAAGACATTCATAATTCCTGCAAAACCTACGAAATCTCGAGTGCATTATCTTCCCTGGCTGAATTGAAGGTCCTGGTTAAGAATCAAAATTGGGATGAGGTAATGACCCGGATGGAAAAAGTATACTCCATCTTTAAAAATCTGCAGGAAGAAGTGATGCGGGAAGAAGAAAAGGCCAAAGCCTCAAACAATTAACGCGAACACCGCAAAATCATCTTCGTCCTCCCTTCAATAGCAAGAACCCATTCAGAATAGCCTGCCGTTTGTGAGATTTTTTGTTTTAAACTCGGTATTGTCTTTTCAAGCAGAATTAACGATATTGTAATTCTTAATAATGTATTCAGGCACATCGCGGAACTGCGCAAAGGGGAAATCTTGCAGGAAAACAGTATCATTAAATTCTGGGATAAAACAAAGGCACCTCCGGAAGAACGACCCGTCCCCCGGTTTATAGCCCATGATGAAAAATGCCCCCTGAAAAGCCGGGACGTCATGTTTACCGCCGGTTTCCATAATCCGCTCGCTCATCTCAGAAATGTCCTGTTCCGCCAACTGCCTGCCGAGGCAGCAGAAGGAGACAGCTTTTCTCTGCTTGGATTCGATAGCGAAGACATTTACTACACCACCCTCTGGTATGCCTGGAAATTGCTCCGCCTGGGTTTCACTTCAACCGTTATCCTGCTTGATGGCAATATGGTTCAATCCGGCGGTCTGGAAGCGGCGGGCCGGGCGCTGCAGGATGTTCAAATGCCGGGATGGGTGGGAAATGCGGTGAATCTGACCGCAGACGGTCAATCGCCGGTTCTGGCTTTCAAAGAAAACAGGTATTTTATCCGCGATCACCCCTATGAACTGGTTCAAGGTTTTCAATATTTCATATGGCATAGAGATCATCCGGTGCTGAGGCAATTAGAAGAGGATTGCCCCTGGTCGGGATCAACGCTCTATTTGAGAAATATTGAGGATCAAACGGATAGCATTCTGCTTGAGAAACTCGCCGCTCCGGTGCAAACCATATTTTGCGATGAAGAGAGCTATCCCTTCCTGAATGGAATGATTCCTCAAACAGATGGGATGGCAGTACCTCTTGCAGGGAAAAAAACAGTTCAAAATTTTAAATTTGACATTCAGCCGCTTCAGGGATTTCCGGAAAATAATATATCCCCCGAATCACAGCCATTCGCCAGGTATTTTCAATCAGATGGGCAAATTCGCAATTTTTGGAATTCCCAGGCCTTTCTGGATAGAAATTTTTCCGGGATATACCCCGATTTTCCTGTTAAAAACCGCGGCACAATTTTTATTGAGCTATCTGAACAGGAAGGCGGTAATCCTCTTGCAACGTTTGAGAACAGGGATTCGATTGATTATTCATTTATAAACGGAAATTGGATCATTGACGGCGAAAAATTAACTACAGTGAAACCGGAAATTATTCAGCATGAATTTGAACATGTATTGCGCAAATTGAAACGATATTTATAACCGGAGGATATTGTGAAAGAACTGGGCAAACGCGTACTCGTCGCCATCATCGGCGGACCTCTGATTCTGGGCTCAAGTTTTTTGGGAAGCTACTATTTTCTGTTTTTCATTTTGATTATCAATGGTCTGTCCTTATGGGAATTTTACACTATTTACCGGAATAAAGGCGTGTATGCTTACCGCGTGCTGGGCGTTGGTCTCGCCTCGTTCCTGGTGCTCACCTCCTATCCCCTGCCCCTGGAAATTTTCCCCGCGCTCTACTTCATTGTGATAGCCGGCATCATTTTCAGGCACCTCAAAATCACGGAACCGGATGCCAGCACAAACACAGTTTATACATTGGCAGGAATTTCTTACATCACAATATTTTTGATTTCGCTGCTGAAATTGCGCCAAGAGTTCTCCGCCTGGTCGGGCCTGGAGAGCCATCTCTTTGCGGGCGGCTGGTTTCTTTTGGTGATGTGGGCAAGTATCTGGATCTGTGACACCCTGGCATATTTCGGCGGCCGGCTGCTGGGAAAACATAAGCTGGCTCCCCATACCAGCCCGAACAAGACCATTGAGGGAGCTGCCTTTGGCCTCATCGGCGGGGTGCTGAGTTTTCTGTTTATCGGCCACTGGCTCCTGCCTGACCTGCCCTATGTATATTTATGGATATCCGGGTTTATCGTAGGGATTTTGGGGCAAACCGGGGACCTGATCGAATCCCGTTTTAAAAGGGACGCCGGCGTGAAGGATACCTCAGCGCTGATACCCGGGCACGGCGGTTTCTTTGACCGGTTCGATTCGGTGATATTCGTATCTCCTTTTTTCTTTCTGTTGTTTTATTTTTTTAGGCCATAGACTGGGATAATGAACGTTTCAAAATCACAAAATCTTTTACAAGTAAGGAATCTGTCCCTGGATGTACTGACTGAACAAGGACGATTTCCGCTGGTACGAAATATTTCATTTGACCTGGAGGCCGGAAAAGTCCTGGGAATCGTCGGCGAGAGCGGTTCCGGGAAAACGGTCACCTGCATGGGGCTTACCAGACTGCTGCTCGAACCCCCTATTTATTACCGGGAAGGCGAAGTCTGGCTCAACGGCCAGGACCTCTGGAAATTGCCTCCCGACCAGGTCATCAAAAAACGGGGCTCCGAAATCGGGATTATATTCCAGGAAGCGCTGAGTGCGCTGAATCCCGTTATCAGGGTCGGGAAACAGGTGGAGGAAGTTTTACGCCATCATTTTGATTTGGGCAAGTCCGAAGCGTACCAAGAGGCAATTGAATTATTCAATCAGGTTGGTATTCCCTCTCCCGAAATTCGCTATAACCATTATCCTCACCAGCTTTCCGGCGGATTGCAGCAGCGGATCATGATTGCTATGGCGCTGGCGGGAAATCCGCACCTCCTCATCGCGGACGAACCCACCACCGCCCTGGATGTTACCATACAGGTCCAGATTATGGAATTGCTGAAGAATCTTCAGCGGCAGCGCGAAATGGCTATTATTTTTGTCAGCCATGATCTGGGGCTCATAGCAGAATTGTGCGATCATGTTTTGGTCATGTATGCGGGAGAGATCGTTGAATATGGCGGTGTTCATGAGATCTTCGAATCCCCGGCCCATCCCTATACCCAATTACTAATCAGGACCATTCTCCGAATTCAGTCCGAACGGGGGAAGTTTGTTGAAATTCCCGGACAGGTGCCATCTCCGGCTAATTATCCGGAAGGCTGCAGATTTCACCCGCGCTGTCCCTTTGCGGATGGCAAATGCAAAGAAGACTCACCCGACGTTTTCATTCTCAATCCGAGTCATCGCTACCGCTGCTGGCACCCCGATTTAAAAGGCAGCACGATTTCAAAAAAACACAGTTGCGAGCAGAATACCTGAATCCGCTGTCAATTTTTCATCCGGTTTGTGCAGGCTGATGGATGGAGGCTGCCTGATTATTTTTTATTATTTGAGAGTTTGTCCTCCATGGCGGTTTTTTAGCATACACATGCAGTTACCCGTGATTTCAAAATGTTTTATAAATATTGGAAATTACTGCCAATATCTTTAATTTACCGCGTTTTGAATAACGGATCGGCGAATGGAACTGGAAAAAGCATATAAACACTGTCAGGAAATTACCCGAAAACACTACGAGAATTTCCCGGTAGCCAGCAGACTGCTGCCCTCGGAACTGCGGCCGCATATCGCTGCCGTGTACGCTTTTGCCCGGACCGCCGATGATTTTGCAGATGAGATGATGGATCCCGAAAGGCTTCTGGATTGGCGGAAGCAACTGCATGCATGCGTCCGGGGAGAGCATGACAATCCCATTTTCCTCGCGCTCTCCCATACAATTGAAACCTTTCAACTGCCCGTGCAGTGGCTGGACGATCTGCTGACCGCCTTTCAAATGGATCTGAAAAAA
>JARRQT010000100.1:28897-34196 GCA_037381445.1 Calditrichia bacterium
TGCTTGGCTACTGCCGCTATTCAGCTAATCCAGTGGGAAGAATTATTCTGTGGCTCTTCAATTTCCGGGCGGAGCATATTATGAAAGCTTCTGACGCGATTACCTCCGCCCTGCAATTGACCAACTTCTGGCAGGATATTTCCGTTGATCTTGTCAAAGACCGTATTTATATTCCTTTGGAGTTTTTAAAGCGGTATCAGATCAGCGAGGAGCAGTTGCAGCAGGGTCATTTTTCAACGAGTATCGGTCTGGCGATCAGTGAGCTGATCCAAAAAACAAATTCACTGTTTCAAAAGGGGATGGTAATTTTTCAGGATATCCATGGACGGCTGCGGTGGGAACTTAAATTTACCGTTCTTGGCGGAAAAACCGTTTTGAACAAAGTAGACCGGCAGCAAAATAAAATATTGGAAACGAGACCTGTTTTATCAAAATGGGACTGGACAAAGATAGCCATAAGGGCATCTTTTAACTCAATTTAAAAAAGTGTGAAAGCGGAATGAGTCAGGCGAAGAATATCACCCGGAAAAGCAAAAGCAGCTTTTATTATGCATTTTCAGTATTACCAAAAGAAAAAAGGGAAGCTATTTATACACTGTATGCTTTCTGCCGTCAAACGGATGACATCGCAGACAGCAAAGAACCGGACTTGACCAAACACCATACGCTGGATTTTTGGGAGAACGAGTTATCAAATCAGTTCAGTGGACAGCGGAATAATAATTTTCACGGTTTGTGGAAAATTGCGGACCGTTTCCGCATTCCTCTGGAATATTTTTTAGAGCTGATAAAAGGGGTGCGAATGGATCTGGTGCATGTCAGATTCCAATCCATTGATGACTTATTGACCTATTGCTACCGGGTAGCATCCATCGTGGGACTCATGAGCATACAGGTTTTCGGCTACCGTGATGAGAAAGTCAAGGACTATGCGGTAAATCTGGGAATCGCTCTGCAATTGACCAACATCATGAGGGATGTGGGCGTGGATGCTGACATGGGCCGTGTTTACCTCCCCCAGGAAGACCTGGACAAGTTCGGCGTCCATCTGGAAGATATTCTCGAAAAAAAGAATAATCCTGCTTTTCATAAGCTGATGGAATATCAGTACTGGCGGGCAGAACATTATTACCGGAAAGCAGAACAAGCGCTGCCCAAAAGCGAACGGCGAAATATGATCCCGTCCCAGATCATGAAAAATATTTATTACCATCTGCTGAATATAATGGCCAAAAAACATTTTAATGTTTTGAGTTATAAACCCGAAATCCCCTCACTGGTAAAAATATCCATCGCCTGCAAAACGCTGGTCACAGAATCCGTCCTCAGCATTTAGGTCTATACATATTCGCGGGCAGTATGTTAATCGTTCAGAAGAAAGACAATTCTGCCCGTCTTTTTATGCCTGCGGTAAATCTGTTTCAATTTCTGCGGGATCAGGAAGGTATTTGGGAATGAATAAAGAAATAATCATCATTGGCGGAGGGCTGGCGGGGATATCCGCGGCAATCCATGCCATTCAGCATGGATTCAGGCCAATTATTCTGGAAAAGAACAGGGAACTGGGCGGAAGAGTTCGCTCGGTCTACGCCAATGACATTCACCAGACCATAGACAACGGCCAGCACATCCTCTCGGCGGCCTATGATGAAACAATCCGGATGCTTAAACAAACCGGCTCTCTGCATAAAGTCTATTTTCAGAAAAACTTCAATATACATTTTATTAAAAGCCAGAGGCGGCATTTTGTATTTCGAACCTTTGCCCTGCCCTCCCCGCTGCATTTTTTTATACCGCTGATGCTTCAGAAAAAATTTACCGGGACAAATACCGCAGAATATATCTCTTTTGTCCGGAAGAATATCGGACTAAAGGAAGCGGAACTGAGGAAAATGACAGTCTCGCAATGGCTGTCCTTTACGGGACAAAGTAAAAACCTGCGGACATTGTTATGGGAGCCACTGACCCATTCCATCCTAAATGCCAGCATGGAGGAGGCATCCGCATATCTATTACAGCAGGCCGTCAATCAGTCATTTCTTCATTCCCGCAAAAGGGCGGCATTGGGAATCCCAAGGGACTGGCTGGGAAATATTTTTGTTACTCCGGCTGAAAAATTCATTTCCGACAAGGGCGGAAGCATTCACCGGCTCTGCAGCCTGCATAAATTCATCTCGGAAAACGGACATATTAATAGCATTGTGACCCGGAAACAGCAGTTCTATTCGCCATGGATCATCAGCACCGTGCCGCCTTATGCGCTCAAATCTGTTCTGGAAGAATCACAAATTCAGTCCCTCAACCGCCTGACCGAAAAATGCGGGCGTTTTTCGTACAATCCCATAATCACAATCAACATCTTTTTGAGAGCACCCATAAACGTCCAGTTTCCGGTCGCACCGGTCGCATCACCGCTTCAGTGGATATTTCCCCATCCTTCGCAGAATTCGGGGAAAGCAGGTTATGGGTACGCCCTGGTCATCAGCGCCGCCAACCAGTGGACAATAAAAAACGCCGACCAAATTATTGATATGGTAAAAGGCGAACTGTTTCGGATATTGGGAATTAATCTGAACAACAACCACAAATTGATAAAATATAAAATCATTAAAGAAAAAAGGGCAACTGTCTCACAGACCCCTGAATTTCTGAAACTCCGGCCCGCTGTGGAAACGCCCATTGATAATTTTTTCCTTGCCGGTGACTGGGTCGCGACCGGGCTGCCCGCGACCATTGAAAGCGCCGTCAAAAGCGGCCGGATGGCAGTGGAGGCCGTCGTTAAAAAAGCCAGTTCATTGGATCTGCAGACAAAAACATAAAAATTTATGCTGGCAGCATGCCTCCCGCTGTTTCCTAAAATCCGGTTGCATCGGTACCGATTTTTTGGCTACTTTTGCTAAAAATTGAAGTCATATGAAAAGTCTGAAAATAATCATAGACGGATACAACCTCATCAAATCTGTGCCGGATGGCTTCTCCCGTCAGGAAAGCCTGGAATCCCAGCGGGAGCATCTCCTCAGAATTCTTCACTCTTCCCCTCAGCTCAATAATCAGAAGATTGTGGTAGTTTTTGACGGCAGCAGCGGATTGCCGGGCCTGCATCCACCCCGTTACCGGGGAATCCAGGTTGTTTTTTCCGGAGACAAAAAGGAAGCGGATGATGTCATCAAGGAAATGATCCGCACCTCCGGTTCACCGGGAAATCTGCAGATTGTCTCATCTGATTTGCAGATCCAGTTTACCGCCAAAGACCATGGCGCAGGTGTTATCGGCTCTCAGGAATTCTGGAGCCAGCTCAACTCTCCGCGCGCCTCTTCCAGGACGGATTCCAGCCCGGCATATCCTCCGGATGCGGAGCTTTCTGACAAAGAAGTGCGAAAATGGCTGGAACTGTTCAAAAACCGGGAATACGGTGACAAAAAGTAACGGGTGCTATTTCTTAGTTCGTCTGCCCGGCCTGCCGGAATAGGATGATAAATCCCCATTTGTCACTAACCTGAATTTTATATCGGCCGGCATTTTAAAAAGATGTTCTATCAACCGCTTATTTTGATTATTTTAGAAATCAGTCGAAAGCAGCCCCGCTTGAGTGCGGGACAGACAAAATCAGATTCAAGAAATGAATAATTCATGCATATAGATTGGCAATATTATATCTTTCTGTTTTTCCCGATTCTCGGATACGCAGAAGTCCATTACCGTTTTCCATTCCTGCCCAGCTTCCTGTTTCAAAAAGAACCGGAAATCGTGTTTGACTTACCCCTCCGCGCGAAATTGGGTCGGCCGGTCCCGCTTTTTCTGTTTGTCAAAGATGCCCATCATTTTTCGATTCAAACAAAAAAGATTGAAGTTGGCATAAAATATCTAGCTGAAGGCACCGCAGAAACTTATCAGGAGACATACGAAGAAATCATCGGAGGGTATTTCCACTCGCACGCAATTCAGCTTTCCCCAAAATTTTTTGAAAGGGAGGGCCTCTATCAAATTGAGGCCAGATTATTCTTTAAAAATGGACGCAAAAAGAACCGGGTCATTGCGCAGGACAATTACCGGGGCATAAAAAAACATCCCTTTGAGATCCGCATCGTCCATGCGCCATTGCCCAAAACGAACAACTGGTATTGGGGCGACCTCCACATCCACAGCAACTTCACGGATGACCAGGTGGAATTCGGCGCGCCGATAAGAGAAACGGCTCTCGCAGCGCAATCGCTGGGACTGGATTTCATTGCCGTCACCGATCACTCTTACGATCTGGATGATGAAAACGGAAATTTTCTAAAAAACGATGCCGCACTGCCCAAATGGGACGGATTTCAACAGGAAGTCCGCGCAGTGCAGGCGAAACTTCAGGATTTTGTGATTATTCCCGGGGAAGAAGTCTCCGTGGGAAATTACCGGAAGGAAAATGTGCATTGCCTGGTTTTGAATGATCAAATCTTCCATCCCGGCAAAGGAGACAGCGCCGAAGAACTGTTTCAGAATCAACCCACGCTTTCACTGGAGGAACTTCTATCTGATATTTCCGAAGGGGCAATCGCCATTGCCGCCCATCCGGCGGAAACACCCCCGTTTTCACAACAGATTATACTGCGCCGCGGCGAGTGGGACAAAACCGATTGCTCTCGTCCGGAAATCCGTACACTCCAAATCCTCAATGGAAATGATCCCGCTACCCTGCTGCGTGGCATGGAATTGTGGAAGGACTTATTGCTACAGGGCCGGCATGTCGGGATCGCCGCCGGAAATGATGCTCACGGCAACTTCAATTGTTATCGTCAGGTCAGTCTGCCGTTTCTTAAAATGGTGTATTCAAAAGATCATCTGTTGGGGAAATTCCGCACCGCGGTCTATTCAAGGTATTTAAGTCTTCCCGATCTTTTGGCGTCCCTCAGAGAAAACCGGACGCTGATTTCCAGCGGCCCCTTCGCCACTTTTCAAATATTAAAAGATGATGACAAACCTGCCGAAATCGGGGATACGTTCCAAACAAGCGGCCAGATTAAGATGCATATTCACGCCCGCAGTATTCCGGAGTATGGTTTCTGGGAAGAAATTATTTTATATTTCGGAATTCCGGAAGAGAATCGGGAGGAAGCGCATACAATCTCCATACCTTACCGGAAACTGGATTTCTCGCTGCAGGTGGATTTCCAGGAACTTAAGGCAGGCTATGTAAGGATGGAAGCATATTCAAAACGGGGAAACGACAGCTATTTTTGTCTGTCGAATCCCATCTGGATGACAAAGGAGTTTTAGATTTTGATAAAACAGGTTTTGGCATTACTGGTATTCATCT
>JARRQT010000100.1:34228-39784 GCA_037381445.1 Calditrichia bacterium
TTTTTCATGGAAATGAGCGGTCTGTATGCGCAGGAGCGGAATGCCTCTCTTTCGGCAGGACCGATGGTTTCACTTCCAGCCCGTATCGACACACTTATCATTGTGGGGAATGAGAAGACAAAATCCTACATCATTTCGCGGGAAATACCGTTCACTTTCCCCGACACCCTTGACAAAAAAGATTTTCAGCTTATTCAGAACCGGCTTCAAAATCTGTATCTGTTTAACCGGGTCGAGCTGCTCCTGTCACCGTTTGGAGGGCAAAACGCACTCATCGTGATGGTCACCGAAAGCTGGTATTTTTTCCCGGCACCCATATTATTCATCAATGAAAGGGACTGGAGCAAAATAAGCTACGGAATGCAGGTGAGCCATTACAACTTCCGGGGGAGAAACGAGAAACTGAGCTTCGGGGGATGGCTGGGATACAATCCAAGCTATTATCTTAATTATTTCAATCCCTGGGTTGGAAGAAAGAGCCGCATCATTCTGGGCTTCTCCCTGTCCCGTAACCAGGTGGCCAATAAAATTTTTGATTTTAAAGAAAGACGCTCCAGTTTTGGTTTCACGATTGGCCGCAAACATACGCTAAACCTGCAAACCCAGTTTTCTTTTTCGATTCAGAACGTGATCCTCCCTTCCGAATACCGGGATTATTCGTACTCGGGTAACGGCAGGGACTGGGTCCCCACCTTTACCTATGAATTAATCTGGGACCGCCGGGACCTGTTTGAATACCCCAAAAAAGGATTCTACCTGCGGTATCAGATCCGGCGGGTGGGAATAACCAAAAAGGAACCCCGGTTCTGGCGTTTTGAAACGGATAACAGGATTTATCTCCCTGTTTATAAACAGACTTCGCTTGGATTCCGGAACCTGCTGGTCCTGAACAAGGGTGAACTTCCCATTTACGATCAGGTCTTCCTGGGGTATTCGGAACGTATCCGTGGATATTTTGACAAGGTTTTGCCTGCGCCGGAGACATTCCGGGAATACAACTCCGCCAAACTTTCTCTGAGCAGCGTTGAATTCCGTTTCCCCATTTTGCCGGTCAAGTATTTCAGTTGGGACAGCGCACCGCTTTTTTCCAGCTTATATAGAAATCTGAAGTTCGGCATCAGCGGGGGAATATTTTTTGACAGCGGTATTGTCTGGCAGGATAAATCCCAGTTTGCGCTGCCCAATTTTTATTCCGGGTATGGTGCCGGACTGCACTTTCACCTCCCCTATGTGTATGTTCTCCGCCTGGAATATGCCTGGAATGACAAGGGCCAGGGGCAATATATTGTTGACATGGGGGTGAGTTTTTAAGCACGTGACCGATGTCGGCTTTTTGGGGGGGCAGCGTATTTTCCCATTGATTTAATTTTCGTGTTCCTGAGATCCTGAAAATTTTATTTTGATTTCACCGTTTGCTATGGAATTATTTTTTCTGGAAAGTTTTGATCCCCGCTCCGATACTGCGATTCTTTCGGCCGATGAATCGCACCACGCCAAGAGGGTGTTGCGCAAGCGCAGCTGCGATATGCTGGATTTGACGGACGGGAAAGGCCATCATCTGCAGGGCGTCATAATTGAAGATGCACGGCGCGAACTGCTCATAAAAATCACCCGACGGGAGCAGGTTCCTTTCCCGCCGCAGAACCGGATTGAGGTAGCGCTGGCTGTCATCCGTCCCAACCGGATGGACTGGGCCGTCGAAAAATTGACGGAACTTGGCGTGGAAAAGATAGTGCCGGTTATCTGCCGTTATAATTCAGCAAAAAACGTAAAAGTGGACCATCTGCGCAAAATCTGCCTCAGTGCGCTGAAGCAATCGGAGCAGTTCTATCTGCCGCAGATTTCCGCGCCTCTGCCGCTTGAGGACTGGATGGAAAAGATAAGCCATTCGGGAGGTCTCAGGATTATGTGTCATCCGGACAAAACGCTGCCGCAAGTTACTTCGTGGCCGGCTGATGAACAGGTGTGTCTGGCCATTGGTCCGGAGGGGGGCTTTCATCCCGATGAAATCAGAGCAGCAAAAGCTTATCATTTTCAATCGCTGAATCTGGGCAGCACAATTCTGCGGACCGAGACGGCCGCAGTAGCGGCGACCACCCGGATCAAGATGCTCGCCAATTTTTAAAGGCTGATGTAAAAAAACAGAATTTTGCGCTCCGGGGCAATTTTTTGCTTTTTCCTCCTTGCCCTGTCTATTATCTTAGATGAAGATAAAATCTAAGTAATCAGAAACCGAAGACAGGATACAAGATAAATGAGTGATTGTATTTTTTGCCGAATTGCCGGGCACGATCTGCCCGCTGATGTTATTTTCGAGGATGAAGATATTGTGGCGTTTAGGGACAGTAATCCGCAGGCTCCCGTGCATGTGCTTTTTATTCCCCGCCGGCATATTTCCGGAATCGGCGAAATGGAATCCGAGGACCAGCTTCTCATGGGGAAACTGCTCTACACCGCAACCCGGCAGGCCAAAGCGCTTGGTCTGGGGGAAGGATATCGTGTGGTCATCAATAACGGCCGGAAAGGCGGACAGCACGTTTTCCATATTCACCTCCATTTACTGGGAGGCCGCAATATGGGCTGGCCGCCGGGATGATTTCCATTTGTCCAAAGCACCCTCAAACTCAATCGAAAGAATTATAAAAACAAACTTTCCGGCTTCACCTATGCTTTCTTCCGGCTCACACTGAAATACCCGTGTACTCAAAAAATAAGGAAACAGGATGTCTGTAATCCGAGAAACCACTTCATTATGCCCAACCTGCTTAAAACTCCTGCCCGCCAGGCTCATCGAGGATGATGGCAAGATTTTTATGACCAAAACCTGTCCCGACCATGGAAATTTCAGAGACCTGTATTATGGCAGTGCCGCAACGTACCATAATTTCATGAGATATTTTCATACCGGGAACGGTATATCAAATCCCCATACTCAAATCACCGGTAATTGTCCGGAACGATGCGGGCTCTGCGAGAATCATAAGAGCAATACCGTGCTGGCCAATCTGGATGTCACCAATGCCTGCAATTTTAAATGTCCGATCTGCTTTGCCAATTCTGCCGCCAGCGGCCGGCTGGTTCAGCCGACGCTGCAGGAAATCTCGACGATGATGGACTCGCTGCGAAATGAAGATCCGCCGTGCACTGTTATTCAGTTTTCGGGCGGAGAACCTACGATCAGGAAAGATTTATTCGAGATTGCCCGGCTCGCAAAAGAGAAAGGCTTTATCCATGTTCAGATCGCCACCAATGGCAAAATTCTGGCGGAAGATCCCGAATATGCCCATAAATTGTGGGAGGCCGATGTCGACACGGTTTACCTGCAATTCGACGGAATCACACCGGAGCCCTACCTTGCGGCCCGGGGATTTGATGCACTTCCCCTGAAACTGCAGGCCATTGAGAATATCCGGCGAAATGGTAAAATTCCCAACATCATTCTGGTGCCCACCCTGGTAAAAGGAGTAAATGATGACCAGATTGGAGATATTATCAGGTTTGCGGCGCAGAATATTGATGTGGTGCGGGGCGTGAATTTCCAGCCGGTTTCATTTACCGGACGCATCGACAGCGAGGAATTGCTGGAGCAGCGCTTTACTATTGCAGACATGCTGGAAGATATTCGTAAGCAGACCGGAGGCGGTATTACACCTGAAGATTTCCTGCCGGTGCCTGCCTTCACTCCTTTGCTCGAATTCCTGAAACGGGCATATAACAGCAGGAACACCCCGGAGCTCAGCACCCACCCCGTTTGCGGCGCCTGGACTTATTTGTTCAGGGATGGTGAGAGGCTGGTTCCGCTTACCCGCATTCTGAATCTGGAAGCATTGCTGGATTTGATTGATTCGCTGGAGACAGCCAACCGGAATGAAATTGCCGCCAAGCTCACCACCCGGCTCCATAAGCTGATCCGGCCGGGCAGCATCCGTTATGCGCATACCGTGCTGGGACTGCTGAAAAATATAATATTTCAGGGCACATATAAAGCTGCCGCTGATTTTCACGATTCCAACGTGCTGTTCATCGGATCCATGCATTTCATGGACCCCTATAATTTTGACACGGAAAGACTGGAGCGGTGCTGCATACATTACGCAACCCAGGACGGCCGGGTCATTCCATTCTGCGCTTACAATACGCTCTATCGTGAGCAAATCGAGGAAAAATACGCGAGAAATAAACGTATTCAATCTTAGAAGTGGTTTCTCAGGGATGGAATACTATCAGAACTTGCTCAGTCGGGTAAAAAACCTGCCCAGCCAATACAATTTGTACTTTTCATAATATCCGGCCAGATTTGATACCTGCCGGTAACCGTTGCGGGAGTTTTTTAGGTCTTCTTCCAGAATTCTTCTCTGAAATTCCCGGATCAGATTTTCGTCAGTAATAATTGCCATCAGTTCCGGATGCACACGATAGCTGATATAATCAAAATTTGTGGAGCCGACAATCAGATACCGTTTATCCACCAGCATGGCTTTCATATGGCTCATTCCCGGCTGATAATACCACATCTGTATATTATTTTTGATGGCTTCCCAACTGATATACTTTTTCAGGAATTTACGATTGTTATTCTCCGGCGTAATAATTCCCAGTTTCACTCCCCGCCTTTTCGCGGACAGTAATTTTTCGAGAAACGGGAATGACAGGTACGGGCTATGGACCCAGATTTCCTCTTGCGCCCCATCAATAATCTGGAAAAGTCTTTCGAAAGCCCTTTCGTTGGTGCGCCCGTCCAGGCTGTGCATTTCAATGCCCTCCAGCGTCAGCTTCCTGAAATAATTCTGATCGTGCCAGGTCAGCTCGAAGTCATCTTTCAGAAATTTTATGAGCTGTTTGTCTTCGATTCTCAGCATCATGTCATGCCAGGAAAAGTTATGCTCGCTGAAATTAATTCCCCCGATATAGGCAATTTTGTCATCAATTGCTATTATCTTTTTGTGATTCCGTGCGGCGAACCGCCGGAAGAACAAACCCACCGGGCTGGTGAATTTTACCCGCACCCCGTTTTCAGTCAATTTCGATATGATTTCGCGGGTGGCATGCTTCTCTTCCGTTAAATCCGCATCGAAATAATTTTTCCAGGTGTAAAGGAATTTGTCGTTAAGAATAAAACGCGTAAAATTATCGATCAGGATTCTGATATCCGGGGCGGCATTCAGCGAAAGCAGCAAATCCGTGATTCCCTTTCCGACAGAATCTCCCTCGAAAGAAAGCGTCTGAATCAGTATTTCATTTCTGGCCGAACGAACATCTTTCTCCAACTGCTCACGGAATTCCGCAGCATCAACCAAAATCTTATATTTTATTTCCATATCCTTCATGCGTATTCACCCGGCCCGAACCAAAAATGTAAGTTAACGTGAGTTCGACGTAATAAAAATGTCAATTGAATTATGTTAGAAACTATTCCCAAATGTCATTCCCGCATGCTTTTAGCGGGAATCCACTGTAAAAGGACTGCAATTTGTTCTTCCCTGATCCACTGGATTCCGGCAATCCCTGCCGGAATGACAATTTTGTTCGGAAAAGTTCTTAACTCGAACTCACATT
>JARRQT010000101.1:0-20408 GCA_037381445.1 Calditrichia bacterium
CAGATTTTATACTATTGATTTTAGTAGCAATTGTCTTATTAATTTTCAGTCTTATATTCTTTGCATTTATTCATGCAAATTTTGGTTCCATATATTTCAGCCAAGCAGCCTCTCAAACTTTAATAATATTAACCTCAGAAATAATAGAGAAAAATTTTACTTATTCTCAATTAATTAAAGAAAACCAGCGTCATGATAATTACAGTGATAAAACGGATAAGAAGAACTTTGTATATCCGGATTTCATACATTATCGGATTAATGAAAGATTATATAAAAATCAACCATTTAAGAAAAAAAGATTTCGTGTTATTAAATTGATTTTTTCCTTACTGACATTACAATGGGGCGCATTCGGATCCAAACTGGAAAATAGCATTGCCAGACAAGAAGCATCAATTTATTCCATAATTGTCTTTTCTGATTTATGTTTCTTAACTATGGTCTGCATTATCTTATTTTTGGATCCATAATAGAACTATTTTAATATTTTAACTAATGAATTTGATATTTATTATGATCATGAATATCCAATTCATGATATAACCATTTATTGCGGCAAAACCAAACAGCTGGTTGTTTTTGGGATTTTCAGTAAAATTATAGTTCACATTTTGTGGTTTCAATCACTTTGATTTCATGCTTTTTGGTGGGGTGAACATTAGCGTTTTTCCAGGCTATTTTTCACCCTATGAATAAAATTGTTTTTTCGGCCTGCCGCTCCGCGGCCTGTCAAATAGGACAGATTCGAAACAAATAATCATTTCAGCAGCAAGAGTTTCCTCCTTGCTTCATATTCTCCGGCTTTAAGTTGATAATAATAAATCCCGCTCGCCAGTCCGCTGGCATTCCAACTATATTTGTGCTTCCCGGTTGTAAGCCGCTCCGAAACAAGATTGGCAACTTCCCTGCCGGTAACATCATACACTTTCAGGGTAACAAAGCTGCTCGCGGATAGCTGAAAGCTGATGGCAGTTGTTGGATTAAAGGGATTGGGATAGTTTTGATACAGCCGGAAACTTTGGATGACTTCCGGTTCCCGGGTCTGAACGATTGGAACGAGTCCCTCGGCATTGGTCTTTACCAGAAAAAAATCTGCCCAGCCGGCTGTATAGCTCTGGGAATAACCGGCAATCACATAGCCGCCATCATCAGTCGGGTGAGCATCCAGTGCTTCGTCAGTAGATGTGCCCCCAAATGTGCGCGTCCACAGGGTATCCCCTTGACTATCGGTCCTGATCAGATAGTAATCAGAGGATCCGGCACCCATGGAACGGGTCATTCCGCAAATCAGAAATCCATTATCTGCCATCTTTTCTATACGGTATGCCCTCTCATCTGATAAACCACCATATGTCCTGGTCCAGAGTTCGCTGCCCAGATTGTCTGTTTTCATCAGAAATATTTCCCACCCTCCTGTTCCCAGGGTATTACTATGTCCGACAATCACAAAACCATCCGATACTTCCTGTATGCCATAGGCAAGTTCCGAACCGGGAAGGTCAATTGATTTCGTCCAGTCTACTGTACCGCCTACGCCAGTCTTAACCAGATAGATATAATCGGCGCTCGTTCCAACAGTCGTATCATCAACATAGCCAACGATAATATACCCTCCGTCGGAGGTTGCCTGCACAGACTTTCCATATAACCGGTCATCGGGCCCAAGACCGTATTTTTCTGCCCAGACGCTGTCCCCGCTGATGCTGGTTTTTACCAGCCAGTAAGACATCCGACCACCTGCCTCTTCAGCTTGTCCGCAGAGAATGTACCCCCCATCCGGCGCCGCTTTCAGATCGAAAGCCTGCTCATCATTTGAACCACCATATGTTCTGGTCCAGACTGTATCTCCCTGGTGATCTATTTTCATCAGGAAGAAATCACAACGTGCCGGTGCGATGGTAACCACATCAGAACCTGCCACCAGAAATCCGTCCGAAGTTTCCAGCACTGCCCGCGCAATGGAAGAATATGTGCGTTTATAGATGCGCGTCCAGTTGGTATCACCAAACGCATCTGTTTTCACGACATAGATGTCCGGATTCATGCCGCCGGTACTCTGATCGCCAACCAGAATATACCCGCCATCGCTGGTCTGTTTCACCGCCCGGCTCTGTTCATGGAGATATGTACCATAATTTTTCTGAAAGGTAATCTGGGCCAGTGAAGAAAAAAACGGAATGAGAACCAGCAGGACTGCTAATTTTCTCATCAGATATCTCCTTCGTTTTTACCTGACAATTTAACTTAACCTCGACATAGTAAAGGACTTGCTTAGGATGTTAGCCGTCATCAGGTAACCTTTCCATTATCTCACCAAAATCATCTTCCTCGTTTCAACAAAACTTTGTCCTGTTCCTGTCGACGGATTTCCGGCTTTTAATTGATATAAATAGATCCCGCTGGGCATACCATGGGTATTCCACTGAATTTCATGACTTCCGGCAGCCATTTTTTGATTTACCAGAATGGCTACCTGCCGGCCAAGGATATCATAAACAATCAATTGAACATCTCCAGATCCGGGCAAGTCAAATTGAATGTTGGTTAGAGGGTTGAACGGATTGGGATAGTTTTGTTTGAGGCAAAAGTTATCCGGAAGCGCCGGATTACCCGGTTCGGAGATGCCTGTTGCAAATCCGCTATAAATATAAACCACACCGGTTTCCTGTCTAAATGCCCCGCATAATACCTGATCTCCCTCGATAAAAACTGACCATCCCATCATATCAAGCTCACCGCCATCGCTTGCTATGATTTTAGCATGTTCTCTCCAATTTAAACCGTCACGTTTGAAGAAATAAGCGCAACCGGAGTGGTTTCCATTGGTATCTTCATCAGGTGCACCTACCACAAGGTAATCTCCATCCATGGAAACGCTTAATCCAAAATCAATATTGTAAAAGCTTGAGCTTCCCTCAACCATTGCTTCTTCAGTCCAGGTAGTATCTTTACGGTGGTATATAAAGGCAGCGCCATTTGTTGCAGTTCGGGCCTGGGATGACCCAACGGCAGCATAATCTTTGTAAATTGAAACAGAATGACCGAATAAGTGATTCATCTCCACATCAGAGGCGTTAAGTTTGGCCTGCTGTACCCAGTTTGCGCCATTGTCATAAAAGATGTAAGCCGCTCCCGGGTGGCTCTCAAATTCTTCATCAGAATAGGCACCAATAATTGCATAATTTCCATAGATAGAAACAGAGATGCCAAATTTAGGATATTTGCCGGCGCTATTGCTTGCCACCAATTTAGCCGCCTCCACCCAGGCGGAACTGTCTCTCTTAAAAATATAGGCAGAACCGGTTTCAACGGAATTAATATGGTCAAAAGGGGCTCCGATTATAGCATAATCACCCCAGAGCGATACGGATGTCCCAAATTCATCATACGCCGAACCATCACTCGGTACCAGCTTTTGCTGCTCCTTCCACTCGCCACTGGAATCCCGGTGAAAGATATATGCCGCACCGGATTGAATTCCATTTTCAGGATCCCTGAAAGCGCCTATCAAAATATAATCGCCACTTACGGAAACTGAATATCCAAACTGGGCCGAAATAGAGCTGTCCCTGGCTGTGAGCCGGCACTTTTCTTGCCACACTCCATCGGATTTTTCAAAGACATATGCAGAACCAAAATGATCATAGGGATAGGGGGCGCCGGGAGATCCGACTACAATATAATTGCTATCGCTGGCAACTGCGTAGCCAAACATATAACTGTTTTGTCGATTTGAAGGTGTCAGCTTGATTTCATTGATCTGGGCATTAGTGGAATTCATACAAAAAATTGTAACGGTCAAGATACTAAAAATAAGGGGCCTCATATCTTCCTCCAAATTTTTCTGCTTGCAATTGCATCATTTTTATTCCTGTTAGCTAAGCATCAAAAATCTCTTAGATCTATGTAATATATTAGGTTCAGGTTGAAGAACCCTTATCGAATCAGAAGCATCTTTCGGTTTTGGCTAAAACGGTCAGCATCCAATTTGTAGATATAGAGCCCACTGGCAAAGCCGGTGGCATCCCAGCGCGCTTCATAAATTCCCGCCGGCAGTTGCGCTGAAACCAGGGTGGCTATTTCTTCACCAAGAATATTGTATATTTTAAGGGAAACTAATCCGGCTCTGGGAATCTGAAATTCTATGTTCGTTATCGGATTAAAGGGATTGGGGTAATTTTGGAGAAGGGCATACGCTTTGGGAATACCCGTATCGGTTTCATCAATCCCCACTCCGCCGGTGACCGTTACGTTCAGCGACCGGCTGTAAAGCGTCAAATCGGGAGCAATGGTGTTGGTAATCTTACATATATAGGCGCCGTTGTCGCTCGCCTGCGCATTTGAAATGATATAAACGCTGTCCGTGGCTTCGGCGATGTCGCCGCCGTTCAGCATCCACTGGTATTCATTTGCGCTGCCTGCCACGGAAACCGATAATGTCAAATCAGAATCGGCTGCAATCGTGGTGTCGACCCTTGTGCCCACACTGTCCTGCTGGTCGTAGTAAAAGGTCTCGATCCCAATGTTCGGTTCGATGTCCTCGAATGTAAATCTATTATGATTTATATCCAATAATTCAAGAGAGCTAATCGATGAGAGATCGGGCAAGTCAGTAAACAGGTTGCCGCGGATCCAAACCTCTCTCAGAGCGGACATATTTTTCACTTCCTCAGGAACAGCGCCGGAAAATTGATTTTCCGAAAGAAAAAGATATTGCAGTAAACCCAAATTCCCAATTTCAGCAGGAATACTCTGATCCAGATTGTTGGCATTCAGGTATAATCTCTGCAAATTTTCCAGGCCGCCGATCGTGGAGGGAATGGGTCCCGTTAATTGATTATAACTCAAATTTAGCCGGGTGAGCGCTTTCAGGTTGCCAATGTTGCCCGGAATAGAACCTGTAAACTGATTATCATTCATATATAGGTATTGAAGATTGGTCAGCGACAGGATTTCGGGAATAATTCCGCCAGTAAAATTGTTACGATCCAGATAAAGGCGGTAAAGTTTGGAGAGCCTGGCAAAATCAGGAGGCAACTCTCCTTCCAGTTCGTTATCTGATAATGATAAATAGGACAGATCAGGCAGGTCAAAAATTTCTTCGGGAATGGTTCCGGTAAAATTATTTGAGCTAAGATCCAGTGTCTGCAGCTTGCTGAAATTGCCTAATTCTCCGGGAATAGGTCCGGATAATTGATTCCAGCCGAGCTCTAATGATCTCAGTTCAGTCAGAGAAAAAAGGGATGCAGGAATTAGAGACAACTGGTTGCCAGACAGGGAGAGCCTTTCCAATTGAGTCAGGTTCCCGATTTCAGTCGGAATTGCCCCTGAAAATTGATTCCAAGCCAGGTATATCTGCGTCAATTGTGTTAACTGTCCAATTTCAGCAGGGATTGCCCCCTCAAGCTGGTTTGAGCCAAGATTCAATCTCCTTAGAAGATTGAGGTTGCCGATTTCTGCAGGAAGAGAACCGCTCAGGTTGTTTGCATTTAATTCCAGAATTTCCAGTTTCAGCATGTCATAAACTTGTTCCGGAATTATGCCGGTCAGGTTGTTATTGAATAATCTAATTTCCGAAACCCGGTTATTTTTTACAGCTACTCCAAACCAGCTTGAGAGCGGATTTCCGCTCAGCCAGTTATCATGATTGGTCCAGTTGGCCCCGTCCGTGCTATCGTATAAAGCAACCAGCGCCAGGGAATCCAGTTCAATCCCGAAACCGCGAACGTTGAGGGATTGGGGGCGGCTGTAAAGCGTCAGATCATGTACCAAGGGGTTGGTTATTCTGCAGATGTATTCCCCGGCATCCTCCGGTGCAACAGCATCAATTGTGTAGCCGGCATTTGTCGCACCCGGCAGCTCATAACCATCCTTGAACCACTGGTATTGATTCTGAGAGCCGCCGACTGAAACTTCCAGCACCAGGCTGGCACCCAAATCAACCTTAAAACTCTGAACCGAACCGACGCTGTCCTGCGGGGAATAGGTAAAATTGGGCAGGGATATATTGGGTTCAATATCTTCGAATGTAAATTTGTTGTCTTGAATATAAACCTCATTTAAGGAGCTGATAGCGGTCAGATCCGGCAACTCATCAAAGTAGTTCTCATTGATCGTTAACACTTTTAATTTAGTTAAATCTGTAATCTGCGGCGGGATCGCGCCGGTAAATTCATTTCCCTGCAAATACAAATATCCCAGTTCAGTCAGGTTGGTTATCTCAGTGGGCAGTTCTCCTGCAAGATGATTCGTATGCAGCCATAGCTGCGTTAGTTCAGTAAGGAGCCCGATTTCAGGCGGCAGTGAGCCGATGAGATTATTTTGATAGAGACGAAGGTTGGTCAAGCTGGTCAAATTGCCGATTTCAGGTGGAATAGCTCCTGTTAAATTGTTGCCGTCGAGTATAAGGCTTTCCAGTTTTAACAGATTGCCGATTTCAGCCGGTATAGAGCCTGTGAGGCTATCTACGCCCAAGTTTAATCTCTCCAGGTTTACCAAGTTGCCAATTTCCGGGGGAATCCCGCCCCCCAGATCGTTAACATCAAGCTGCAAGTTTATTAAATTAACAAGGTTGCCAATCTCGGGCGAGATCTGTCCCGTCAATTGATTTTGCCCCAGATCCATTGACTGCAATTGGATCATCGAATAAAATTCCACCGGAATGGTGCCATACAAATCATTGTTTTGCAGATCCAAATCCGTCAAACTGTCCAATGTGGATAATACGACAGGAATTTCTCCGGCCAGTTGATTAGATGCGAGATCCAGCACTTGCAAGCTATCCAGGTTCCCGATTTCCGGGGGAATTTCTTCGGTGAAATTATTGCCAGATAGAGCCAGGCGTCTGAGGCTCCTCAGGCTACCCAGGCTGCCCGGTAACGCACCGGTGAAACCGTTGCCATACATGTCCAGCGCAATCATACGGGTGAGGTTTCCGATTTCCGCCGGCAACGGGCCTGATAGCTGGCTGTTATTGACAATTGTAATCTGCACCATACCGGTCAGATCGCCGATCCCGGCGGGCAGGCTTCCGACCAGATTGTTGGACGGCAGAGAAAGCCGGTAGACCCTGTCATCAACGACGGTTACACCATACCATGTATCGACTTCGCCGCTGAGCCAATTTTCATTATTGGTCCAGTTCGGACCATTGGTGCTGTTGTAGAGTGCCACCAGTGCCAAGGAGTCCTGCGCCGGAACCCCGGCCCAAAGGTGCGGAATAGAAAACAGAAGCACGATCAGGCAAACAACCTTTTGGGACGTTTTCATGATGAATATTCCTTATAATTGGTTGAACAATTATTTGCTCATTTGATTAAAAGAGGATAATGTTTTATTACGGAATAAATGAAAACCTTATCAAACCATACTCAGTTTGCAGATCGGACTTTCGATCACGCTGGAAGGAAGCAGGAATAAGGAAGGCGGCTTTGTCAGTATAAACAATTTTGCAAGAGATTGATAAAAATCTTCTTCATTATTTGGAGATTTAATATGAGTGAGTTGAGATTTCTGGTTTCTGTGCTCATCAATATGGAGAGTCATTGGCGCTGCCATCTGGTCCCTGAATTATCATATATAAAATAGCTATTTATTTCAGGACAACAGCCTTTTTCGGAATAGGGAGTTATTACTTAATAACTGACAGTCACTACGTTGAATAACCAGGCTGCAATCCAGCACCCGGATTGTTTCTCCACCTGTATCATAATTTCTCCGATGATCTGCTCTACGAATATCTCCAAAGAAAAGCAGGCAATATTTCGCAAAACACGGGTTATTGGGCCAGGAGGCTGATTCCCGTCGCCAATCCACCACGAATATGAAAACCTTGTCTTTGCATGGGAAACAGGCGCAACAGCTCCCCTTGCATTGAGCAAGACCATCGAAAATAAATAAACACAATTTTGCTTCTGTTTATTTCAGAACAACTTTAGTCGATGTTATTAGATCATTGTGAGTCACTACAAGATAGTATAACATATTATCTCATTATTATCAGCGTTTGGTGAAGGGACTGTAAATCGTGTATCGCCACAGCCGCGTCTATAAAACAGGCGCATAATCGGCTTTTAGCTCCGATGTGGCATGGGAAATGGACGGATATGGCCGGTGCAGCCTTACCCGGACCCTGCTGGATACCTGAACCGATACCGGCGTCTCCAATGGGAGATTCTGCGAACCATCACCTCCAAGGCGGCGGAATGGGCAAATGAAAACCTTTTATTGGGAAGTTATCATCGAGGGGTACTGATATAAGACGCATGCCTTATATGGCTCCTGGCCCGCCCGTACCAGCTCTAACAAAACTTTGTGGGGTGTCTCTTTTTCTGCAGTACATTACAGAGCAATTTTGCAGTGCAAATTAGACAGATTGCATTAATTCGGTCAGCGTGTAGGTTCCATGATAGCATGTAGCAGCCGTTTAGAGGTCCCGGATCGACGCAGCCCAACTAATCAGACAAAAAAGCCACGAAGTCAAATGAATTTGGTTTTTGGCAGGGATAAATTTTCTTGAATCCAAAGTTACTGAGCAGGCCAGGAATCATTGGCAGGGGGGCGATGGAGCAATATTTTGATGATGAAAACGGCAACAATATAACTTTCAGTATCTATTTCCGATCAATTTTATCCTTGCAGGGTTTGGCAGGCAAAATTCCCATCTGGTATTCCAGAAGTCCGGTCTTTAAACTGTCCGCCTCTCCTCTTTCCAGTTCACCACCCCGGACCAATTTCTCAAATACACTTTGCAATAGGGCACGGTTTTCGCCCGCCGAGAATTCTTCAAAACATTCATTAAAAACCCGGCTTTCACAGCGTCGGAAAATATTGAGTATTGCAGCTGCCTTATTTTCCGAAAAATCAGCCGCATTAAGATCCACATAACGGCGGATATCATTACCCAGGGTAACAAGATAAATGTGCATTTCTTCCGGGTCATAGACAATGCTCCATTGGGTATCCGCCTGCCGGACATTCTCCAGTATCCGGAAGGCATAATTTACAGCGGCTTTTTGATCAGTATAAACAAACTGCTTCAGCAGCCATGCTGCTCTCACGAATCTTTCCTGGGAACCTGGCCCGTTCCTGATTTCAAGCTCTCCTCCGAATCCCTCATACCGGGAGAGATCCTCAATGGAATTTTCATAGCTATTATTGCTCAGCGCCGGCACCGGCAGATCCCCGCCGCTGTAGACTCTCGTCCCGCCCGAAATAAACTCGATAACCGCAGACCTGCCGCTTCGATCAGCAATGAAATAATGCAGTGCAAATAAATATCGCCTGATTTCCGGATTTGAGAGATTGCTGATTACCTCCTCAACTGTCCGGTAATTATCAAGCTGATACTGTATCCATTGCAATTCATTGATCTGCTCCCGATCTTGGTTTCGGGGATACCCGGATGGCCAGTAGGACAACTCTTCAACCACCAGTCCCGCCTCATTCATTCCGCCAAGGGGAAATTCGATGCCAAACTGGTTAAACGTAACGCTGCCATATTTTGATGTCCAGCGGGCCGCTTTTTCCCCTGGCGGAACAAAAGATAGTTTGGGAGCACCCCGTTTGTTGACAACAACGATGCCCTCGCCCACCAGCCAATCCAGGTTCTTTCCTGCCAGCAGTGAGTTGTTTGCCCGTAATGAAAAAGCGGTGCAGGCCCCATCGCCGGCAAGCGCGATAAAATGAGTCAACAGCAAAAGCGGTAATACCTGCATGAAACAAGATTTTGCCGATATCCAATTGACAAAATATGATACAGGCTTGTTCAACACTGCTTCTTCCTCCTTGTTTATTCACTTTCCACAAACTTTATGGCCTCCCGCAGGGCCTGCTCGTAGTCCTCGGGGAAGCCGTGTTCCATTCCGGGGATAATTCTATGGATAAAGGGCACTCCCGTCTGCATGAATATGGCTGCCAGCTGCTTCTGCTTTGGAAGATAGTAATCTGCTTCACCTCCCAACATGTATACCCTGAATGGGCTGCCGGACATCTTTTCTGCCCTTAAATTTAAGGGAATACCCGGACAAAACAAAATAAGACCGCTCACTGGAATCACCCGGCTGACGGCGATGTGCACAGCCGTGGCGCCGCAGGAAATACTCCATGCTGCCCGGTCACTCTCCCCCTTTTTCGATTCGGCCTCCGGGCCGGTGGACTTCAAAACCAAGCTTGTCAGGGATCGAGAATTGATTTCCTCAGTTATCCTCAGTCCGTATCCGGTGATCAGGTTGATTGAAGCTGCCAATGAAGGAGAGAACTGTGCATACAGCATTTTTTGTATGGTTCTCAATATGATTTATAATGAGTCAACACGAGTACTGCCTAAAGTTGATTGGAAAAATGATTTTCTATTTAGGTTGCGGCCAAAAACTGGCACAGGGCGCGACATTGCTTAATTGTATTATATGCAGTTTTAATTTCGGTGCTTAAACATAGATGATAAATAAACGTCTTTTACAGGGCGTTTCGCGCATTTCTGAATGCCGATCTTCGTAAATAACATGATAAGGAACATTTTCTCGCTTCATCAGTTTGCGATACCGGATTTCTTGAAGTGTGTTGTTCAAAATCATTCAACTCTCATCAAGAACTTGCCTTAGAGGTAACACATGCCCCATATGTTCAGCAATCGGCTGCGTCTGCATAATCTGACCAAAGATATTAACGATCTGCCAGCCCAGTTTCGCTGGGAGTCGATGAACGCCTTTTTATACATAATCGGCGGATTCGTCTTCATTTTCGGCAGCATCATGTTTTTCCCCAATTTCAATAAATACTCGGACATCGGCGCCTGGACGTTTTTTGCCGGATCTTTGGCCTATCTTGTGGTGACGGTACATGATATGGTTGAGGTCCGCCGCCACTGGTTAAACCGCAGTCTCCCGGATAACCATGAACGGCTGGACTATATCGCCGCCGGCAGCTATGTGGCAGGAACGATCCTCTTTACGGTGGGCAGTATCTTTTTCACTTCGGCGGTGGACTGGTTCATTAGCGGGGCCTGGTGCTTTATCGCAGGCAGCCTGTTGTTCGTAGCAGGGGCATGTATCAATGTTGTGGAAATCATCCGGTCCCGTTCCCTCATTACGCTTCAGTTGATGAACTACACGGCAGTGGCATTCGTGGTAGGGGCAGTCCTGTTTACCGTGGCCTCGATTCCCTATCTTCTGAATTTCAAAATTGCTTCCGACCGCATTACCCTGTATGCATTTCTCGCCTGGCAATATCTGTTTGGCAGCATACTGTTTTTTCTGGGTGGGGTGTTCAATTACTGGCGGGCATATGTGGTGGTTCATGAAGAGATGGGCAGGCGTAATCGTCCCTAAGCCAAACGATCCGACAAAGATCCTGTCTCGAATTCCTCTTCACTGCAAGACCTTTTTCGAGGGAGCGCGAAATGATCACCATCGTCATGGAGGGTTAGAGATGCTGTCAATGCCATCATCGAAAGAAAAATACGTCCACTCCGGATAAGTTTTATCGCTGGTCAAAATGATCGATCCTTTCTCATATCGAGCTAAGATCAGTTGAAATAATAAATTCGTTTGGCGCCAATCCATGGGCAGATAGTACCGTTCATCAATGACTAGCAGGCGGCGCTTACAAAAGATCAGTAGCTTACGGCGCACCTAGTTACCCTTGGCCGTCTTAGACCTAAGTTGTGTGCCATTTGCAATTGGCGGTTACCCCGGCAGGCCATTCACCCTATTGAGCACTTTCCTGAAATTTATAAAATGCCAGCATTCTATATTGACTATTAATTATCGAATAAATATATTGTTAACATCGGATAGGCTATCTGCGAGGGTTCCGGGAAATAAGTTCATTCAATTCTGCCACTAAATCCGATTTAAGTTTTACCGCTTTATTATAGATTGGTAAAACAGCTGTTCTTTTATGGGATATCTATTTTCCAGCAGTTTTCTGGATAATCTCCCGGAGAAAATTGATATAAGAAAAAGATGGGATCTGTATCCACCTATTAAGAAAAACAAAATGCTTGCATTCAAAAGCACTTGAAATTAGGCAGTTGCAGCTAATATATATGTTAGCCTATAAATAAAGAATTTATATTGAAAAAATATTGTACGGTACATAAAGATAGAGAAGCCTTAAATTTTTGCCATTCCTGCAAAAAATATTATTGCGACGAATGTCTTACTGAAGGTAAGGAATATTATTTTTGTAATGAGCCATCATGCCAGAATCAATTTATGCAACCAGAAAATGGTATAAAAATAGGAAACGAGCAAACCCGCAAATATATCATCAGGAGAGGTATAGGCTATTTTATTGATGTATTATTCTTTTTATTATTGATGGAAGTTCTATTTCCGGCTGTTCCGGAAAGTGGACTACAAATATACTTTCAAAATTTCATATTCATGATAATATGGTTTGGATATTTTATTTTATTAGAATATTATTTTCAGAAAACACCTGGTAAATATATTATGAAGCTTCAGGTGGCGGATGAAAATGGCGCTCTTCCCTCTTTTATCCAGATTATGAAAAGAAATGTTGCCAAGCTGATACCTTTGGAATATGTTTCATATAAAGACCAAACATGGTGGCATGACAGATGGTCGGGCACAGTAGCATTAAATGATTCTAAATAAACAATGAGGAAACTGCTAACCATGGTTTGCAGCCGACCGCGAGCAGCGCAGCAGCTTGGGGATGTTGAGTGGTTCAAATGAAAATTAGCCGGTAATCGGCGGTTCACTGAGGCGGCGGCTGAAACCGGGCGTTAGCTGTCACCTGAATTCGTGAAAAAATTTAGAATGGGACCAGATTTAAACATATACGGACTGACAAACCGTCGAGATCTCAAAACCATAAATCAATGCTTGGATACTTATGTAGATCGGGAGCAAAGTGAATTACGCGATGATGAAGAGCTAATGATGTTAAAAGTGAACTCCGAAGAAGCTCCTGAAGATGATGAATATGATTGGGAGCCAGCAATAACATTGACTCATTCAATACAACGAGGATTGGACCATCCAAAAAGATGCTCCTCCCTATATATCAAATCGAAACTGCCAGAAATATCTGGTGCTATTTTGCGTTTTACTATTGATGATAAATTGGTGATTGGTTTCAGTGTTGATGATTCTGAAGATAAGGAAGAGACTTTGGAATTCGCAAAAGCGCTTCTTCGGAAAATAATTCATGTGTTCGATTGTTCACCTGGTTTTATTATGTTTGAAGAACCACCACCTGATGATGAGCAGAATTTTAAGATGAAGATTTCAAGCGAATATAGTCTTTATTCATTGGGCGCCAGCTAACCATGCAAGGAAGCGGACGTTTGCCTAAGGTGCGTGATCTTGGGTTTCTTAAAATACAACCCCGCCGCCGCTTATTGCCAGCCGTTATATGTTTAGAGATTTTTTCCTTAACAGTTATCTGTCTGAATAAAACGGAAATTTTTATATTAAACCGGAGGTTATATTATGAAAACAGCATTCAGAATGAATGCAATTATGGTAATCGCAGGCCTGGTAGTGACAGGCCTGTTGAGTGCCGCACTTGCGGGAAGGACTCCCGGAAACAACACTGCTGCGAATGGTGAAAAAGCTCCGCTGGTGCAACAGAATATTAACTTTACGGAGTATGTCGGCGACGTACCGAATCCTGACAGAGGTTTTTACAATCCGCGCGCCGGCGGCGTTGTTCCGATTTCCGGCGGAACCCAGGGAGGCGGATCAACCGCCGGACTGACCCGTATTTCGGGCACCAATACCTACGCAGAGGTTCGCATCAGCTACGCGTCTTTCAACCTGAGAAACTTTTCGGGGCATTCCCGGGTCGAGGGTGTAACAGAAAACGCGCCCATTTCAGCCGACGGGCTTGCTTATTACAGAAGAACACTGGATTCGATAAGAGTTCGGGATGGTGTTGTCCTCATGCACCATAGTTATGATAATAAGGCATGGGATGAACATAAGGACGAACTCGCATTCAGTCCCGAACCATACGGCCAATGCACCGTACACGGTTTTGAAAACCTGAATTGGGTACAGTACCATATAAAGCAGCTGGAACCCATTTGGCGTGAAAACGAGGACATCATATTTGCGTTTAAAGGCGGCTTCTTCGGGCCGTGGGGCGAAATGCACTCATCAAAGTATGGCACCAGCCCGGCGGCCTACGCCTGGCTTATGCAGGCCTTGCTGGACGCCGTTCCCGCTTCGCGCAAGATTGCCGTGCAGGGAGGCGCATACATATCGTGGTATAACGCCGCGCATGGTACTATTTTTACCTTTGCCAATATGAACTTTTTACCGGTACCCCAGCGGGACACTCCGGAGTCGCGTTTCGGTTTTTTGAATGACAGTTACGCAAACGGTTTGTCACACATGAACGGCTTGTACAGTGATATGGACTCTTTTTCCGAAGGGGCTCAAATACTCGGAACCAAATACGATTTCGATCGCGACAACGTTCTAAACTGGATCGGCAGCCTGAACGGTCCGGTTGGCGGTGAAACGAATGAGATGAGCTCCCGCCCCTATGACTCTCCGCCTTCCATTTTTTATGAAGCCTCCATTATGGGAACAAATTACCTGAATGCGACCTGGTACGGCGTTAATTACAAACGCTGGGAGGATTTCAAGTATACTGAAGCAAATGTCACTGCGCCGATTTTTTACCCGCACAACGGAAGAACCGTTCGTGTAATCTTTGATCCGGTGTACAAAGACAGAAACGGACTGGAATATATGCGCGACAGGCTGGGCTACCGGCTGGTGCTGCGTGAGGCGAATGCGAGTGAATGGGTAAAGCTGAATGGTACCCTGAGGTTCGAAGGGAAGATCCAAAATGTCGGTTTTGGTAATATTTTTAACAGGAAGAATGTATACGTATTACTGGAAAATACATCGACCGGCGAGGTTTACAGGGCGCTGACAAAACTTGATGCAAGGGATTGGCTGAAGGACCAGCATATTCCTATGAACAACAGGCCCGACAATACGGGTTCCTACCGCGATTTAAATTTCTCGGTCAATTTGGGCGAGTTTACCAAAGCTGTGCCGCCGGGTAATTACAGCATTTACCTGAAGATTAGTGATCCTAAAGCGAAACAGGACAACCTACGTAATGTCCGGTTTGCGAACAACCCCAGTTCCGATGGCCCAATGTGGAATGCAGCGCTTGGCGCCAACAGGATTGGTGCGACAACCGTCAAGGCGGAGGGCGGCGGCTTTGTTGCGCAATACAAAGTCGGCGATACCGGCCCCGGCGGCGGCAGAATCGTTTACGTAAATCCTTTTGGCTTTGACATCCTCACCGATCCGCAGAACCCGACCCCGGCACGGGTTGCCCACTACATTGAAGTCGGCCCCGAAGATATTGCAGGCGGCAAACCGGTTACCTGGGCTTCAAGAGATGGCATCTTTGAGGTGAGGCATGGCATCGCTACCTATCCCCAGTTCGGTGCGGGCCTATATAACACCGGCTTTATCCTTCGAACGACTGATCCCGTTGTTAATCCGGGCGATCCGAATGCACCGGCGGCAAAGGCATGCGATGAATACGTTAAAAACGGCTTGAGCGACTGGTACCTCCCGACCCAGGACGAACTTATGGCGATTCGAACCTATGTATTAAATAATCCCGCCGATCCGGTTACGAAAAATATGCGCGGGAAAATATACTGGTCATCCACAGATACGATCAGAGCGTGGCCGGTTTGTATCGACATTGATGCGGATGCTGCCTGGCGAAATACCGGCAATAAATTTGATGCTGCCCATAAATATTATGTTCGGCCGGTTCGGGCTTTTTAATTTCAAAACCCCGAAAGATGATTGAATTTGAAGCGGATATTAAGTGAGAGGAAAGATTATGAACAAAGTATTTAGAGCGAATGGAATCCTTTTAATCGTTGGCCTGGTGTTGACTGGCTTGTTGAATGTCGCATGTGCGGGTGATGGCAAAGAAGCGCCGCTTGTGTTACAGGCGCTGGACTACACGGAGAATCCGGTTGACATTCCGAATCCGGACAGAGGCTTTTACAGGCCCCAGGAATATGTAGTTCCGGTGGACGAGGGTGAAACTCCCAGCCTTCCTGACCTGGGAGCTGTTATTAGCGGCACCACGGTCTTTGTTAATGCCCGCATCATTTATATGTCATTTGACCTGAGGAACTTTTCGTCGAATGCCCCCCTCAATGGAATGCCCCTGGGACCCTGGAGTGCCGATGGTGACCGTCCGCCGGATTACGGAACAACCCAGCCCCTAACACCCGCGGCGCTTGCTTATATAAGGGCGGCGCTTCAAAAAGTAAGAGACAGCCAGGCTGTTGCCATTGTGAAATTCAGTTATGACGGACGTGGCTTTACTTATAATAATCGTGGCGGATATAACAAATTCATTCATGATTGCGAACCAGGGGCGCCGCAAGGCCGGGTCTGGTATGAAACCGGAGTGGTTAATAAATCTGATTTATGCGGTATTCCTGGTCATGAAGACCAAAACTGGGTGCAATATCATCTCTGGCAGCTCAGGGATATTTTCACCGAATACGAAGACTGCATAATGGTTGTTAAAGCGGGTATCTTTGGCCCATGGGGCGAAATGCACTCGTCATCCTATGCCAGAACCGCGGAAGGTTATCATTGGCTTTTGAAAGCGCTGCTGGGCTATGTTCCCGCTTCGCGTTCAATTTTAGTACATGCAGGCGGAGTAATGGCGTGGTATAACGTTGAGTATGGCACCCATTATGGCTTTACGAATTTAATGCCGGCCCCGGCACGCGGAACACCGGCGCAGCGTTTCGGCATGTTAAACGACAGTTATTCGGCGGGCGGCAACGACTATAGTGACAATGGTTCGCTTTCGGAAGGGTTTAGATTAATCGGAGGTGATTACGATCGTAACGGTGCTTTAACCTGGATGAGAAATCAAAATAACTTCTATGGCGGCGAATCCGTTGGACCCGGTTCCGACGATAATATCTATCCCAGATTTCCGAATGTTCTATATGAAGCGGCGTATGCCCAAACGACTCATTTGAATACAAATTGGAACCGGCGCACTTATAAACTTTGGGGCGATTTTGTTTATAATGAAAAAAATGTCACTGCACCGTTTACGCCGCCGCACGATGGTGTGACCCGAACGGTAATCTTTGACCCGGTCTATAACGGCAGAAACGGAATGGAATATATGCGTGACAGACTGGGCTACCGGCTGGTGCTGCACGAGGCCAGGGTAAGCAAATGGGTAAAGCAGAACGGCACCCTAAAGTTCGAAGGCAAGATCCAGAACGTCGGCTTTGGTTATGTCGTCAACAAGAAAAATGTGTCGGTCATTCTGAAAGCCAAAGATGGCTGTAACGCGTACACCTTGCTTACAAAGCTTGACGCAAGGGATTGGCGGCCTGATATGGACAGCAGGGCAGACAATACGGCTGCATGGCGCGATTTGAACTTCTCAATTGATATGAGCGCATTGGGCAAGGTGCCGCCCGGTGACTATGAGATTTATCTGAAGATCAATGATCCCAAAGAAACCAGCACCAACAGGCGCTGCATACGGTTTGCGAATCACGATATCTGGAATACTTCTCTTGGTGCAAACTTAATTGGCTCGACGACTGTCAACCCTTAGATGTACATTTGCAAGTATATACATTTATTTTGTTATGCTGGAGGTTAAAGTATGAAAAAGATTAGAGTCAGTGAAATCCTGTTAATCGTTGGCCTGGTGCTGACAGGCTTGTCGTATGTAGCATGTGCGGGTGATAGCAAGGAAGCCCCGCTTGTGCTGCAGGCGCTTGACTATACGGAGAATCCTGTTGATATTCCGAACCCGGACAGAGGCTTTGAAAGAGGCAATGACGACGCTGCCGGCCTAGGGGCCTTTATCCCTGACAGGCCGGGAGGTTCAAACTATTGGGGATATATGACGGTTCCGGCAAGCGCCAATACGATTTTAGGACAGCCCTTCAGGATGGCTTATGAAATGACCCCGCCGATTTATTTTGGCCCGGAAGGAGCAGGCCCCGACTATTGCAGCGTGCCCGTTGAACCCCGCATCGTTCAGTTCTACCTTGTCCTGAATGAATTTTCGTCGAATGCATGGTGCGACAGCTCCCCCGGTCATCCCGATGAGCATAACCGGGTAGGGGTGGACGGCCCCATAACAGACTACGGGCTTGAGTTCATAAGAAAACAACTTGAATTCATAAGAACCCACACCAACAGTGTCGCGCATATACGCGTTTGTTATGACCCGAAAGGCTGGAATCATTTCCTTTGGACTGCAGATAATCTTAATTATGAAGACGCCGGCCCCTCATCCGCCAATGAAAGATATTATTATAAGGCAGACTACGATAAACCTGTTGCGCCTGAAAATCGTGCCGCTCACATCGCCAAACCAGGCGCGGGCACCTGGAGAGGATCTTCGCCAATATTTAGAAAGTGTACCGTGCCCGGGTTTACAGATATGAATTGGGTACAGTATCATTATCATCAGCTTAAGCCCATTTTCGAGGAATACTCGGACGTTATCTGGGCATTTGACTCGGGCATTTTTGGTCCGTGGGGCGAAAGCCACTCAAATTATGATGCTGAAGTGCCGGGCAATTACAAGATCATTTTAGATGCACTGCTGGATGCGGTTCCCGATGGCAAACCGATCATGACGCATATTGGCGGGTTCCTGGAATGGTATAACCGCACATACCATACGACTTATACCTTTGGCAACCTGGATTCCCTACCCGCCCCGGTACGCGGTACGCCGGAGGCGCGTTTCGGGATGTTCGACGATTCAAATGGCTGGTCGGCAGACGAATATTCTTATCGGGATGTTCGACGATTCAAATGGCTGGTCGGCAGACGAATATTCTTATGGTGACAACGGCTCATTAAGCGAAGGGTATAGAATGCTGGCGCATGATCCGATTCTGCCGGGATATAATCCGAAGGGAGTGGATCCGTCGCTAACGAGGCCCGGGGTATCACCGATTATCGGGTATAATGATTCCGGAACCAACCGGCTCGTCGCCGTCCCGGAAAAGTTAGGTGATGCGCGGTGGCGCGGAGTCTATTTCATTGATTGGGATCGCACCAAGGTTATGAACTTCCTCGGAAAGATGTCCGTCTATGGCGGTGAACAAATCTCCAAAGAGCCTGAATCCGGCACCAATGGAGGCTTTGTTCCTGTCGGCGAACGGGTAGGCAGCCCTTTCAACGACGTCATTTTGCGCTTTCCTTCCATGTTCTATGAACACAGTATTGCCAACCTGACTTATCTGTGTATGCAGCAGGGTCCGGGAAGCTTTAAGTCGAGGGCAGATTATCCCTATACACGGGAAAGCATTGATGTGAAGATAACGTACCCGTGGAATGGTAAAACAGTACAGGTTCTTTATGACCCGGTATATGAAGGCCAAAGCGCATTGGCCTATTACCGCGACAGGCTAGGCTACCGGCTGGTGCTGCGCGAGGCAAAGGCAAGTGAATGGGTAAAGCAGAATGGCACCCTGATGTTCGAAGGGAAGATCCAGAACGTCGGCTGGGGTAAGGTTTTCAACAAAAAAGCCGTGAAGGTCATTCTGAAATCCAAATCCAATGGGTTTGTATCCAATGCGGTGCTGACGAACATCGACCCATATGATTGGCAGCCGGCTGAGGCGGGCCCGAATGGTGAAATGCCGGACTCCAGGGCAACCAATACCAATGCATGGCGTGATCTGAACTTCTCGGTTAATATGGACGCATTTGGCAAGGTGGCCCCCGGTGACTATGATATTTACCTGAAGATCAATGACCCTAAAGAAAAAAGCGCCAACAAGCGCAGTATCCGGTTTGCGAATAAGGGAAACGGCTGGAACGCTGAGCTTGGAGCAAATTTAATTGGCTCGACGAAAGTGTTATAGGCTGCATTCTCCTTTATCGGGCGAAAGTAAATAAATGGTAATCAGATAACATAAAGGCAACGTTATGAACAGAAAAGAATTCTTAAAGACCGGCATGCTGGCAGCCGCGGCTTTCGGCGCCGCTCCGGTCCTGATGTCCCGGATTTCCGGGAATTTGTTATCGGCCGGCGAGCTCGACCAAAATAAACCCTGGATACCCAAGGGCGGCCACACGATAGCGGATCTAAACGCGATAGTTGAAGAGTATTATGGTGATCCCGATGATGTCAGCGATGTGGGGCGCGCCCGTAAGATGCAGGCATTAATAATGGAGGTTGCCATCAGGGCGATGACCCGAAATCCGAACTTTCAGGTTATTCCCCAAGACACTTTGGAGTATGCCCATATAGACGGAAATGCGGATAACGCATATGATTGGAATCTTCTTAACCTGCTCAATGGCTGGGGAATTGAAAATTTCAGCCCTAAGACGGTAAACAGGCTGGCAAACCTGTCCAGGGTTGGC
>JARRQT010000102.1:0-21457 GCA_037381445.1 Calditrichia bacterium
CCGCAGCGCCTGCTGTTTTTTTCAATCTTGACTATCCTTGTTTTCCTGCTGGCATGTGGAGGGCGGAATGGGGAAGATCATTCGGATTACATTCTGCGGGTCGGTCTGTTTGACAATCCCACCAACCTTGATCCCCGAACATACAGCGATGTGGCGTCTTTCAAAATAATTGTGCAGGTGTATGATTTCCTGGTGAGATCGGATTCAACCGGCAGCCCGCAGCCGGTCCTGGCGGAAAGCTGGGAAATCCCTTCCGATACCGTGTATATTTTTAAACTGCATCCCCATGTTTATTTTCATGACGGATACCCATTGACCGCTTCCGATGTCGCCTATACTTTTCAATCCATTCTCGATCCTGCGCTGAAGGCTCCCGCCCGAAAATCCTTTGAAATTATCAATAAAATTTCAGTTTTGGATTCACTGACACTGAAAATAAAACTTAAGCATCCCTACAGTCCTTTTTTATCGGATATTCAGGTTGGCATAGTGCCGCGCCATATTGTTGAGAATCATCCGACGGCCTTGCAGCGAAATCCGGTGGGCAGCGGACCTTTTAAATTCATCTCCTGCTACACGCATCCTCTCGCTTGAAAATGGCGAAATAGATTTCCTGATGAACGAATTTCCGCTGAGTTTCTTACCGGAATTCCGGAAAATCCCTGGCTTGAAGGTAGAAATGAAAACCGGCTCAATCTATGTTTATCTGGGATTGAATTTGAGAAATCAATACCTGAAAAGCAAAAAAGTGCGACAGGCAATTGCATATGCTATTGATGTGGAAAGCATCATCAGCAATCTGATGGAAGGTATCGATAAACCAGCCAATTCACTGCTGTATCCGGGTAACTGGGCCTATAATCCAGGTCTGCCATTTTATTCGTATGATACCGTCAAAGCAGAACAGTTGCTGGACGAAGCCGGTTTTCCCGATCCTGACGGGAAAGGCGGTGCGCCCCGGTTCACCCTGGTGTATAAATGCACGGACAAGCAGCTCAGCCGCCAAAAGGCCCAGATCATTCAACAGTATCTGTCCGAGGTGGGCATTGCTATTGATATCCGGAGCTACGAATGGGGGACATTTTTTGATGACATTCAAAACGGTCGCTTCGATATGTATTCCCTTACCTGGGTTGGCGTATACGAGCCGGACATGTTTTTTCATCTCTTCCATTCCAGCAATATCGGCGTTGGAGCCAACCGGGGCGGTTATTCCAATCCAAAGGTAGACTACCTGATAGAATTGGCGCAGCGCAGCATGGACATAAACAAGCGACGGCAGTATTATTGGCAGATTCAGAAAATACTGAATGATGAATTGCCATATATAAGCCTTTGGTATGAAACCAATGTTGCCGTGATGAACAGAGATGTGTTTGGCTTCGAGATCGCCCCGGCGGCAGAATGGAATTCATTTCGCAAAACCTATTTCCGCTCGCCGGTCAGTTCTGATTCCGATCAGTAGAAATTGGCTTTTCCGGAAAATTTAATTTTTCTTTTGCATTTTAAATTCGAATCATGAATATTTGTGAGGAGTGTTAATCTGAATTGGTTTTTCCTGCACGGACGCATAAAATCCTGAATTTTTATTAAAAGAAAAATGAGCCAAAAAATCAGGACAGACGCAAAATATTATCTTTCGGCGCTTGTCTATTTAGTGTTAATACTGGGCGCTTCGGAAGAGGTAATGGCAGAACTGAATCTGCCGGAGAGAAAGGCAATAGCTGTCTTTACAACTAAGCCGCCGGCGATTGACGGAATGGTTGATGAGGTGTGGCTGAAGGCTCCGGCGAATAAGGGATTTGTTCAGCGTGTTCCTGAGCAGGGAAGTCCGGCCACGACCGATACCCGCTTTTATATTTTATTTGATAAAAAGAACATCTATTTTCTTTTCTTCATGCTCGATCCGGAAACCTCCACAATTCCTGCCCGTCTGGTGGACCGGGACCACCGGTTCTACCCCGATGACAGTATCAATTTTTATCTGGATACATATAACGATAACCGCAAAGCCTTCTATTTTTCTACCAATCCCAAAGGTGTGCAGCAGGACGGTCTGATCAGCGAAAATGGCGATAACATCGATATGAGCTGGGACTGCATTTATAAGGTCGGGTCCCGGGTTAACGGTCATGGCTGGGTTGCGGAATTTTCAATTCCTTATAATTCAATTCGCTTCAAAGATGATCTGAAATATCAGGTTTGGGGTTTCAATGCCTGGCGAATCCGCAAGAATAGCAGGGAAAATTCATACTGGTCGCTTGTGGATCAGAATTATCGCGAATTCAGGCTGGATAAAGGCGGCGTGCTTATCGGAATGAAAGATATCCGCGCCGGAAATAACCTGGACCTTTTGCCCTATGTTACCTCGCGGGTGGTCGGCACGGGTGCGAATCAAAATGAGTGGGATTATAACAAAGGCCTGGATTTAAAATACGGATTGACTTCCGACCTGGCGCTGGATTTTACGCTCAATCCTGATTTCGGTCAGGTTGAGATTGATGAAGAGCAGATCAATCTGGACAAAAGATATGAAATCCAATTGGAAGAAAAACGGCCCTTCTTCCTCGAAAACAAGAACCTTTTCCAGACGCCGTTTTATCAGCTTTTCTACAGCAGAAGGGTGGGACTGGAAAGCAATATAAAAGCGGGTGCGAAGGTAACCGGCAAGATCGGACCTTACTCTGTGGGTTTGATGGGGGCTTCCACCGGGGACTGGGAAAACTTCGGACTCGGAGATCCCAATACCGGCGCCACCGACGAGTTGTTTTCGGTGGTTCGCGTGCAGCGCGATGTAATGAGAAGCTCAAATGTGGGATTTATGGCAGTGGATCGGGAAGCAAATCTGGGAGGCAGGGATTTTCAGTATAACCGGGCTGGCGGTATGGATTGGTCGCTCTATTCTGGTCAGAATTATTTCATCGGGCAGATGGTTTATTCCACCAACTCTTTGGGGAATAAGGCAGGCGCGGCGGGATACGGTTCGATGGGAAGATACGGCCGATTGTTTTACGTGGACCTGCATGCGATCTATTATGAACCGGACTTTGATATTAATAATACCGGTTTTTTTCAGAAATTGTCCGGAAAGGGGAAAAAACAGTTCGGCCTGTATACCGAAATTCATCCCTTCATAAATTCCCGTTTTATCCGGCAGTGGGGTGCGAGCATTGCCCCTCTTTACATACAGGATTCGGATGAGACACAGCCGGGTTTCGGTGTGAAGAGCTCACTTTGGGTCACCGCACCGGACGAGTCGCGGTTCGAGGTTGGTTTCTCCCGCTACCGGGAAGTAGAGACGAACTTTCTCACTTCACAGGATGAACTACGCTATTGGGGAAGTGATTTCTACGCTGAAGTGGAAACTGACGAGGGGAAGCCCATTTCTCTGGGAGTGCGCTGGAATTACGATTCCCAGTACTATTTCCAGACCCATAGTGTAGGAAATAATGAAGGATTTGAAGGAACGGTTACCTTTAAGCCCCTCTCCAACGCCTTCATTGAATTGGGACACAAACGGCGCTGGTTCATGGACAAGGAGCGGCGGTTCATGCCTCTAAAACTGACCGGTCAGCCGGATGTCCGCATATGGACTATGCGCGCCAGATATCTGCTGACAAAAAATGTTTTTTCCCGGGTATTCCTGCAGTACACCAACGGCGCTGAGGAACCTTTCTGGACAACAAATGAATTGACCGGGGACTGGGTGCTTCTGTATGACGTGTGGGACAGGATCAGCGCCAATCTGCTTATCGGCTGGCGCTTCAAACCCGGCAGCACCATTTATCTTGCTTATACCGAGGAAAGAGACAAGCGAATTCAAAATTCATTCGACCTGAATAACCGGATATTGTTTCTCAAATTTTCGTACTGGTGGAGTTTATAGTGGCTGTATTAGAAGATGTTGATATTGCGCAGGGAATTCCCCCCCGCCTGGAATTCGAACATCTGATTTGGAGTAAAGGATATGCAAATATCGCCGGGATAGACGAGGCCGGCTGCGGTCCGCTGGCAGGGCCGGTCGTGGCGGCGGCAGCAGTATTTCCAGCTTATTTCTACATTCCTGACATCAGGGATTCAAAAAAACTGTCCGCCAGGCAGCGGGAAACATTCTTTCCGCAAATAATCGAATCTGCTCTGTCCTATGGCATTGGGATTGTTCATCACCAGGAAGTTGACCGCATTAATATCCGGCAGGCCACCTTCAAAGCCATGAAAATGGCATTAGGCAGCCTTAAACTTAAACCGGATTATCTCCTGATAGACGGATATGAATTGCCAAATAGTATTTACCAGCAGGAAGCAGTCGTAGACGGGGACGACCATTGTTTTACGATTGCCGCTGCATCTATCCTGGCCAAAGTTACCCGTGACCGACTGATGGTGGATTATCATGCGCAATATCCCCAATATGGATTTGACCGTCACAAGGGATATGGCACAAAACTGCACCGGGAGATGATTAAAAAATATGGACCCTGTCCAATCCACCGTCAGACTTTTATCCGAAAGATTGTGGAGAGTGGTTAAAAAAGGATCGAAAACATTAGAATTTAATGCGTACCGGCGGAAATAGCCTGCCGGTTTTTTTATGGCAATGAGGGGACACGATATTTACTTAGCCATATCCCCCCGGCATCAAAGGAAGTAAATCCAAATGTGGTATATAAATGCAATAATATTAATAGGATGGCGTAGTTGGAAATGAATCAAAAATTCTAAAAGGTAGTGATCAGCAACAGAAATTCTTCTTGACAAATAACCCTTAATGCTATAATTTAACTACAGAAATTGTGCCAAAAGGAAACTGAAATAGGAAGGTACGCGGTATATGGTAAAACTGAGTCAACATCTTTCGCTTGAACAACGGCTAACGCCCCAGCAGATCCTGTTATCAACGCTGCTGCAGCTTCCCATGTTGAGTCTCGAGCAAAAGATCAAAACTGAAATGGAACTGAATCCTGTGCTGGAAGAGGCCGAGGAGCTGGAAGATCTCCAGGAGGAAGATGAAGTCATTGATGAGAACAGGGAAGAGGTCGAAGAAATTCAGGAGGAATTTGATCAGTTAGTCGAAAATAATAAAACCGAAGAGGAAGAAAAATACGAGGAGCTGGAAGAGGAAACCAACTGGGAAGAGCTGGTAAATGATGAAGACAACTACGAATTTAAGCTCCCCAGGGACAAAAATGAGGAAGACTATGACCGGCCCGAAGTGTCGGAAGTCACCATGGCGGAGCATCTTCTTGAACAGCTGCACATGCTGCATTTGAATGAAGATGATTTCCGGATCGGGGAATATATCATCTACAACCTGCGTGATGACGGTTACCTGGATATGGATGTCACGGTGGAGGGAATTGCCCAGGTGTTCACCAGAAAACCGGAAGAAGTCCTGAAGATACTCAAAGAGATTCAGAAATTTGATCCGGTTGGAATCGCTGCCAGAAACTTGCAGGAATGTCTGCTGGTTCAGTTGCAGGTATTGGATTTGAACGGGAAAAAAGAGCTGGCAGTCAGAATTTTAAAAGATGCCTATAATGATTTCGTAAACAAACGTTATGAAAAAATTTCCGAGGCGCTGCAGGTATCAATTGATGAAATCAAGGAAGCTCTGCTGGTCATCAATAAGCTGAATCCCAAACCGGGAGAAGGATACTGGGACAGCCGGCAGAATTATATCGTCCCGGATTTCACTGTTGAAAAAGTTGACGATGAATTAGTGGTTTCGCTGAACGAATGGAATATGCCAGGTCTGCAGATCAGTCCCCATTACCGAAAATTAATAGGAAAAGCCCGAAAGCTGGATAAGGATGTCAGGCAGTTCCTGCGGAAAAAGGTGGAAAGTGCCAAATGGTTCATCAATGCCATCCATCAACGGCGGGTGACCATGCTGAAAACGATGAATGCCATCGTGGATCTGCAGCACGACTTTTTTGACAAAGGCCCCGAATTTATTAAACCTATGATTATGAAAGATGTGGCAAACGTTATTGGAATGGATATCTCCACGGTGAGCCGGGTGGTAAATGGAAAGTATGTCCAGACCGACTATGGTGTTTTCGAATTGAAGCACTTTTTTAATGAAGGCATGGAAACCACCGATGGCGAAGAAATATCGACGCTTCGAATAAAGGACCAGTTGAAGGCAATTATTGAAACCGAAAATCCCGATAAGCCTTATAGCGATGATAAGCTGGCTGTCCTTCTAAAGAAGAAAGGTGTTCCCATTGCCAGGCGGACAGTCGCCAAATACCGCGAGCAACTGGATATACCCATTGCGCGGTTGCGGCGAAAAATATAGTGACTTAAGCATTTCTCAAATGATAAAATACCCCGGAAGTATTACATTCGGGGTATTTTAATATAATTCCAGCATGATTAAACTTTTCAGAATATCAGTTGTTAAACCATCTGATTATTTAAGAATTGATTTCGGGCGGATGATCTTTAATAAGCTCTTTTTCAGTGAATATTTGGTATCTATTACAAAAATTCTTAAATTAAACGATGTTAAATAATAAAATGCGGAAAGATCGAATGGAAAACCGAAAGACTAAAATTCACAGCACCACGATTCTGGGTCTTTTGCACAAAGGACAGGCCGCCATCGCCGGTGATGGACAGGTGACATTTGGCAATACCATCATGAAGCACAGCAGCCGGAAAATCCGGCGGCTATACAACGACCAGATCCTTGCCGGATTCGCCGGTGCAGCCGCAGACGCCTTCACCCTGTTTGAACGATTTGAGGAAAAATTGCAGCAATATAACGGAAACTTAACCCGTTCGGCCGTTGAGCTGGCCAAGGACTGGCGAACGGACCGGTTTCTGCGCCGGCTGGAAGCGATGCTGGCGGTTGTGGACAAAAATACATCATTGATCATTTCCGGAACCGGCGATGTTGTGGAACCTGATGACAAAATCGTGGCAATTGGTAGCGGGGGGCCCTATGCATTGGCAGCAGCCCGGGCATTAATCAGAAACACCGACATGTCTGCCCGGGAAGTTGTGGAGAACTCAATGAAAATTGCATCCGATATCTGCATTTATACAAATTCAAACATTTCCATTGAAATTCTGGAATAGAAAGGCGATTGCTGGAGGTTAACTTATGAAAAAAGAATTGCACGAACTTACGCCTAAACAGATTGTAACCGAATTAAATAAATATATTATTGGTCAGAATTCAGCCAAACGCATGGTATCCATTGCTCTGCGCAACCGCTGGCGTCGGCAGCAGGTGGAGTCGGACATCCGTGAAGAGATTATGCCCAATAATATTATCCTTATCGGCCCCACCGGGGTTGGTAAAACGGAAATCAGCCGCCGGCTGGCCAAACTGGCGCAAGCCCCTTTCATAAAAGTGGAGGCTTCCAAGTTTACGGAAGTCGGGTATGTGGGAAGAGATGTGGACAGTATGATCCGGGACCTGGTGGATATTGGGGTGAATATGGTGCGTGAAGAGATGACACTTGCGGTGCAGGACAAGGCGCGCCAGATGGCCGTGGAAAGACTGCTGGACCTCCTGGTGCCCAAGCCCAAAATGCCGCCTTCACCGCCCCCGCCAACATCTTCGGAGTATGGCGAACAGGCTGTTCCGGTGGAATCACATGAGGCCCGCTATGAGAAAACCCGCGAACGGTTCCGGGAAAAGCTGCTTTCCGGCGAACTGGACAAGCGCGAGGTGGAGCTGGATATGCAGGCCGAGTCCACCCCTATGATGCAGATTTTTTCTCCGGCGGGCATCGAAGAAATGGGCCTGAATATGCGGGAATTATTTGGGAACATCATGCCCAAAAAGACCAAAAAGCGCAAAGTTAAAGTTGAAGAAGCAATGGTAATTCTTACCCAGGAAGAAGCGCAGAAGCTGATCGACATGGATGCGGTTATCAAAGAAGCCACCCGCCGGGTTGAAGAGGCCGGCATCGTATTTCTGGATGAAATCGATAAGATCTCCGGCAACAAGGGCAGCGGCGGTCAGGGACCGGATGTCAGCCGGGAAGGGGTGCAGCGGGATCTGCTTCCTGTAGTGGAGGGCACTACGGTCATCACCAAATACGGGCCGGTAAAAACCGATCATATTCTATTTGTCGCTTCCGGCGCCTTTCATGTGGCGAAACCATCGGATCTGATTCCCGAATTGCAGGGCCGCTTTCCCATTCGCGTGGAATTGAACAGTCTTACTTCCGAGGATTTTATCAGAATCCTGACCGAGCCGGAGAATGCGCTGATGAAGCAGTATCATGCGCTGCTTTCCACAGAGGGAATTGAACTGAAATTTACCGAAGATGCCATTAGGGAAATTGCGGAAACCGCCACCTTCGTGAATACCAAATCGGAGAACATCGGTGCCCGACGGCTGCATACCATCATGAGCACCATTCTGGAGGATCTGCTTTTTGAAGCCTCGGACATGGGCGAGCAAACCGTGGAGATCGATGGTAAATTTGTGCGCGACAAATTGAAAAACATTGTGGAAGATGAGGATTTAAGGCGGTATATTCTGTAGGTTGTCTGTTAGTTTATAAAAATGGCAAATAATAAGTCTCAGTGCAAATACCATATCTTAAGTTTGAAAGTGAATCTTATAAACGGAGGCTCCTGTGAACAAAGATTTTTTATCTATTGCTGAATTGACGCGAGAAGAGATTAATGATATTTTTGATTTGACCCGTGAATTGAAAGAGAAAACCAAAAAGCGCCAGGAACATCACCTGCTGAGGGGATATACGCTGGCCATGATATTTGCAAAACCTTCCGCCCGCACCCGTATTTCCTTTGAAACCGGCATTTACCAGTTGGGCGGTTATGCACTGTATCTTTCTCCCAATGATATCGGAATCGGCACCCGGGAAGCGGTAAAAGACGTGGCGCAGGTGGTGTCCCGTTACAACGATTTGATTATGGCGCGTTTGTTCGATCATGCGCATATCGAAGAGCTGGCAAAATTTTCAGAAGTTCCCGTGATCAATGGTTTGACCGATTACAACCATCCCTGCCAGATAATGGCCGATGCATACACGGTGCTGGAGCATTTTGGAAAGATAGATAATCTGAAAATTACCTACGTAGGCGACGGTAACAACATTGCCAATTCATGGATCAATTTCGCGGCCAAGGTACCCATTCATCTGGTGATCAGCACACCGCGCAACTATGAGCCGGACAGTGCCACGCTGGAAAACGCCCGGGAGGCCGGTTTGAGCAAGATCGAGATTTTGAGCGATCCGGTGGAGGCTGTCAGGGATGCGGATGTTGTCTATACGGATGTGTGGGCGAGCATGGGCCAGGAAGCCGAGGCCGCCGAAAGGAAAAAAATATTCCAGCCGTATCAGCTAAACAGGCAATTGCTAAAGCATGCCAAAAAGGATGTCAAAATAATGCATTGCCTTCCCGCGCATCGCGGCGATGAAATTACGGATGAGGTCATCGACGGCCCCAATTCCATTGTCTTCGATGAGGCCGAAAACCGAATGCATGTGCAAAAAGCAATCATGGTGAAATTGGCTCAAAATCAACGTTGAGTTATTGTGACGGACCTTGATTTTTATCCCGAATATATCAAGCCTTCTCAATGGAAGCTCTGGGACGAATTCGTAAAAGAATCGCCCCAGGGCACCATATTTCAGACCTTTTCCTATATTCAATGCGTCACGGAGGCTTTTCAGCGGCCCGCAAAGATTTTGTCAGTTTGGGGAAGAAACCGAATTGTCGGGGGCGTTGTTCTTTATCCCCTGAAGCGCTGGGGATTATCGTATGCTACCACGCCCTATTTCATTCCTTACAATGGATTCCTGCTGCACCATTTTAATGAATCTTCCTTCTATTACCGTCGAACTTATCTTCAGAATAAAGCCTTGGCCATGCTGATGAATGAGATCGGAAAAACCTTTGCTTTTGTAGATTTGCATCAATCTCCGTCACTTGAGGACATGCGGGAGCTGATCTGGAAAAAATGGCAGTTCACACCAGAGTATACCGTGCTGGTTCATCTCCAAAGGGGCGAAGACCTGCTGCAGTTTGTGGAACGGGACCAGCGCCGCCGTATCCGCAATTTTGAAAGCCAGAACATAAAATTTCAGCCAATAACCGAAATGGAAGCGCTTTATCAGTTGATGGAAAAAAGCTATTTCCGTCACCGGATTCACCCGCCGCTTCCCAGGGAACTGTTTTTAACATTCACCAAAGACCTGCTGGAAAGGCAACTGGCAGCCTGTCATGGTATCTTCAGGAATGATGAACTCCTGTCCGCTGTGCTGACGGTTGAAGATTTCCCGACTGTCTATGCGCTATTCTCGGGAAAGACTGATACGGATGACGCCTCGAGCGCGGAGCTGTATTTATTCTGGAAAATTATCCAGTATTATCGGGGTAAGTCTTTTCAGACCATCGATTTCCTGGGAGCAATGGTCCCCTCCATCGCTAAAATTAAAATGGAATTGGGTGGTGTATTACAGCGCTCTGACAGGACCGTGAATTACAGGAACAAGCTCATCGAAACTTTTGCCGGAATTAACAACCGAATAAAAGCAAAACAGCGCCAAATATAGTCTAACCGGTTAAGGATTTGAGAAACCGGTCGCTCCGGATATCTTTAAATTAACCCAAACCCAGTGAATCTGACAATGAACATTCCCCGATCACTGAAAAGCACATTTATTCTGTATTCTGCAAACATCTTCACTCTGCTGCTGGCCTGGGCCGTCACCAAATTAAATGTCACCTACCTGAGCGTCACGGAATTTGGCCAGTTTATTTTCTTTATTACGGTCATCAATACCATATATATCTTTTTTACACTGGGGATTTTTGAATCCGCTGCCCGGCTCGCCGCCTTATCGGATACAGGTATTCAATACCGCAAAAACGTGGGCGCCAGTCTCGCGCTGGCATTATTGGCATATGCGTCATTTACCATCATTTTCTGGGCGATTCACTGGCTGATCGATTCAGTTTTTGAGGTGAAGATCAGTCATTTGGTACTATATTTCTTCCCGTTGGCCGGCGCTTACCTGTTTTTTGATTTCTGGCAGAAGATTCTGCGGGGTGCCGGCAAAATTTCGCGACTGTCCTGGCTCATCACGCTGCCCCGGCTCATATACCTGGCATGCCTGGGGATACTGATTTTTGTGAACCGGTTTAACCTGTTGACAACGACGCTCTTCAACCTGGTTGGTTTTCTTGCCGTAAGCATTTTTTATATTTTTTTGGAAAAACCGGATTTCAGCGGACTGTCTCAATCCATCTCCCGTCTGAAAGCAGAAATAAAAAGATTCGGCATTCATATCTATTGGAGCGAACTGATTGCCGCGTTTTTGCTGCAAAGCGATAAGTTATTCATTATTTTCAACCTCCTTATCCACTTCGCTGTACCGGGGTTTCTCACGGGACCGGCAGATAAATAAAAAAACACTGTGGCTGAATGGAATATGGGTTGCGGTTTCCATTGCAATTCTCATCATATTCAGAAAATGGATCATTCTCCGGCTCTTCTCGGAAAAATATACCCCCTCGTTGACGGTATTTCCTGTTCTGGCGGTGGCCTTTGGCACCGGCGGGTTGGGCAAACTGTACACTTTTTATTTGACCGCCCAGGGCGCCGGGAAGGCGATCCGAAATATTTCCATTATGATTGTCATTTGCAGCATACTGCTGAATATCATTCTGATCCCGACAATCGGCATCCTGGGTGCCGCAATCGCCCGTCTTTTAACCTATATTCTCGATTTTGGCCTGCTGCTCTTTTTTTATCGGCAACATCAAAAGATTAAAACGGCAAACGTTCAGTAAATCCAATAGTAAGGCGCACTTTATAAATGATGCCTGCGGAGATAAATGAAAGGGATTCCTTCGTGAAAAGAAATGGGCTTTTGCCATCACATACAAATTATGCCCGCATTAATAAAATTGTCCTCTTTGATCGGAAATAAGACTGTATTGTTCTCCGGAAAAACCGATCTGAGTCATAGCGAGGGAAGACGTTCTTTTTTATGATTTTTGGTCATGATTCCACTGCCATGAAAATAGAAAGCATGAGGAACTAATAGAATATAAGGTCATTAAATTGCCAACCTGAATATTAATGGATAAGTTGATAAACAACTTGACAAAATTTGTTGAAAGTTATAAATTTAGGTTTTGTTATGAAGATACCTATTTTACATTTGGAAAATGGTTTACACCATTTTGAGGGGACAATCAAGGCGGGGACTTTTCATTTTTATCACGATGAAAATTTCCCCAACGACATTGAAGTGAAAATAGAGCTGAACAAATTCGATAAAAATATGACTTGTTCAGTTGAATTGAATACGGAAGCAGAATATATTTGTGATCGGTGTTTGAGTCGGTTTAAAAGGGAGCATAGCGGGAGTTTTGAGGTTTTGTTTCATTTGGGTCCAAAGGATTTTGAAACAGATGAAGACGATGTAATCATGCTTTCACCGGAGCAGAAAGAAATTGATTTGAATTCAAATATTCAGGAAAATCTGGCGTTGTCCGTTCCCATGAAAGCATTGTGCAGAGAAGATTGCAAGGGAATTTGCCCGGGATGTGGCGCTGATTTGAATCATGAAAATTGCACCTGTGGTGATAAACCTGCTGATCCCCGCTGGGAGAAGCTACTGGAATTGAAAAAATGAAATTAATATGGCAATTGTGAAAGAGAGGAGAAAATTTTAAATGGCAAATCCAAGAAGGAAAATTTCGAAATCAAAGAGGGATAAAAGACGGGCGCCATGGATGAATCTGCTGTCGACGAATTCAGTATCTACTTGTCCCAACTGTGGGGAGCATAAACTTCCGCACCGGGCATGCCCCCAGTGTGGGTATTATAAAGGTCAACAAGTATTTACGCCCAAAGAATCGTAGCAAATACCGAGGCTTTTGAATGCGGATTGCTATTGATGCAATGGGTGGAGATTATGCCCCCCAGGCGCCAGTCGAGGGGGCTCTTTTATATGACAAGGAAACCAGGGGAAAGCATCAGTTAATCCTGCTGGGTGATCAGGAAGCCATCGAAAAGGAAATTGAACGGCACCGCTTCCTCAATCCCATAAATGTTACTGTCCACCCCACCACGCAGGTCATTGAAATGCACGATCAACCCACCGTGGCGCTCAAACCAAAAAAAGATTCTTCGATGTTGAAGGGATTATCGCTGCATAATGATGGCGAGGTGGATGCATTCGTAAGTGCCGGAAGCACCGGGGCCCAGATGGTAGGGAGTTTGTTCATTCTTGGCCGTATTGAAGGCGTTCACAGACCGGCCCTGGCTTCATTTTTGCCCACCGAAGGCGGTGTGGTCCTGCTGATCGATGTCGGTGCCAATGCGGACTGTAAACCGCAGCATCTGGTGCAGTTCGGTATCATGGGAAGCATCTTTATTAATTTTATCTACCGGGTGAAAAATCCCCGGATCGGTCTGCTGAGCATCGGTGAAGAGAAAACCAAGGGAAATGAGCTGGTGCTCTCAGCTTATGAAATGATGGCTTCGCAGGTGCCTAATTTTGTCGGGAATGTGGAAGGACGCGACATCCTGTATGGTAAGGCGGATGTGATTGTCACCGATGGGTTTGTGGGTAATACAATTTTGAAATTTGCCGAAAGCGTGTTCGGCGTTTTTGGGAGCAGTTTTAAAAAGAATGTTGGGAAAAATCTCTTTTCGCTGCTGGGAGCGTTTATGGTACGGCATGCTTTCCGGGAAATGAAAAGCAGCTTCGATTACCAGGAGTATGGCGGCGTTCCGCTGCTGGGGGTTAACGGAATTTCCATCATTTCTCATGGACGCTCCACCGCCAAAGCGATAAAAAATGCAATCCGGGTGGCGGTGGATATGAGCGATAAGCAAGTAAATGAACACATTTACCTTGAATTAAAGAAGAGGGGATAAGATGAGTCTCAGAGCAAAAATCACCGGTGTCGGACATTATGTCCCTCCAAAAGTTTTGACAAACAAAGAACTCGAAAAAATGGTGGATACCAATGATGAGTGGATTACCACTCGCACTGGTATAAAAGAAAGGCACATACTTGAAGATGGAAAAGGTTCTTCCTACATGGGAGCCTTGGCGGCCCAGCGCGCCCTGGAAGAAGCCAAAATGAATCCCGAAGATCTGGATTTAATAGTTGTTGCAACTGTAACTCCTGACATGATGTTTCCCAACACGGCCTGTCTCATTCAGGACGAGATTGGCGCCAAAAACGCCTGGGGCGTCGATGTGAATGGCGCGTGCACGGGATTTTTGTATGCCACTTCCATGGCCAGTCAGTTCATTGAATCCGGCCGGTATAAGAAGGTCCTGGTGGTGGGGGCTGATAAGATGAGTGCTATCACGGATTATACGGACCGGAACAATTGCATCCTGTTCGGTGATGCCGCAGCTGCTATTGTGCTGGAACCTTCTGATGATCCCGAATACGGAATTCTGGATTTTATTATGAAAAGTGACGGATCGGGAAGTAAATATCTGTATATGCTGGGAGGCGGTAGTCTTCATCCGGCAACCCATGAAACAGTTGACAAAAAAATGCATTACATTTACCAGGATGGCAGAGCCGTTTTCAAATTTGCTGTGTCAGGGATGGCCGATATCACCGAAGAAATCGTAAAGAAACATAATATTGAATCCGAAAATATCAAGTTATTAATTCCTCACCAGGCCAATCTTCGCATTATTGATGCGACAGCCCGACGTCTCAAACTTGATCCTGAAAAAGTAATGGTAAATATTGACAAGTACGGCAATACCACTGCCGCAACCATTCCTCTTGGACTATCCGAAGCATACCAGGAAGGAAGGATAAAGAAGGGAGATATCGTACTTTTCGCCGCTTTTGGAGCGGGATTTACCTGGGGAAGCATGCTGCTGCGCTGGGCCATTTAACCCGCGAATTGAATTTCGAAACGCTGTTGCATAAAAATAAAATATCATATATTGTTCCAAATTCCGGAGGTTGAATGATACAAATAAGGCGATGGCAAATAATTTTACCTGTATTGTTTACTTTGTTTTTTGTATTTTCGTGTGCGCAGAATACAATCATTCGTGTGAAAAAACCGGCAGAGATTAATACGTCAGGGATTCATCATTTGGCAATCGTCGATTTTCGCGGACCGGAAAACAGCGGAATAATTGCATCTTCAGCATTTACCAGCGAATTATGGAAAACGAATTTTTACACCCTTGTTGAGCGGCAGGAACTGGAAAGTGTTCTTTCCGAGCATGCGCTGAACATGAGCGGCGTGGTCGATGTGCAAACTGCCGTAGAGGCCGGGGAGTTGCTGGGCGTGGACGGAATTATTGTGGGTGAGGTCAGCAGCTACAACTGTCAGGACCATGTGCGTCATAAGAAAGTGAAAAAGCAGGAGTGGACCGGCGAGTACGAAAAGGATAAAAATGGAAATTATGTTTACGAAAAAACGCTGTTTGGCGGAAAAGCAAAAAAGAAGAAATACAAGGATGTATGGGTAAACGAGGAGTATATAAACCGTGAGGCTTCGGTCGGCGTGGTATTCAGACTGGTGGATGTCAAAACCAGTGAAATCCGCGCCACCCGCCAGACCATGAAAAGTTTCAATAAAAATTATGGTGAATCTACCACACCGCCGGCAAAAGAGCAGATATTGAATGAATTGCTGCGAAACGGGATTGGTGATTTCGTGAATATGCTGGCCCCCCATGAAGTGGCAATTAAAACCCAGTTTGCCAAAGGGGACAATGAGGTAAACAGGGGAATCGAATTTGCCAAAAATAATTTGTGGGATAAGGCCAGGGAAACCTGGCTGCAGTGTGTCCGGAAAAATTCCGGAAATCATCAGGCCTGGTATAATTTGGGCCTGGGCTATGAGGTGGATGGCGATTTTGAGCAGGCCGAGATGGCACTGGACAAAGCGGTTTCCATAAAATCCCAAAAAATTTATATGAACGGGCTGAACAGGGTAAGAAAGGAAAAACAGGATTCCCTGAAATTGGAAAAGCAGTTGGAAGGCCGTTAACCAAAGAAAAAAGGTTTGTTATGAAAATAGCTTTTATATTTCCCGGGCAGGGTTCTCAGTATGTCGGAATGGGAAGCGATCTGTATGAAGACAATGAGAGTGTCCGGAAAATTTTCGATGAAGCCGAGGAAATCCTTGAATTCCCGCTGAAAAAGATATGTTTTGTGGGGCCGGAGGAAGAACTTAAAAAAACGAAATATACTCAGCCGGCCATTTTTATCCACAGCCTGGCTGTCAACCATATTCTTGCCGGGAAGGGAATTCAGGCGGAAGCGGCGGCCGGACACAGTCTGGGGGAGTATTCCGCCCTGGTTGCCGCCGGAGCACTGTCGTTTGAAAATGGATTGCGCCTGGTAAAATTGCGCGGTGAATTGATGCAGAACGCGGGAGATAAAAATCCCGGAACCATGGCAGCCATAATCGGGCTTTCCAATGAGGTAGTGGCCGAAATCTGTGAAACGGCTTCAGAGAAAGGGTATGTCAAACCGGCGAATTTCAACTCTCCGGGGCAGATTGTCATATCCGGTTCCGTTGAAGGCGTCCATTACGCCATGGAACTGGCCAAGGAAAACAAGGCGCGCATTGTCACCGAACTGGTGGTCAGCGGAGCGTTCCATTCTCCTTTGATGGAAGATGCCATCGGCGGGCTGACGGAAGCGCTGGAGAAAACCGAAATCAGCAAACCGCGCATACCTGTCTACACCAACGTAACGGCAAAACCTGCCAGCGAACCGCAGCAGATCCGGGAATTGCTTCAGAAACAGGTGCTGTCGCCGGTTTTGTGGCAGAACATCATCGAAAATATGATACAGGACAGAATTCATCGGTTTTATGAAGTTGGTCCGTCAAAAGTGTTGTGCGGACTGGGAAAGCGCATCAACCGGGAAGCGCAGTGCAGTTCCATCGGAAAAATTGAAGACCTGAAAGCATTGGAAGGGGAGAACTAAATGGGTGAGCTGAAAGATAAAATTGTGATCGTTACCGGTTCCACGCGGGGGATCGGAGCCGAGATTGCCCGCGAGTTTGCCCGGCGGGAAGCATCGGTAATAATCTCCGGCAGAAATGAGGAAAAACTCGCTTCCATCGTTGCAGAAATAAAAGAATTCGGGCATCCTGTGGAATCCATGAAGGTGAACATCAGCAGTTCGGAGGATGCCAGAAAATTGGCCGAGCATGCCATCGAAAAATTTGGTAAAATTGATGTGCTGGTCAATAATGCCGGCATCACCCGCGACAACCTGCTGATGAGAATGAATGAAGCGGAGTGGGACGAGGTGCTGGCGACGAACCTGAAAGGGACCTTCAATTGTATAAAAGCAGTTACCCGGCAGATGATGAAGCAGAGATATGGCAGGATTATCAATATTACTTCAGTTATCGGACAGATCGGGAACCCCGGGCAGGCGAATTACGCCGCTTCCAAAGCCGGCATTATCGGGCTTACAAAATCCGTGGCCCGCGAACTGGCCTCGCGCAATATCACCTGCAATGCCATCGCGCCGGGATTCATCGAAACCGATATGACGGCAGTTTTGGATACAAAAGTGATTGAAAATTTGAAGGCACAGATTCCGTTGGGACGGCTGGGCGCGACTGCCGATGTAGCAAAAGTAGTCTGCTTTCTGGCCACCGACGACGCTTCGTATATCACCGGTCAGATTATAAATGTTGATGGTGGAATGGTAATGTATTAATTATTGAAATCTAGTTAACACTTAAAACAGGAGGAGTTATGTCACTAGAAGAAAAAGTAAAAGACATCATCGTGGATAAGCTTGGTGTCTCTGCGGACAAGATCAAGCCGGATTCTCATTTTATTGATGATTTGGGCGCGGATTCTCTGGATACCGTGGAACTGGTCATGGCTTTCGAAGAAGAATTCAACGTGGAAATCCCCGATGAAGACGCCCAGCAGATTACAACCGTAAAATCTGCGGTTGAGTATCTCAGCAAGAAGATGAAAGAATCTGAATAATATTTACAAATGGGCTGCCTGTTTCAATCCGGTTGAACAGGCGCCCGATATTTTATGCTGGAAGCGCTGAATTATGAGATTATGGATTCTCTCTGGTTCCCGGCCGGGAAAATTGTGAGAGAATAATGGGTCATTTTGATATCAATTATATAAAGCATCTGAATAAAATTTTGTAATGAAAAGGATCCGGTTCCGGGTCCGGAAAGCAATAAATTTAAGGTTAGACAAATATTGAGGATTTTATGAATAAACGTGTGGTCATTACCGGTATGGGTGCAATTACTCCCATCGGAAACAGTGTGAAGGAATTTTGGGACAGCCTGCTCAAGGGGGAAAGCGGCGCCAATTCAATTACCAAATTTGATGCAGCCGATCATGCCACAAAGTTCGCCGCAGAGGTGAAGAATTTTAATCCGGAAGGAATTATAGAAGCCAGGGAAATAAAAAGAATCGATGAATTTGCACAATATGCGATAGTTGCCACACATGAAGCTGTCATTGATTCAGGAATCGATTTTGAAAAAGAGGATCTGGAACGCATCGGGACTATCGTCGGATCGGGAATCGGGGGCATCCAGAGTTTTGAGCGCGAGCATGAGAAATATTTGAATGCCGGTCCCAGAAGGGTCAGCCCGTTTTTCATTCCGCAAATGATTATTGATATTGCATCCGGACTTGTTTCCATAAAATATAACCTAAGGGGCCCCAACTACTCCGTGGTCTCCGCCTGCGCCACCGCGTCTCACGCCATTGGCGACGCTTTCAAGATTATCCAGCGGGGCGATGCGGACGCCATGATCACCGGAGGAGCGGAAGCGGCAATCTGTCCTATGGGTGTAGCCGGATTCAATTCCCTGAAGGCGCTTTCCACCCGGAATGATGAGCCCGGGAAAGCCAGCCGCCCGTTTGATAAAAACCGCGACGGGTTTGTCATAGGGGAGGGCGCCGGCATTATAATATTGGAAGACCTGGATCATGCCAAAAAGCGCGGCGCAAAAATCTATGGTGAGTTGATAGGCCTCGGCTTTACCGCGGATGCCCATCACATAACGGCGCCGGCGCCGGGCGGAGAAGGCGCGGTTCGCGCCATGCGGCTGTGCTTGAAGGATGCCGGATTGAACCCGGAGGATGTGGATTACATCAATGCTCACGGCACCTCCACACCTTACAATGATAAGACCGAGACAGAAGCCATAAAGACGGTGTTTGGTCCGCTGGCAAATAAATTGAATATCAGTTCAACAAAATCCATGACGGGCCATTTGCTGGGTGCCGCAGGCGGTGCGGAAATTATCGCATCCACTCTGGCGGTGCAGCATGGTATCATTCCGCCGACTATTAATTATGAGGAACCCGATCCCGAATGCGATTTGAATTACACGCCCAACCAGCCGGTGGAAAGAAAAATTAACGCAGCCATCAGCAATACCTTTGGTTTCGGCGGACATAATGCGGTATTAGCGGTAAGCGCTTTAAAATAGCGGAAGTAAGAGCTTTGGAATTTTTAAAAAAGATATTTGGCCGGAAAGCAGAATCTACAAGCGAAAATACGAAAACGGAATCGCCGGGTGATGAACAGTCGATTATCAGGGATTTCCAGAATAAATTTCAGATACAATTTGAGAACGAAAATCTCATTGTCACTGCACTGAAACATCGTTCTTATCTGAATGTGACCAACGAAGAGAGAGTCGCTTCCAATGAGCGGCTCGAATTTCTGGGTGACGCGGTGCTGGATCTGGTGGTAACACATTACCTGTTTGGGAAATTCCCCAAGAGAACGGAAGGGGAATTATCCAAGATCAAATCGATCCTGGTCAGCAAACCGGTGCTTGCCGAGATTGCCATGGATTTGTCCCTGGGAAGCCTTCTGCTCCTGAACCGCGGAGAAGAGAAGACCGGCGGACGGCAGCGGCAGTCCATTCTCGCGGACACTTTTGAGGCGGTGATCGGGGCCATCTATCTGGATAAAGGATTGGCTTATTCCGAAGATTTCATCAAAAATAATCTGCTGGTGAAATTCAAGTCCATCATGCAGCGGGAACTCTATAAAAATTACAAGAGCATGCTGCTGGAATATGCGCAGTCCGATTTGGGAAAATTGCCCGAATACCGGATTATCAGGGAGAGCGGTCCCGATCATGATAAGAGTTTTGTAATCGGCGTGTATCTGAACGGGGATAAGGTGGGCCAGGGAGCGGGAAAGAGCAAAAAGACCGCCGAGCAGGAAGCGGCCAAATACGCGCTGCAACGCCTGGGACTCAACGGGGAGAAGAAGAACAGCAAGTCTTAATGCGGCAGAGATGCTTTTTGTCCCAAAACGCGAATTCTCTCTAAAAAAATAATTATCCTGTTTTAACCTGCAATAATTTTTTTATATTTGGTTTGAAGCATTACGAAAAAAGTCTTTTAATTTACAGATGATTAAGCATTCATGTTTTAGAAGGACGAAAGATATAATTTAGAGTTACCATTTGCCTTCCACTGCATAACTTCCAAATAAATTTGGGGTTTGAATGAAACGGATTTTAAATATTGTAGGCGCGCGTCCAAATTTCATGAAGATTGCTCCCATTCAGCGGGCGATGAAAGACCGGGGATCGGCATTCGACCCGGTCCTTATTCATACCGGCCAGCATTACGACGAGCGCATGAGCAAGCTGTTCTTTAATGATCTGAATCTCCCCAAACCCGATGAATATCTGGGGGTAGGCTCCGGGACCCATGCCCAGCAGACCGCTAAGATCATGGTCGAATTTGAGAGGGTCTGCCAGGTTTACAGACCGGATCTGGTGCTGGTGGTAGGTGACGTCAATTCCACTGCGGCCTGCAGCATGGTGGCCAGCAAGATGTGGATCCCGGTCGCCCACGTGGAAGCCGGTTTGCGCAGTTACGACCGGAAGATGCCGGAGGAAATTAACCGGCTGGTGACCGACGCGCTTTCCGATTATCTCTTTACCTCCGAAAAAAGCGGGACCGACAATCTGCTGAAAGAGGGCACAAATCCTTCAAAGATACATTTCGTGGGAAATGTGATGATTGATTCACTTGCCTTTTTTATGGATAAGGCGAAAGAGTCAACGATTTTGGACGAGCTGAAAATCAAACCCGGAAAATTTGCGCTGGTGACCCTGCACCGGCCCAGCAATGTGGATGAGCCGGAGAATTTCGAAAAGATTTTATCCGCCTTCCGGGAGATACAAAAGGATATTTCCATTATTTTTCCTATCCATCCCCGCACCGAAAAAAATATAAGCAAATTCGGAATTGAAGACAGTGTGCGGTCGATGAAGAATTTGCACCTGATTCCGCCGGCCGGCTACCTGGACTTCATGCAGCTCGAGCAAAACTGCAGATTCGTGATGACCGATTCGGGCGGTATTCAGGAAGAAACCACTTATTTGGGGAGCCCCTGCCTGACGCTGCGTGAAAATACGGAACGGCCGGTGACTGTCGATCTGGGTACCAACGAAATTGTGGGAACG
>JARRQT010000103.1:0-10878 GCA_037381445.1 Calditrichia bacterium
GTGATGCTGAAAATCAACTCCGAGTGATAGAGCGCGTATCCGTTGGTGCCGACCGGCAGGTTATTGCTGTAAAATTTCATCAGGCCTCCGTACATCCGGACCCGGTACCGCATAGGCTGCGGCCACACCTCCGGTACTTCCGTTCCCGGTGTGAAAGCGGAATACAAACAGGCCGAATCCCCTTTAAATACAAATTTGCTGTGAACGTATTTTTCCAAATCCCTGGTCACATTGTAATATGTGGCGTTCGTTAAATCGTAGGGTTCTCCTGCGATCTGTTTAAATTTCCGGATGTCGCCCCAGAGAGTGAGGCCCAAAAAATCGGGCGTGGTAAATATCAGGGTATCCTTCCGGGAAACCATCGAACATTGACTTTCATTCTCCACCTTGAATTTATATTTCATCATGAGCAGGTTCGGCGCCGGATGCGTATATGAACCGTACATCCAGACCGTATCGGCGGGCTGCCCGTATTGGTAAGGCGTCTGACGGAATTCAAGTTGATCGCTGTCTCCGAAATGGTAAAAGATGACCATCGTATCTCTGATGCTGGCGAAATAGCTCCGGGCTTCCCAGTCGCCTTCTACCGGGCTGCCAGCCTCCGTAAAACCGGAAACGGGCTGCTCGCACTTGTTGCATGAAAGAAAAACTAGCAAGGACAAAAACAGAAATTTTAGTGAGGTGCTGATAGCTTTCATGATCGAGTCCTTTCTTTAGGCAAACGATGAGTCCGGCCCAATGCGGCCGGGCCTGTTTTGAAGCGGTATTGCCCATGCAAATAAACGTATCATGACAGAAACTGTTTTTTAATGCCGTTTATATTAAAAAGCCATGTGGCATAACAAAATCAATTTATGGATAATGCATTATTAAGTTATTTAACAGGCTGATAAAATGCAAACAGAAAATAGAAAATGCTGCAGTGGGCACGAAACGGTTGGATGGGTATTCTGCCGGTGGTAGATCTTTTGTCAGGCGACCCCAAATTTTTTCTTCAATTTGATAATTCTGTTCAAATGATAATCGTCGTGTTCTGTCTGGAAATAGAGTAAATCGCACAGGCGAAGATCGGTTTTTAAACGGGGATGAAATGAGGTCCTGCCAAAATAGTGCGAATCGAGCGCCTCCAGATTCCGGATATATGCGATCCGCCGTTTTCCGAATTTGTCAAGAATTCCCGCGATTGTTTCTTTGTTAAAATCGGCCTCATTTGTTTTTGTGCCGGAAAGGTCGGCAGGACGTAGGCTTTCCAGCCTGTTCAGGTAATCTTCCAATCTGCCCATAAAAAGCAGATCGGTGCTGTATAAATGGCCCGCATTCTCCTGGATTGACCATTTCCCTTCATCCCTTCGCCTTAATATGTCGGGGGCAAGTTCCCTGACCAGATCAGTCAAATGGGGCAGGGTCCCTTTAAGTCGGTTAATCATCTCCGGATATGCCTCCACCGGAAAGTCGAAATTAAATTTTCTATCGACCCATTTTTCCATATTTATTTCCCCTTTGCGGCTGATGGTAATTTACATAGAAATAGTTTTGCAGGCTAATCTGGTTGCCGCATAATAATGAACCAACTACAGCACAGTTTCTTTTTTAAATTTCCCCATATTTTTATTTCCACCCGACTATCAGTCCAATACGAAAGCCATCCCAATCGGATGTTGCAACACCTGACTTGCCGTCGTTCAAGCTGCGGGAGCTGTCGGATAGGTAATAAAGCCGGTTCCCGGCATCATACTCATAGCCTCCCCGCAGGCCAATCAGGAAATGCCCGGCGGCAAATTGCAGTTCCGCCAACGGTATAAAACCAACCGAAATGGAACGGAATGGCATCTCACTGGAATATACTCTTTCCAAAATCTCTGTTTCCTGCTTGATGTTCAGGCGGGAATATATGACCAGCGATTGCAGGGAAATTACAAAATTGATTTTGGCCGTCAGCGGCACAATTCTTTCCAGCAAGAGACCGAAAGCCTGTCGGGTAATGACCATATCCGTTTTTGCATACCCGGAATAATCCGCATAGTGTATCCTGGCGCCTGTAGAGGCATAATCCCAAACTAATCCGGCAAGACTATATTCGCGAAAGGGAATGGCAGCCTGCAGTTGAAATCCCGGAGTTGAGGGGAATTCCTGTACGATCTTCGCGTCAATGCCCCAGGTTTGGTAACTGCTGCGTTGAAATTGAGCAAGCGTCTTAAGAGATTTCATACTATAATAATTGTATCCCACTTGTCCCCGAATCTGCATTGGAAATGAAAAACCGTCATCAGGAGACAAATAAAAAAAGAACAGGCAAATCAAAATTGTCAATAAAAAGTGTCTCATTTTTATTTCCCCTCTAATTTTCAAGGATCATGTAGAATCCGCGTGCTGAAAACAGCCGGTTGCTGGTGAGCGTATAAGCGCCGCCTGATTCTGCCGCCGGGAACTCTCGCAGCAACTGACCCGAATTAAGGTCAAAAATCCGGTAAAGATTACGATCATTCAAGACACCGCCCAACTGTTTAAGATGATCATTCAGGCTAAGGTCCACCAGCTCTCCATCTGAATTCCAGGACGTCAATGCGGAAAAATCTGGTATCCTGCGAATGGTAATTTTATTGGTTGACGAAACAGTTACAAAACTTTCACCCCCGTCCAGGAATCCGAGAATCGCATCATCCGTTTCATAATAGGGCAGGACAGGAAAAGTATCTGCCGGTAAGGTGAAAAAGTTATATACTCCGTGACCATCGGAAAAATAATCTTTCTGATCGGCGATGAGTGCGCGGTAGGTAAAGGCCTGTGCCGCCATGTGCAGCATTAGCTTTGTCTGGTTCATGTCATAAATCAGCAGTCCTATGGGAGCCAGATTCCCGGAATAGCCGGGAGAATACACCGCCAACACCAGGAAATTATCATTCGCCACATCCATATCCGTAATGATCAGATCGGGGTGATAGATAACATTCAAATCGTATTCGGCCGCAATCTGCAGGGTTTGGGGATCGATGCGATAGAATTTTGAGGATTTGTAGTGTGCGGCATACAGCCATTGTCCATTGTTGGATACGGTAAACAAAAGCTTCCCGGAACCAGAAACCGGCCCGCCCAATGTTTCTTCTCCGCTGGTCCGGTCGATTTTTTTAAGGCTGTCACCGCTATTCAGAAACCAGGCATCCTGTGCGATGTTCTCCTCCAGATGAGTGTGCGGATAAAACCTGCTTCCTGTCCAGGCACTCATCTTACTGCTGCTGCAGAAGTAGGGATTTATCCCGCCTCCTGCGGAAAAGGTGAGAAGGTAAAAATCATAAGCCCGGCCAAACTGGATATCATTAATCACCCAGGTCGTGTCCTGAATACTTTTATTGGTCTTAATACTGTAATCTACCCCCGTGGATTCGCTCAGCCGAAGGTTGTAGTATCCAAAATTTAAGGGGAAGGCGCAGGCATTCCAGTTAAGGCTCAGTGAAGAAACACCGACCTGCGAAAATCCCAGGAGCCGGGGATAAGCGGCGTTGATTTCCGCGGTATTTCCCTGATATTCGCCATTATCCGTAACAATGGTCACGTGGTAAAAAGCGAGTCCGCCTACGTATTCGTTGTCGATTAGTGAAATCGTTTTTCTGTCTTTGACCTCACCAATTAGCTTCCATTCGGTTAGTGAGCCTGAAGTTGCTTTCCCCCGGTATATATGATATGCCTGAAAATCATACCGATCGTATATTTTCCACTTTATGCGCAGCATTCGGTTTTCAACAATCACCTCGGGTTTGGGCGGAGTCGGATAAGCGGAATTATCAATGATGACGGGCCATTCCTTTTCGATTCTAACTGTCTCGCTGCTGGCAAGGTCTGCAAGGCTTCCCGATCCGGAAGGGGCCTCGATAATCATTCGCAGGCGATGAATGCCATCTTTAAAATATTCGGTATGAAAAGTAAAGGATTCTATCTGGGTGGAAAAATGGATATTTACTTCATCGATAAAAAATTGAATTTTGCAGTCCGTAAGTTTGCCGGTATCCAGAGTATAGTTTATGGTGGTTTTGCCTGAAAAAACGAGTGTATCGGCTGAGCCCGGTAATTGCACCGAAACATCCGGCTGGTCAACTGTTACCTGATGATAGTTCTCTCCCGAGGGTTCGAATTCACAGGATGTCATAAAAACTAATCCGGCGAACAGCAGAATGAGGGCTCTTGGAAAAATCATTATCATATTCCTTCCCTGTTTATGATTCTGTCATATTTCATGACGTCAGATAACTGGAAATACCTGAAATTTATGTTATAATATCAATGATTCTTCAAAGCGCTATTATCAATAAAGCGGAAATTTGTGCACTAAATCCCTTTGCAAACACATCGTTCTTTGTCTGCGGATGACCCGCTGATTTCTCTGGGTTTCCTTATTATAAGCATAATAATGGAATTTATCCAGATATTTTTAAGATAATTCTGGCAGGGAGGTATCAGGAAAAGATTCAACTAATATATTTAGCGGAGAGCAGGCTTTTCACCATCACTGCCGCGTTCGGGCTTTCTGTGTTTTCCTAATCAACCCCGGGCAATAATGGGCATATTTTGCGGAGCAGGCGTAGTGCGCCCTAACTGCCGCTTTTGCGAAAAAGCAGTAAGCAGGCATTTCATCCTTACAGATAGGCAAAGATAATCGCTTCAGTCACTGAAGGTGCGGACGCCGCGCCGTTCCAGCAGGGTGCCTTCGGAAACATATAAATCCACCAGCGCATTCAGGTACGCCACCATGGCGTTGGCTTCATCCAGGCGGCTGGCGGTCAGGTCCCGCTGGGCCTGCAATACCAGGAAGTTCGTCGATTTGCCGACCCGGAATTTCTCCTGCTCGGCGGCAAGCTTTTTCTCCTGCAGTTCGCGGGTCACCCGGGTGGCCTCAATCTGCTGGCGGGAGCGGATCACTTCCACATAGGCGGATCGGATGTCCCACTGCACCAGCTTCTCCATATTCTTCACGGCGAGCTGCTGCTGCTCCAGCGAATAGCGGGTGCGCGCCAGTTGCGCCGACGCCTGCCGGTTGGGCACCGGGAAGACGAAGGTCAGTCCGCCGGTGACCTGATAAAAGGGGCTGCTCAGATCGGGAAAGGAATTCCTGAATGATTCCGAGTAGGTGGTCCTGCCCAGGGTGATGAAAAGGTCCAGTTGGGGAAGCAGGCCGTTCCTGGTGCGGGCCAGCTCCAGCTCCCCTTTGCGCAGCGCCAGGCGGGCCTGCTTCAGATCGGGACGGAATTTCATACCTACCGCTTCATGCACCGCGATGGAATCCAGTGTGTCCGCCGGGACAAACGGCTGGTCCTGCGGCAGGGTGAAGGTGCTCCAGAATTCCTCTTTTTTGGGATTCAGCAGGTAAAGCAGGTGCAGACGGGACTGCTCGTGGCGGCTCTGGGCGTCAATCAGCGATCCGCGGCGGGCGGCGACTTCCGCCTCCACCGCCGCCAGCTCCAGGCGCGGCAGTTTGCCCACCGCCACCCGTTCCAGCGATTCGGAAAGCTGCTGCTGGGCCAGTTGCAGGGACTGTTTCTGAATTTCGGTCTCCCGTCCGGTCAGGTACAACTCCCAATAGCCTTTCTCGATATCGGCGTCCAGTTTTTCCGCGACCGCCTTCAGCTCCAGCTTTGAGATGTCCACATCCAGGCGCGCCTTGCGAAGACTGGCCAGGTTGGCCCCGAAACCGAATCCGCTGAGCAGACTCTGGGTAATGGTTACGCCCACATCGCTGCTGTACTGGTCCGTATACAGATTGGAAACCGAGCCGCCCATCCCCATCCCGACTGAGATGAGGGTGCCGGTGGGAAGGGCCTGGGTGATCTGGGCCCCCACGTCAAATTGTTTGTCTTCAAGATTGAAGGGCGTACGCTGTGCTCCCAGCCGCCGTTCGGAGTGGATGTCACTCTGCTGGGCGGTGGCGCTGATTACCGGATCGAACGGGGCCCGTTCTTCCCGGGCATAGGTATTGGCGATTTCCGGCGCCAGCTTCTGAATGGTCACGGTGGGATTATTTTTCAATCCCATAAAAACAGCGTCCTGCAGGCCCAGCCAGAGGGTGTCGGACACCTGTATTTCGCGGCCCAGGGGCGAAGCGGCGGCGGCGGACGGTGAAGTGCCTGCCCGGAGCTGGATCAGCGTCCCGAAAATTCCAATGATCAGGATCGATTTATTAACAAGATTTTTTCTGAACAAAAACATCGTAAAACTCTTTCAAAATGGATTATTGTGCTGCCTGTTCTTCTTTTTTGGAACCCCATTTCTGTTCGAAAAGGGAATAGACCACCGGGATCAGCACCAGCGTGATGAGGGTGGAACTGAGCAGACCGCCGATGACCACCCGCGCCAGCGGGGCCTGGGTTTCGCCGCCTTCTCCCAGACCAAAGGAAAGGGGCAGCAGACCGAGCGCAGTAGTCAGGGTTGTCATCAGAATGGGACGAAGTCTGCGCGAGCCGGCCAGCCGGATGGCTTCAAAAAGCGGCATTCCGTCGTTGCGCCGCAGCTGGTTGGTATAATCCACCAGCAGAATGGCGTTGTTCACCACAATTCCCGCCAGCATAATACAGCCAATAAAGGCCTGCATACTGAAAGTGGTCCCGGTCAGTATCATGGTGAAGACAATGCCGATGATGGCCATGGGAATGGAAAACAGCACCACCAGCGGATCGCGGAAGGATTCGAACTGTCCTGCCATCACCATATAAACCAGAAAGATGGCCAGGATGAGACCCATCAGCAGTTCGCCGAAGGCCTTCTGCTGCTCTTCATAATCGCCGCCGAACAGAATAACAAAATCTTTTGGCACCGGCACCGAACGAAGCTGTTTGCGGATATCGCTTATCACCGACCCCATATCGCGCCCGGTAAAGTTGGCCTCAATGGTGATGATGCGCTCCTGATCCTTTCTTTCCAGCCGCACCGGCCCTTCCTGGTGGACCGCCTCAACCACGTTGCGCAGCACCACCGGCTGTCCGCGGTCATTGAGCACTGTGAGGTCCAGCAGCTCATTCAGATCTTTGCGGTCTTCTTCGCTGAGGCGCACCAGAATGCGGTACTGCTTGCCCGCTTCCCGGTAATAGGATGCCAGGGTGCCGCCGATGGCGGTCTGCAGCGCGTCACCGATGCGGGAAACGCCCAGGCCCAGATCGGCCGCTTTCTGGCGGTCGATGCGGATGACCTGCTCCGGACTGCCTTCTTCCCGGCTGATTTTGGTATCGGTAATACCGGGCACTTTTTGAATCACTTCATTTACCCGCTGAGCCAGCAGATGGGCGGTTTCCAGGTCATAACCCCGGATTTCCACATCCACAGCGTTGGCGGAGGTGGTTCCTATTCTCAGCAGAAAAAGTCCCTGTCCGGCACGGGTGCGAATGGTGACGCCCGGCAGGCCGCTGAGCTTCCTGCGCAGGTCGTTGGCAATCTCTTCACTGCTGCGGCTGCGCTGGCTGCGCGGCACCAGCGTAACGCGTACTTCAGCATTATGACCGCCCTCGCCATGATGACCGCCGCCGATAAAGGAAAGCATGGAGACTTCCTCAGGCACTTCCCGGCGGACGATCTCTTCCACGGTATGGGTCGTCTGGTCCATCACTTCCAGCCGGGTGCCCACCGCCATTTCCAGATTGACCCGCACCTCGCCTTCATCCGCCGGGGGCATCAATTCCACGCCGATGAAACGGATGAGGAAAAAAGAGAACAGGAAAAGACCGGCCACAGAAACCAATACCGTTTTGCGATGAGACAGGGCCCATTCAAGTATTTTTGAATAGCGTTCATCCACACGATGCAGGGCGGCTTCGCTGGATGCATAAATTTTATGGAGACGATTCTCTCCCTGTGAATGCTGCGAGGGCTGGTAGCGCATGAAACGCGAAGCGAGCATGGGGATGAGCGTGAGCGCCACGATCAACGAGCAGAGCAAGGAGAAGCTGACCACATAGGCCATCTGCTGGAACATGATCCCGGACATCCCGCGGATGAACACCACCGGGAAGAAGACCACCAGGGTGGTCAGGGTGCTGGCGACGATGGCGGACCAGACCTCTTTGGTGCCGTTCATGGCGCTGATAATATTGTTCTCTCCGGACTCGCGGTGACGGTAAATATTCTCGAGCACCACGATGGCGTTATCCACCAGCATACCGATTCCCAGCGCCAGTCCGCCAAAGGTGACGATATTGAGCGTGAAGCCGCCGAAATACATCAGTCCGAAGGTGGCGACAATGGAAATGGGAATGGCGGTGGAAATGATGAGGGTGCTGGATAGATTGCGTAGAAAAAGGAACAGGATGAGGACCGCCAGCAATCCGCCGAGTATGGTGGCATTCCCCACATTGCTGATGGACCGTTTAATGTAAATGGAAGTATCGATGAGCGGCACGATTTTGAGCTGGGGAATGTCCCGGTTAATACGCTCGATTTCCTTGCGCACGCCTTCGGCCACATTCACCGTATTGGCGCCGGATTGTTTGCTTACCGTGATGCGCAGGCCGGGTTTCCCGTCAATGCGCACCAGCTGGCGGACTTCCTCCCAGGAATCCCGCACATCGGCAACATCTTTGATCTGTATCAGCGTTCCATTATGGGTGGTGACCACCGTATTACGGATTTCATTCAGGTTTTTATATTCTCCCTGGGTGCGGACCAGCACCTCCAGGTTTCCCTTATCGTAAAGTCCGGCGGGCACATTGCGGTTTTCATTTTTCAGGGCATTCAGCACCATGTCGGTGGATATCCCCAGCGCCTTGAGCTGGGCGGCATGCAGGTCCACATGGATTTCACGGTAGAGCCCGCCGCGGATATCGATGGATGCCACCCCGGGCACCCGTTCCAGACGGTATTTTACCTGGTCTTCCACCATTTGGCGCAGGTCCAGCGGACTGAGGCTGCCGGATACGCCGAGGAACATCACCGGGAAAGCGGACAGGTCGAATTTGCGGATCTGCGGCCGTTCGATGTCTTCCGGCAGGCGGCCGAGCACGCGGTCGATGCGGTCGCGGATATCATTGGCCGCCACATCCAGATCGGTGCCCCAGGTAAAGGAAACCCGCACCTGGCTCTGGCCTTCCGATGAGGTGGAAGTGATTTCTTCCACACCCTGCACCGCCGCCAGCGCCTCTTCGATGGGCCGGGAAACTGACTCTTCCATCTCCTCCGGCCCCACATTTCCGTAGGTTGTCACCACGGAAATGGTGGGATAGGTGATTTCCGGCATCAGGTCGATTGACAGGCGGCTCAGCGAAACAAGGCCGAGGGTAATAATCACCAGAAAAATGATGCCGGTGAGAATCGGGCGCTGGATGGGTCCTTTGGCGATATTCATGGGCGGCCCCGCTTTCCGGCCTCTGCGGCGGATTCAGTGCTTTTCCCGCTGCCGGCTTTGGGCAGGAGCAGGGGACTGCCTTCTTCCAGCAGATGCTGTCCGAGGGTGATCACCCGGCCCTGCAGTATAGGGGAGGTAATTTCCGTAAAGTCTGCAGTCGTGATGCCGGGTTTTACCGGGAAATAACGTGCCACATTTTCGCCCTGCCGAACTATGAAAATGCCGGTTTCGCCTTCACGGGTTATTACTGCCTTGCTGGGGACAATCTGGGCGCTGTCTCTTTCGGATGTCACGACTTCCACGCGCGCGAACATTCCCGGTTTCAACTGACGGGACTTGTTGGCAATACCCACTTCCATCTGGGCGACGCGGGAGGCTTCCTGCAGCATGGGGGCAATGCGCAGCACGGAGCCGGAAAAGCGCTGATCGGGGAACGCGTCCACATTGACCGTGGCCATCTGTCCCTTCTGAATGCTGCCGTAATCACGCTCAATGATGGTGGTCCGCACCAGCACCGAATCGATTCCCAGAACGGTAACCACAGCGGCATTGGGGGCAAGCAGGGCGCCCTCATCCACAAAACGTTCGCCGATAAATCCCGCCTTTGATGCGGTCAGAACGGTGTAACCGAGACGTATCCGGGCGGACTTCAGGGAAGCTTCACGCTGTTCCACCTGCGCCTTGGCCAGGTGGTAGCGCGATTCCTGCGCGGTATAATTGGATACAGCGGCATCCAGCTCGGAAGGCGAGGCGATGCCCTTAGCCTGCAGGGATTCAACGCGTTCTTTCTCCTGGCCGGCCAGCTCGAACTGGCTGAGGGATTCGGTCAGGGAAGCGCGGGCGATTTTCAGGTTGGCCTCGGCCTCGCGCACCGCCTGCTGATATTCCGCATCATCAATGCGGGCAATAATTTCCCCGCTGTTGACCCAATCGCCGATTCGCTTGCGGATTTCAATGATTCGCCCGGTGACTTTGGGGGCCACCACATACTGGTATTCTGGAAAAACCGTCCCTGTGAACTGTTTGATATCGCGGATAGGCCCATAGCGGACGCTGTCCACCTCCACCGCAACGGGAGGGCGGGCGAATTTCCCTTTTCCCTTTTCACCGCCCGGAGACAGAAGCGCGTATATCCGCCAGAGAAAAAACAGGGCGACCAAAACCCCGATGCCAATAAAAAATTTCTTCTTCATGCCGTAATCCTTAAAAAATATGTTGCTGTGATTCTCAACTGCATTCCCGCGGATCGTCAGATTGCGGGTACCCGGAATTCCTCCGGATTTAGTAAACACAAGAAGCGCCGGTTTATTGTGAATTGATGCAAATTCTGTTTGATTTAATGACTATGTTTCCGGATTGACACGTCTATATGGTCTTTTTTCAACACGTCTTAATCAAATTTCTGCCGTGAACGACGGCGCCCCGCAGGAAATTACCGGAAAGCTTCCCGATGATAATATTCCAATGCAAATTGCAGGTAAAAAATAAGTATTTTGCCTTCTTTCTCCGGATTATTCTTCCTGAAAACCAGTTGGCAAACCGGATCATATTCGCGGTCCGCC
>JARRQT010000104.1:0-16508 GCA_037381445.1 Calditrichia bacterium
ATGTCATTTTTATCCAACCATTGAAGGAGGTGCTTTATGATCAATTCTACTACGCTGAAAAGAGCAATAGCTTTGGCAGTTCCGTTGCTCTTTCTTATATTCACCGTCTTTACCGCATGCGAAAAGGAAAAGACCAAAACAATAACAAAGGTTGTACACGATACCCTGACTGTGGTTGAAAAAGATACGATTGTTATCAATATTATCAGCGTCGACACCGTTTTGGCTTTCCCTGATTCGGTGACCCAGGGTCTTAAGATTGATCTGACTGCGGAAGTAAGCACCATGCCTGCTGCGGGCCCCTTAAGCTACGTTTGGACGGCGAGCGCAGGGGAGCTGGTAAACAACACCAAAGACACTGTTACCTGGACTTCGCCCTCCGAAGTGGGCGTATATAAAATCTACGTCCATGTGACAGATGGCGTTCATATCGCCATTGGCAGCACCACGGTTGGCGTTGGAATGTACCGGCCGACTGTGGAGCCTTACTATGTTGGTGATGAAGTATGCGGGACCTGCCACACCGAGAAGCATTCCGAATGGGCTCAAACAGCGCATGCCGGGGCATGGGCAACCTTGATGGCCAATCCTGGAGCGGCACCCTATTGTTTTCCATGCCATTCAGTCGGCTATGCCGGTCCTGCAGGCAACAGCGGTTTTGATGAAGTTCCTATTGCTAAATTTGAAAATGTTCAATGCGAAAACTGTCATGGCCCGGGTTCCGAGCATATTACCAACCCAATAAGTATTCAGATGGAACTGACTTTCAATGTTGAGGATTGCGGACAGTGTCACGAGGGAGGTCATCACCCCTATGTAGATCAATGGTCCGAGTCACTGCATAGCTTTGATCCTTATACCGCCGCACACGGTGCTCCCACCCGGGGAGGCTGCCAGGGTTGCCATGAAGGCGTTACAGCAGCCATGCGAATCAACACCACAGAGACCGCATTCTTTAATGGTTCCAGCGGGACAGCCAGGGACACCACGAGTTATCATGGAATTAATGGGGATATGGGTTTCACGATTCCAATTGGGCTGCAGCCGATTGTCTGCGCCGTCTGTCACAATCCGCACAGTGCTGCAAATCCCGGGCAGCTACGGACCGAAAAGGCAGTTACATTCATCGGCGGCCAGACCGCAACAGGCGCAGGAGCAGGTCAGCTTTGCATGCAATGCCACCATGCCCGTCATGATGGAGAAGAGCAGGTGCCCGAAGGCGACGCTCATCTTGGCCCACACCCCAGTACCCAGGGAGATGTGGTTTTTGGAATCTCCGGCTATGAAGCTATCAGCCCGACCACCGTATGGGCCAGTACCGGACATCATAACATTCAGGATGTTTGTGCGGCCTGCCATGTTTATCAAACAGATTTCGATCCGGTAACACAAACCACCAATACCGGTCATACCTTCCAGCCCCGGGTGGCGGCTTGTGAGCAGTGCCATGGTCAGAATATCAGCGCCTTTACAGATATCATGGCCGCTAAAGACTATGATGGCGATGGCAATGTGGAAGGCCTCCAAATCGAAGTTGAAGATCTAATGAGCCTTCTGGCCCAAACACTGATCAACGCTGACGTCACCGACACCTTGATGGGTACCGATCCAACTGTCGATGTGATCGTAGGTAAACTGTCCGACACTGTTGGCGATACTTCGGCACTGGCAGTAAAGCTGCGTTCCGCCGGATATAACCTGGTTTTTGCATACGATGACAACAGTAAGGGTATCCATAATCCGGCATATGTGGTTCAATTGCTGCAGCAAAGTATTCTCTATCTGGATCCGACTGCACTGCCCCCGGCTGCTATATTCCGGGGCGGACCGGCAACAACGTTTGCAGTGACAGTACCGAAATAAGAAATTTTAGATTAAAGGGCCCCTTTCATATGCAGAGGGGCCCTGTTTTTTATAATGTTCCTTTGGTCGTCACCAACGATGAACGAGATATATCCCTTTGTATTTCTTTGCTGCCCACTTTATCTTGTCATATATCACACTTGAAAGCCCATTATCAAAAAACGCTAAATAGATAATTCTATTTGGCTATTTTTATCCTCTGGATTGTCACATATTAAAATTATCCATAAATCTCATTTTTCTCATTAAGATCAGCAAAGAATCAAATCCCTTTCCACAACCTTCACAAGTCAATCATCGGATTCTCAAAGACAAGATCACTTTAAACAATTCCCCAGATGAATAGATTTTGGAAACAATATTCCTTATATTGTCTAAACTTAAAATACTTTTTTGAAGTATTAATTTGCAGTGACGGGAACAAATAATGAACACAGAACAAAAAGATTTTTATCAAAAACTCAGGATGCAGGTCCACAGTTGGCTAACGAAGAATGTCGATTCAAAAAACCAGTGGACAGATTATGTTCTGCTTGCCCCGGATATTTTCCACCTGCTCTGCAAGTTGACCGTCGATCCTGAAATCCCCGGCTCAAAAAAAGCAAAACTGGGCGCCGCAATTGCCTATTTCATCTCACCCCTTGATTTTATTCCGGAGCTAATTTTGGGACCTATAGGTTACTTGGATGATGTTGCACTTGCTGCTTATGTGCTGAATGATATCATCAATGAGGTCGATCCGCAGGTAGTGGCCCGGCATTGGGCGGGAGAGAAAGACATCCTTCTGCTGGTTAAGACTATTCTGATCAACTCCGATCAAATGCTGGGCAGTGGTCTGTGGAAGAGAGTCAGAAAAAGAATTGGAATATAACGCATCCACCGGATTTGAATCCGTTTTCAATAACCAAATATGTAGCGCATTAAAAATTTTTATTGCATCTCTCTATCATGGGCCGCGCTGTCCAGGGGAAAAAATCTTCCGGATACAATTTATTGCTGATTACTGGCCATTATGCTGCAATTCATCCGGCTTCCCGTCCGGCAAAATGATCCATGCTACAATGTAGGTAAACAATACCGGAAAAAATCCCGATACCAATAAAAGCAGGACTCCCAACAACCGCAGAACATTGGGATCCATATCGTAAACCTCACCAATTCCGCCAAAGATGCCGGCAATTTTGCGGTCCGTCCTGGAACGATATAATCTCTTCATTTCCTTCTCCTCACTTTTGGCAGATTACGAAACCCTTTTATTTTTTGTTTCCGCAATCAGGTAACACTGATTCAGGTATTTGTCAAAATATTGGAAACATCCTCTATTTCAATGTATATTTAGTAAACCGTTAAATTGTATGAAAAAGGATACAATGTTAATTAAAGGAACAGCAACTTCAGAAGCAACCGGAAAATTTGCGGAAAATCAGCAGAACAACTATTGCCGGGACGCATACCACCTTCTGGGGAGAACGGGACTCACTGTTTCCAGACTTGGATTCGGGACATACCGATGCCAACAGAACAATGAATATCATTATCAGGCGCTGGAAAAGGCTATTGAGAACGGATGTAATATTATCGATACTGCCTCCAATTATGGAGATGGAATGGCGGAGCAACTCATCGGTGAAGTATTGGAAAAGCAAGTTTCAAACCGCCGTCTGGCTCGCAAATCCATCGTATTGGTAAGCAAGGTCGGGTACGTGCAGGGAGAAAGCCTTACGATTGCGCAGCGCAGGGAATCGCGCGGGCTGCCATACCCTGAAATGGTCAAGTATCAGGAAGGGCTTTGGCATTGCATTCATCCTGATTTCATTAGAGAAGAGGTTGAAAGGAGCCGCCAGCATCTCAAAGTTGATACTATCGACATTTATCTTCTGCACAATCCGGAATATTTTCTGTTGGATGCGCTGCAGAAATCAATTCCGGACGCTTTCGCCATTTATGATGAATTTTACAGGAGAATCGGAGAAGCGTTTGGTGTTCTGGAAGAGCTGGCGGGCAAGGGTATTATCCGGTATTACGGAATATCCTCCAACACCTTTCCTGGTGATCAGGGAAGACGAGATTTTCTGAGCCTGGCAAGGGTATGGGAGATTTATGAAACTGTTTGCAAAAGATTAAAAATCACAACTGCGGAGGGTCATTTTGCAGTAATCGAATTCCCATATAACTGGCTGGAGACTGAAGCATATCATATAAAGAACAATCGCTGGAAGGAACAGGAGTTGTCAGTCCTGGAACTGGCAGAAGAATTGTCCCTTGGTGTGCTCGCCAACCGTCCTTTGAATGCAATCCGGAAGAATCATCTTCTGAGACTGGCCAAAAAGAAATTCAGGGACAATACCAATTACGGGAAATCTATCCGGGAACATTTAGATATCATGCGTCCGCTGGAAGCAGCCATACAAAAATACATCAAAGACTGGAACATGGATGTTCCTGTGCAGCAGCGGGCCAAACTCAATGAGTTTTTTCATAATACCGAAAAACTGGAAGAATTGCTTCCCAGACTATATGAAGAGCCGCAACTGGACAATCTGCTGATCCGCTATTTTGTCCCTACCCTGCAGATGGGCGGGCAAACTTTTTCTCAAAATCTCCCCGAGGCCAATCGACCCAAAGGCAAGGCCGCAATCCAGGGATTATTCAACCAGTTCAACCTCACCATTCAGTTGATACGGGAAAATATCCATCGGAAGAATTACGACAAGGTCAAATTTCTGGAAAACAAGTTTGATCATAAATTTCCGGATCTTGCAGATACACTCACATTTTCACAAAAGGCACTGCTGGTGGCAGTCTCCACACCGGGGGTGGATGTGGTTCTGAATGGCATGAGGAATCCCGAATATGTCCGGGATTCCATGAATATTTTATCTTATGATAACATTGATGTACAGCGGGTGCTATAAAGGCATTAGACATTTTTCGGTGCCGATCAAAGCCGGACGACTATGCTGTTCCCTCGCTGTCATCCGGATTTAAAGGTGCTGAAGTGTGGGTAGATTCGCCCTGCCGTCGGTGAGAGATAAGCAAATAGATTCCGACCAAAATGAGCAGAATTGGCCAGAAGAAACGAAATGCATCGTGGCCTGACCAAAACAGAACAGAGAGGACAATAAGAATTAAAGCGGGTATGAGAAGCCCTCTTTCCCGTTGACCACCCCAATACATGAATAGAAATCCAAGCCCCGGGCCCAACAAAAAAACCGGCCACAAATCTTCCATCCAGTACCAGCCGTATGAAGCGCAATACAGAAAGAGAAGACCATATGCGACTAGAATGGTCCCCGGCATCAACAGGCCATATTCTTTGCGATTTACGAGCCATCCAATCCAAAAAAGCAGTCCCCCGAAAACCATGATCAATGGCCACAGATTTTCCCAATCCACCTCAAACCAGTGCAAATTATTCCCGAGGAAGAGAAATCCAATTAAAATGAGGAAAATCCCCCAGACCAGAGATCTGTATTCGCTTTTCATAACACCTCCGTTGATAGCATTATTTTCCTTTGCCGGTTTAAATTACGAATTGCTACGGAAAATTGTTGCCGAAAAACATTTTTCGGGTTTTTGCCTTACCTTCGAAAACTGACAGGGTTGAAAAACAACCGCCATTCCTGAACAAAATTTATAACATGAAGCGCACATTTCTAACTGCGGATTTAAAGAGCAGAATAGTAAATTTCAGCAAATTTTTGACATCTCTAATGTGGCAATTAATTTTCAGTTTTTCAACTCTATTTATGGTATTTACTAATTTTGTATATTTGAAAAATAGAAAAACCAGACTCAGAATGTTATCCGCTTGACAAGTGTTGCAGACCTGATGTTTAAAAAGTGAGCTTACAGCATGACGGAGAGAAAGACAAAAATCGCAATATTAAATTGCTCACGCAGATGAGATTTCATTTCCCCCAAGCTGAAATTCGAAATTGATTTAACAAAAGGAGAATTTCAGCAAAAAATAAAAGCCGGTATATATAGAGAACACACCGGCTTCATTAATTTTTCTTTGATAATTTCAGGCAGGTTGTACCTGCATCTTATTTACAATCTCTGCAGTATCCATGGCAATCACCAGTTCTTCATTGGTGGGAATCACCAGTAATTTCACCGGTGAATCAGTGGTCGAAATGTCTCTCTCTTTCCCGCGCAATCCATTGTTGGCATCGCGGTTCAGAATGATGCCCATATATTCCATGTTACCGCAGACTTTTTCCCTAACAAAATCGGAATTTTCGCCAATTCCTGCCGTAAACACCACGGCGTCTGCGCCGCCCATCGCGGCAGCATACGCGCCGATATATTTTTTAATCCTATAGGTAAATATATCCATGGCCAGTTTCGCCCGTTCGTTGGTCTCGTAGCTGTCTTCTATTTCCCGCATATCGCTGCTGAGACCGCTTACCCCCTGCACACCACTATGCTTGTTGAGCAGAGTATTCATTTCGGCCGGAGTCATTTCCTCCTTTGCCATGACATGCAGAACAATGAAAGGATCCATATCGCCTGACCGGGTTCCCATGAGCAAACCTTCCAGTGGTGTAAAACCCATGGAAGTGTCGATAGATTTGCCATGGACCACTGCGGCGATGCTTGAACCGTTGCCGAGATGACAGGTAATAATCTTTAAGTCTTTCAGAGGCTTGCCCAGCATTTTTGCGGCGCGGTCCGCCACATAGCGATGGGAGGTGCCGTGAAAACCGTACCGGCGGATTCCATGCCGCTTATACAGCGTATAGGGAATACCATAAATATATGAATGGGGAGGCATCGTCTGGTGAAATGCGGTATCAAACACACCGACCTGGGGGACATCCGGCAGAAGCGCTTTGGCAGCAGCAATTCCCTTGAGATTGGGCGGATTATGCAGTGGTGCGAAATCGATACATTTGGTCATTTCCCGGATCACGTCCTCATCAATAAGAACCGAGCCGCTGAAAGCTTCTCCGCCATGGACCACGCGATGTCCCACAGCGTCGATTTCGTGCTTGTCCTCTAACACACCATGATTTTTGCTCAATAGAATCCCGAGGATATACTCGATTGCGACTTTATGATCAAGAATTTCACCTGTCAGTTTCACTTCGGGTCTGTCGTATGCTTTATGTGTCAGAACGGCACCCGAAAGACCGATCCGTTCCACCAATCCTTTTGCGATGACAGTTCCGTCTTCAGGAACCATCAACTGGTATTTAACCGAGGAGCTGCCTGCATTTAATACGAGAATTTTCATTTCAATCTCTACCTTTGCTTGCAAATCTTTTTCAAATCGAAATTTTACAATGTCATCTTTACCTGTTTTCCGAAAGTCCGTTATTCAGCCATTGCTTCCGGATACTCAAAAATACCCTTACCGGTTTTTCGTCCCAACTGCCCGGCCCGGACCAGCTTTTTCAGCAGCGGGCAGGGGCGGTATTTAAGGTCGCCGAGTTCCTTGAACAATGCTTCCATCATGTGCAACAACTGATCCAAGCCGATCATATCTGCCAATGCCAGCGGGCCCATATTAAAATTGAAGCCCAGTTTCATGGCAGTGTCAATATCCTGGGCGCTGGCGATCCCTTCCATCAGCACATACAACGCCTCATTGATTAATGGAATTATAACCCGGGTGGTAATGTAGCCGGGATACTCATACACCTCAACAGCCGTTTTATCCAGCACCTCGGCAAAACGGCGGGTGGCGTTGTAGGTTTCATCGGAAGTCTTCAGACCGCGAATAATTTCCACCAGCGGAATTTTGGGCACCGGATTCAAAAAATGCATGCCAATTATCTTATCTTCCCGGTTGGTCATGGATGCAATTTCAGTGATACTGAGCGTGGAGGTGTTTGTGATATAGATAGTTGACGGATCGCAAATTTCATCCAGTTTGTTAAATATTCCGCCCTTTAATTCAAGGTTTTCGGGGACGGATTCAATTACCAGCTCGCCCATCGCCGCGTCTTCCAGCTTCCAGGAAGTGACAATGCGGCTGAGGATAGTCTTCTTCTCGCTGGAAGTCATCGTCCAGCGGGCAATTTCTTTGTCAATGGTGCGGGTAATGCCTTCAACTGCCCGGTTGGCCTTGGATTTGTCCTTTTCAATGAGGATAACATCAAGCCCCTTGGAGGCAACCAGCTGGCATATTCCCTGCCCCATGGTTCCGGCGCCAATCACCACAACTTTTTTAATAGTATGTTCCGATTCTTCGATAGGTAATCCTTCTTCACGTGACAGGACTTCAATGTCCAGCACTTTCTTCTCATCTTTCATCTTCACAACCCCGTTCTGTTTGCATAATTATTAGGTAAATGCCGCGCTAACTGCCTACCTTCGAACAGAACCGTCACTCACATTCAATTATTTCACGCCCGGTAAAGAAGAAACCGATCTCTTTCGCTGCATTTTCACCGCTGTCCGAGGCATGAACACAGTTTAACTGGATATTCGTTCCAAAGTCTTTACGAATTGTACCTTCCTCAGCATTCTCCGGATTGGTTGCGCCAATAAAGTTTCGAAAACTTTCGATGCAGTTTTCTTTCCGCAAAACCATTACCACCACTTTGCCGCTTGACATATATTCAACCAATTCTTCATAAAATGGTTTGCCTTTGTGAACAAGGTAAAATTGTTCGGCATCAGCGGGGTGCAAATGAACCATTTTCATTCCGAGGATGTCAAAACCGGCCTTCTCAATCCGCTGAATGATATCACCAACATGTTTATGTTCAACACATTCCGGTTTTATAATTGTGAGTGTCCGTTCTGTCAAGTCCATCTCCTTAGTCTTCAATTCTCTCTTTTATTTCTTCCGCGAGTTCGTAACCTAATTTCAGTGCCAACAGGTTCAATTTCTCCGTTCCTTTGGGGACCCGGGCCAGAACAGCTTTCTCCAGCGCTTTGCGGCTCACCACGCCGCTTAATCCAACCAGCGCGCCCAATGAGACAATATTGGTAGTCATCGTTTTTCCCACCTTTTCCCGGGCCGTTCTAACTAACGGCAAAGAGGTCACCCTTACCGGCGGCAAGTGATCTACCGCATCGGAATCCACCAGAAGCAATCCTTTATCCTTAAGATCGTGCGAGTATTTGTCGCAGGCTTCCTGATTGAGAGCCAGCAAAAAATCAAGGCGCGTGGTTTTGGGATAAAGAATTTCATCATCACTGATAATCACTTCGCTTTTGCTAGCACCGCCGCGTGCTTCTGGTCCATAACTCTGGGTTTGAATGGCATTTTTTCCTTCGTAAATGGCTGCAGCCTCAGCAAGGATAACACCGGCCAGAATAAGCCCCTGTCCTCCGGAACCGCTCAAACGAATTTCAATCTTTTGAGACTGCCTGCTTACTTTCTTGCTTTGATTCATCTTTTTTCTCGCCTTTGCTCAACTGTGTCATCTGATCCTGAATTTGGTATTTCTCGATTATTTTTTGATATTCCGCCGTAAATTCCGGCTTCTCCTCATTGTGAATAACACCGATAAAAAATTTATCTTTCATCTGTTCGGGTGTCAATCTTGATTTGGAAGCGACTGGCACCGCATTTTCCTTGAAATATTTTAACATTTGCGGCGCGTCGCCCCGTTTATTCCACTTGCCTTCGTACGTGGGGCATTGGGAATAGACTTCCACCAGCGAAAAACCTTTGTTTTGCAGCGCCTGCTGAATCAAGCGATCCATGGCAGGTACATGATAGGCGGTCGTTCTGGCCACAAAGCTGGCGCCAGCCGCAACGGCCAGGTTGGAAATATCGAAAGGATGTTCCGGATTCCCGTGCTTGGCTGTAGATCCCCGCCCCCCATATGGCGTTGTCGGAGAAACCTGTCCGCCGGTCATTCCATAGATGTTATTATTCATCAGAATGACGGTCAGATCAAAATTTCTTCTGGCCGCATGAATAAAATGATTGCCGCCGATTGCGGTTGCGTCGCCATCTCCCGTAATCACAATCACATGCAGCTTGGGGTTGGCCAATTTGAGGCCCGTTGCAAACGCAATGGGCCGTCCGTGCAGAGTGTGCAGCGTGTTAAAATCAACGTAGGCCGTCATGCGGCTGGAACAGCCGATGCCGCTCACCATTGCGACTTCGTCTTTATTCAATTGCAATTTATCAATGGCACGTATCAAAGAGCCCATCACTACACCATGCCCGCAACCCGGACACCAGACGTGCGGGAATTTTTTCTTTGCACGTAAATAATTTAATACTAATGGCTGTATCATTTATTTTGCCTCGCGTATTTTACTAATAATTTGATTGGGAGTAATCATTTCTCCGTCATAGCGGTTAATGCCATAAATGCGTTTATGGAAACATTCCGCCTTTTTCACTTCATGAATAATCTGGCCCTGATTCATTTCCACAACGAAAACCTGGTCAACCTGTTTCATGAGTCGGGCAAGTTCCTTTTCCGGGAACGGCCACACACTGATGGGACGGAACAAACCAACTTTCCGGCGGTGCGCACGCAGATATTCAACCGCTTCCTTCGCCGAACGGGCAACCGAACCGACCGCCACGATTAAGGTGTTGGCGTCCTCGGTATACAATTTCTCATAATCGTAAATCTGCGAGGTGGCGCGCATAATTTTGTCGCGCAGTTTATCCATTTTTTGGGTAATCTCATACTCCTTATTGGTCGGGAAGCCCATTTCGTCGTGGGTCAGCCCGGTGATGTTGTAGCGATAACCGGTTCCGAAACTGGCCATGGGCGAAATGAAATCCGTTGTAATTTCATATGGTTTGTACCACTCCGGCGGCACAATGGGCGTTACCCTGTTTTCCAGCAACAGATTCTCATAATCCGGCAGGGAGATTTTTTCCCGCATATGGCCGATTGCTTCATCCATCAGCAGGATGACTGGTACACGAAATTTTTCGGCCAAATTAAATGATTTTATAGTAAGATAAAATGCTTCCTTTACAGATTCAGGAGCCAGGGCAATGGGATAATGGTCGCCATGGGTTCCCCACCACTGCCTCGTTCCCTTGAACTAAGCGAACTTCTTCTGACATTTTTAATTCCTTATTTTTAAAAATTTATTCCTGATTTGCTTTGGGCGCTTTGCGGGGACTTCCCACTACCATGATTGCGAAATCGGGGCAGTGGAGCTCACAAATTTTGCAGCCTGTGCACGTTTCAGGATATTTTATGTATACTTTTCCTTCAGCGTCTGAATCCAGCGTTCCCTGCGGACAGAGATCGTAACAGATGCCGCATGACTTGCACCATTTCTGGTAGATCACCAGCATATCCGAGCGGCGCGGTCTCTCCACACTTTTCTGGGTTAATTCTTCTTTCAGGCGCTCAACGATGACTTCTTCCATATAAAATTCTCCAACTCTTTGCTAAAAGAATAACAAATATACTAAAGCAGCATAATATAGTCTATGCTTTTTTTAAAATGCCCGCAACGGTTTTCCCGATTTCCGCGGGACTTTTGCAAACCGTAATTCCGGCTTTTTCCAGGGCTTTCATCTTATCCGCGGCAGTGCCTTTCCCGCCGCTGATAATCGCGCCTGCATGCCCCATTCTTCTTCCAGGAGGCGCAGTTTGCCCGGCGATAAATGCCACAACCGGCTTATTAAAATTGGCTTTGATCCAGGCAGCAGCTTCTTCTTCGGCTGTACCGCCAATTTCACCAATCAGTACTACTAACTCAGTTTCGTCATCTTCCTTGAATAACTTAAGGGCATCGATAAAACGGGTACCAATGACCGGATCGCCTCCGATACCGATACAGGTGGACTGGCCCAGGCCTTCCCGGGTAATCTGATCAACCGCCTCGTAGGTCAGGGTGCCGCTACGGCTGATAACTCCTACCGTTCCCTCGCGGTGAATGAAACCCGGCATAATGCCCACCTTGCATTTTCCCGGCGAAATAATGCCGGGGCAATTGGGGCCAATCAGGCGCGTATTGGTTGTTTTCAAATAATCATACACTTTCAGCATGTCCAGTGCGGGAATCCCCTCACTGATGCAGGCAACCGTCTCAATGCCAGCGCCAGCCGCTTCGTAAATCGCATCCGCAGCAAATGCGGGCGGAACAAAAATGACAGAGACATTCGCCTTTGTCTTTTGAACGGCCTCGCGCACCGTATTAAAAACAGGCACATTATCCATGAAGGTCTGTCCCCCTTTGCCGGGCGTGACCCCCGCGACGACATTTGTGCCGTATTCAATCATCTGTCCGGCATGAAAGGAACCTTCGGAACCGGTAATGCCCTGGACCAAAACACGGGAGGTTTTATCCACAAGAATACTCATTTTTTCTCCTTCGCATTTCAATGCGTTTTAACGATTAGAATTTAATTTGTTTCACCATTTCAGAAATTCTTACAATCGTTTACCGCCGGAATTATCAAGCTTTCTGCCTACTTCAGAGTGTTCACCACTTTGCGGGCCGCCTCTTCCAGCGTCTGCGCAACCTCGAAATTCATTCCGGATTTTTCCAGCAGATCGGCAGCCTCCTCCGCATTTGTTCCGGCAAGCCGGATAACCATCGGGACTTTTATTTCGATAGACTTGGCTGCTTCGATAATTCCTTTTGCCACCCGGTCGCAGCGCACAATTCCGCCAAAAATATTGATCAAAATGGCTTTTACATTAGGATCGGATAGAATGATCTTGAAACCGTTGCGCACAGTTTCCACATTCGCGCCGCCGCCGACATCCAGAAAATTTGCGGGCATTCCCCCGGCATGCTTGATGATATCCATCGTCGCCATGGCCAGTCCCGCGCCATTCACCATACAGCCCACATTCCCGTCCAGTTTGATATAATTGAGCTTATATTTTGAAGCTTCCACTTCCAGCGGATCTTCCTCATTCAGATCGCGCATCTCAAGGATATCTTTGTGCCGGAACAGCGCACTATCGTCGAAATTCATCTTGGCATCCAGCGCCAGAACATTCCCGTCTCCAGTCACCACCAGCGGATTGATTTCCGCCAGCGAAGCATCACTTTCCACAAACGCGCGGTAAAGGCTGAGGATGAACTTGACTGCATTTTTAACCTGATCACCTTCCAGGCCCAATCCGAATGCAATTTCGCGGGCCTGATAAGGCTTCATGCCGATTTTAGGATTTACATATTCCTTAATGATGGCATCCGGCTTTTCGGCGGCAACCTTTTCGATCTCAACACCGCCTTCGGTGGAAGCCATAAAAACCAGTTCGGAGACAGCGCGGTCCAGAACGATGCCCAGATAAAGCTCTTTCGCGATATCAATTCCTTCTTCAATCAGTACCCTGCGGACCTTTTTCCCTTCCGGACCTGTTTGATGGGTCACGAGCGTCATTCCCAGCATTTCCGAGGCCAGCTTTTTCACTTCTTCCACGGATTTGGCCAGTTTTACCCCACCGGCTTTTCCCCTTCCGCCGGCGTGTATCTGGGCTTTCACCACAAAAATATTTCCGCCCAGCTCACGGGCATTCGCCTCCGCCTCTTCCGGGGTAAACGCGACTTTCCCCCGCGGCACCGCCACCTGATATTTCCGCAATATCTCCTTCGCCTGATATTCATGAATATTCATGGAGGAACCCCTTGTTTTTTTAATTACCAATTATTTTAATTAGCTGAATGAATCGAATAAAAACCATGTTCCTGTCGTCAAATTCATATACGTTTCTACCCTGTAAATCCCGATTAGACCGGGTAACAAAATAAAAATGACTTTTTTCGGAATGAATCGTTCAGTTTTCTGCCCTGCATATTTTCCTATCCTCACCCCCGGATTCACCGATTTTCGGCCGGATTGCTCATAATTTATAAAAAACAAACTAACCTGCTGCCAACCGGCCCTATCTGTAACGTATATTTTTAGTCTGAGTTCTCTTATTTAAGAGTTTAAAAAATAATACTTTTAAGATAGTTGTCAGGGAAGAATCACGGTCCCTGCATTGCCCCGGGCAGCTTCCACAGATTTTTCGATGGAGGTAATTATCACCCGTTCGCCGCCGCTTTCCAGGAAGTTAATGGCTGCCTGAATTTTCGGCCCCATGCTGCCGGCGGGAAATTGTTTTTCCGCCAGATATTTTTTTGCCTCAGCAACCGTCATCTTGTCCAGAAAAACCTGATCCGGCTTTCCAAAATTAAGCGCGACCCTCTCCACGGCAGTCAGAATCATCAGTTCCTGCGCTCCCACATCGCGGCCCAATACCGCCGAAGCCAGATCCTTATCAATCACCGCATCAAGGCCTTCCAGCCAGCCGTTCTTTTTATCAACATAAACCGGGACTCCACCGCCACCGGCGGCGATGACAACCACATTATTCTCAATCAAGAGCCTGATAATATTCTTGCCTACAATTTCCAGAGGAACTGGTGAGGGAACTACCCGCCGCCATCCCCGGCCCGGATCTTCTTTTAATACCCAGCCCGGCCGGCTTCTCATGTCCTCAACCTGATCTTCCTTATAAAACGGGCCCACATATTTGGTGGGATTCTGAATGGAAGGATCATCCGGATCGACCAAAACCTGGGTCACAATGGTGGCGACCTCTCTTCTTACCTCGCCGTCATGCATTTTATTCTGCAGACACTGTTCTATCATATAACCCATACCGCCCTCGGTATCGGCAACAATTACTCCCAGCGGCAAAATGGGAACCAAATGACGGGTCTCCTCCACACGAATCAGGGCATTCCCCACCTGCGGTCCGTTGCCATGGGTTATCAATACCCGATGCCCCTGCCGGATTAGTTCCACGACGCCCCGCAGGCTCTGCCGGGTATTGGTAAACTGCTGATGAATATTTCCTTCTTCAAACTGCTGGCTGATCGCATTTCCGCCCAATGCGATTACAATTGTCTTTTGCTCATTCATTTTTATGATTCCTTGCCTGTGTGATAGTCTAAGCTTATGAAATTTTACAGCTTAGGTATTAAGATTCGAATTAATGAATTAAGAATCAACCAAAAAATAAAAATGCTGAAAGCCCCGCCAGGAAGCTTCCAGCATTTTGACATAAATGATACTGGCTATTAAAGAAATTTCTTCAATGCATCTTTTAAATCGGGTTTGCCGATTTCCTGCAATTCGTAGGTAACCCTAACGGCCGGCTTGTTGATTTTGACCAGCTTGCGAAGGTCGATGGGTGTTCCGATGATAACCACATCGCAATCGGTGCGATTGATGGTTTCTTCCAGGTCCTTCACCTGCTGATCGCCATAGCCCATGGCGGGGAGAAGCGTCCCGATTTCCGGATATTTTTCGTAAGTCTGGGTGATGGTGCCAACCGTGTACGGACGGGGATCCACGAGTTCCGCCGCACCAAATTTTTCGGCCGCGACAATTGCTGCCCCATAGGTCATTTCACCGTGGGTCAGTGTAGGTCCGTCTTCAACAGCCAGTACTCTTTTACCCTTAATAATATGGTAATCTTCCACAAAAATCGGCGATGCGCCTTCTATAATCATGGCATCCGGATTGACTTCGAAGATGGATTCGCGTACCGCGCGCACATCTTCATTATCAGCAGTGTCCATCTTGTTGATGACGATAACATCGGCCATGCGCAGGTTGGCCTCTCCGGGATAGTAGAACAGCTCGTCGCCGGGACGATGGGGATCAGCAACCGTGATGTGAAGGTCGCTTTTGTAGAATGGCAGGTCGTTGTTTCCGCCGTCCCACACAATGACATCGGCTTCTTTTTCTGCTTCGCGCAGAATCGCTTCATAATCCACACCGGCATAAATTACGTTGCCGCGTACCACATGCGGTTCATATTCTTCGCGTTCTTCGATGGTGCATTTATGCTTGTCCATATCCGCCAGCGTAGCGAAGCGCTGCACTTTTTGCTCAACCAGATTTCCATAAGGCATGGGGTGCCGGATTGCCACCACTTTCTTTCCTGCTTCCTGCAGCAGTTCAATCACCCGGCGGGTGGTCTGGCTTTTGCCGCTTCCGGTGCGGACCGCGCAAACGGCGATAACCGGTTTGGTGGATTTTACCATGGTGCGCTTCGGGCCCATTACCTTGAAATCGGCGCCCGCCGCATTCACCAGGGCGGATTTGCTCATGACATAATCATACGGAACATCGCTGTAGGAAAATACAACTTCATCCACATCGAATTTCTTAATCAGTTCGGCCAGTTCAGCTTCCGGATATATGTTAATTCCCTGCGGATAGAGTTTCCCGGCCAGTTCGGCAGGATACTTACGGCCTTCAATATTGGGAATTTGCGTGGCGGTAAATGCGACAACTTCATACTGTTCATTATCGCGGAAGAACGTGTTAAAATTGTGAAAATCTCTTCCTGCAGCACCCATAATCAAAACTTTTATTCGTTGCATTATTTGTTTCCTCCTTTACGATTTCAATAATTATATTTATTTACGCTCCCATGAATATTCATCTGTTCGGACTCTTGTTGTTCCGGAATTTCAACGGACAACAATTTGTATCAAATGGGATCAATTTGCCAGACAATCTAATGCTATCAGATTGCCCGGATATTATGTAAAAGAAAAAAATGAAAAGAGCCGGAAAGGCCGGTCCTTAAAGGATCGGTTAACTAAAGCCGTACCATTGCTGGCAGCCAATCAGATATGTTTCGATGATGAGGTATTCAAGAATCATAATCTCTTATGACTACATTTTTATCCAAAATGGTGAGCAATATACAAAAAATTCCAGGACAAGGGAAAGC
>JARRQT010000105.1:0-15443 GCA_037381445.1 Calditrichia bacterium
CTGTGGGCCAGCGGCACTTCCCTGATCGGCCTTATTCTTGGGACCTATCTGACAAAGCCTACCCCGAGCCATGTTCTGTTCAATTTTTACAGAACCACCCGGCCCTTTGGCTGGTGGCATCCGGTGCGCAAACGGTTGCCGGAAGCGGTTCTTCAGGATATTAAAAAAGAAAACAAACGCGATATCATCGCCACCTTTTTTGCGGTGCCCTGGCAGGTTGTTCTCTTTCTGACAGGAATGACTATCATCATGCGGACGTGGGTGTCCTTCTCCTATCTGTTTATTATCCTGATCGGACTATCCGGCGGGCTGTACTATTTCTGGTTCCGGCATCTGTCCGCGGAAGTGAGTGTGGAAAAAGTGCCGGAAGAAACAGAGCTAAGTTATGATAAAGTGGATTAAATACATTTTTATATTGATCCTGCTAAGCCTGGCGCTGACCAACTGGGGGTGTTCTGATTCATCAAATTCAAAAATTGTCATATGGACATCGCTCAGGCCGGTGGAGCGGAATCTCCTGCAGCAGAAACTGAATAAGTTCGGTGAAAAGTATCCGGGGTATCAGTTCATTCAATTATTCTATGCTCCCGAAGAGCTCCGCACAAATTTCATTATCTCTTCTCTGGCCGGTAAGGGCCCGGCTTTGATCCATTGCGCCAGCGATTTCATCGGGCCTCTATCGGAGCTGGAAGTGATCAAACCGCTTGAGAATCAGTTTGACCAAACATTTCTCGACAGTTTCATTACCGAACCCTTTCCGGCAAATACGGTTTTCGACGGCCATTTATTCCAGATTGCCGATCGGGTTGGAAATCATTTGTGCCTGGTTTATAACAAACAATTGGTACCTACCCCTCCCAAAACAATTTCCGAACTGATTGCCGTGGGGGAAAAACTGGTCCGCGACACTAACGGAGATGGCCGGCCCGATACCTATGCGCTGGCCTGGAATTATACCGAACCCGCCTTCGCGGTTCCTTTCATCGGTGGATACGGCGGCTGGGTAGTGGATGACAATAAAAATCCCACATTGAATACGCCTGCTGTGGTCAAAGCCGCTCAGTTGATATATGATTTGGGCAACAAATATAAGATCATTCCCCGCGAAAGCGATTATGAAACGGCGAACGCCCTGTTTCTGGACCGGCGAGTGGCGATGATCATTAACGGCCCCTGGTCGTGGGGGACTTACATCAAAAGCGGGATTGATATCGGTCTGGCGCGTATTCCCAAAATTGATGAAACGGGCCTTTGGCCTACGCCCATGGTTTTCCCCATGGGGTACTGCTTCAATAACAATCTGAAAGGCGAAAGATTAAAGATTACTGTCGAACTTGTAAAATATCTGACATCTCCTGCCGTCGAACTGGAATTCGGCGAGCAGTTCAATATCATACCTTCCCGCAAGGCGGCTATCAATAATCCTGTGCTCAGGAATAATCCGCTTTTTGAACAGGCGCTGGATCAGATGATGGTGGGTCGTCCCATGCCCGTTTATACGGAAATGCGCTGGATTTGGGATGCCATGCGGCCCGCTTATCAGGGGATTTTCACTAACCAGAAATCCCCCGAACAGGCCGCGGAGGAAATGCAGAAATTAGCTGAAAAAATGATTTCGGAAAACCGGGATTAAACCAAAACCAGAAATTTGATTGAAATTTATATATGGCGGCAATTAGCGGAAAATTAGGAAATACCAATCGCCTGGCGTATTTATACACGGCGCCGGCGATTATCATCATGAGCCTGGTTGTGCTGTATCCCTTTATTTATAATGTGGTCATTTCGTTCTCCAATATGAATCTTACCCACTTTCGCGATTGGTCACTGAAGGGACTGGACAGCTACTGGCAGGTCATCACAGAGCGAAGTTTCTGGTATTTTCTTTTCAAAACGGTACTATGGACGGTGGTGAACCTGGTTTTTCATGTGGGATTGGGCGTTTTTCTGGCCCTGATTCTCAATAAAGATATCAAGGGGAAATCCATCTACCGCACGCTGCTCATTCTTCCCTGGGCGGTTCCGCAATACATTACTGCGCTTACCTGGCGCGGAATGTTTAATTCCGAATACGGTGCGGTTAATCTGTTACTGGAACGTTTTCTGGGGCTGCAGATTCCCTGGTTGTCGACGGAATGGGGCGCTTTTACTGCCTGTCTGATCACCAATATCTGGCTGGGATTTCCCTTTATGATGATTGTTGCGCTGGGGGGACTCCAGAGCATTCCGGACGAACTTTATGAAGCCGCGGATATCGATGGTGCTACAGCATTGCAGAAATTTAAAAATATCACCATGCCGCTTCTGAAACCGGTGATGGTGCCGGCTATCACGCTCGGCGTTATCTGGACTTTCAATAATTTTAATGTGGTCTGGCTGGTGAGTAACGGGGGAGAGCCGTCCGATACCACGCACATTTTGGTGAGCTGGGTTTACAAGGCTGCCTTTACCTATTTCCGGATGGGATATGCGGCCGCTTTCTCCATGATCATTTTTGCGATTCTTTTTGTATTCGGGTGGCGTTTCATCAAGGCCACCCGAGCTGCGGAAAATGTATATGGCTAGCGCAACTCAGGCAGGTGTCTTTTATTTGAGCAGATAAAGAATCAGGATCCGAAACGTAATTTTTAACGGAGTTTTTATTAAATGGCAAGAAAACCACGGGATTTGTCACTGAAAGGGAAGTGGGGGGCCTATATGGTTCTCACTGCCTTTACCCTGTTTGCAATTTACCCTGTATTGCGGGTTATCTCCATTTCTCTGCGTCCCGGGGACCGGCTTCTGAGCAAATCCCTGGCGGTCATTCCGGAAGGGGCAAATTTCCATTCCTATTACCAGTTGTTTTTCGAACAGCCGTTTCTGCACTGGATGTGGAACAGCATCGTCATATCCGTGGCCGTTACGCTGGTCGGAGTTGGAATGGCAGCAACCGCGGGTTATGCCTTTTCCCGCTACAAATTTCGCGGAAAGGGAAGCTTCTTGCTGGGGATCATCACCACCCAGATGTTTCCGGTTACCATGCTGTTGCTTCCGCTCTTCATTATGCTGATTTACCTGGGATTATACGATTCCTACCTGGGACTGATCGTTGCCTATTCGGCAACTGCTTTGCCGTTTACCGTATGGCAGATGAAAGGATATTACGATACCATTCCCCTGAGTCTGGAAGAGGCCGCCATGATTGACGGCGCCGGCCCATTCTTCGCATTTTATCGCATTATTTTGCCCCTGGCGCTCCCGGCCCTGGCCATATCCGCGCTGTTTTCATTTATGGCTGCCTGGTCGGAATATCTGGTAGCGGCGGTTCTGATTCAGGACCGCTCCCTGTTCACGCTGCCGCTGGGGCTGAAGCTGTTTCAGTCCAATATGGAGGTCGCCTGGGGGTTATATTCTGCCGGGGCGGTAATGGTGAGTATTCCGGTCGTGGTAGTGTTCATGCTGCTCAGTCGCTGGCTGATTTCCGGCTTGACACTGGGCAGTGTAAAAGGGTAATGTCTGTGGTTTGATGTTTGGGAGGAGTTCAAAATATTTGATGTAAGGTATGTCATTTTTGCATTCATTTTCTCTTTGACGGGATTGAAATGGAGGCAGTCTGATACTCTATAAATGGAAATAATTCATCCGGACTCAATAGAATCTGTGCAGCAATTGAAACAGGAAGTTTGGCTTAGTTATAAGGAGTTTGAAATGGTACCAGAAAAAATTGCCAAAAAAATGACTGAACTGGGGTTCACCAAATACGAGGCAAAGGCTTATGTTTCTCTCCTCAATAATTTTCCGGTGACGCGTTATGAATTGAGCAAAGAAAGCGGCGTGCCCCGTTCCGCTATTTATGATGTCATCCGCCGGCTGGAAAGCTATGGCGCAGTGAATGCCCTGTCGACCCAGCCTGAAAAATATATCCCTCTGCCGCCCGAGGAATTTTTGAAAATGCTGGAAAGGCGTTATCTGGAAAAACTGGAGGATTTCAGAGACGGACTTTCAGAAGTCGATACGGATATTGAGATTGGACAATTGTGGAATATCACCGGTTACACAAATCTGATTTCAAAGGCCAAAGAAATGATTGCCGATGCACAGGAAGAAATTTACGTTTCCGGGTGGAAATGTGAAATCGCTGAGATAGAGAAGGAGCTGCGCGAAGCGGTGGCTCGCGGGGTAAAAGTGGTGCTTTTTTCATTTACCAAAATCCCCGAAATTGGAATGGTTTTTAGTTATGGACTGCACGAACGGGAACTTGAGAAAATATGGGATCACAAGCTCATTCTGCTGCGGGACCGCAAGGAATTGCTGATGGGGGAAGCAAACAAAAAGATTCAGTGCCAAGCGGCATGGACAAAGAACAAAGCTATCGTCGGTATTGCGGCCAATCATATTGTTCTGGATATTACCCTTTACGGCCTGCGTGCCGGAATCGACGTGAGCGAGGCGGTCATTGAAATGCATCCGGGGGAATTTGAATTGCTGGGCCGTCTCCTGAAGGAAAAATTCCCGGGGAATCCCTGGATAAACCTGAATTTTTCAAAACAAAATCTGAAAAATCATATGGAATACAGGTCTGTATTTGAAGAATTGAATAATGGAGATTGAGATGCCCAAAGCGAAAGGTCTGCTTCTTATGCTGATGCTGCTTTCAGTAGTTCTGTATTGCGACAAAAAACAAGGGAGAGAAAAAGAACTCGAGAATTTTGGTGATCAGACTGTGGCCCCGGCTCCGCTCTGGGCACAGCGCGGTGTATTATTGTCTGGCTGATGCCGATATTTCCCATCGGCGAGAAGGGACGCAAGGGCACGCTGGGCAGTCCCTATTCTGTGCGGGATTTCCGGGCAGTCAATCCCGAGTACGGCACCAAAAAAGATTTTCGCGGACTGGTGAAGGCGATTCACCAAAGGGGAATGAAAGTCATTCTGGGGATCGTCCCCAACCATTCTTCCAATGATAATGTGCTGATGAAGGAGCATCCCGACTGGTTCATGCAGGATGAGAAAGGGCAGTTTACGCGGGAAGTGGAGGATTGGAGCGATGTCACCGATTTCAATTATGACAATCCCGCCATGCGGGAATATATGACGGAGACTTTTCTCTACTGGGTGAAAGAATTTGATATCGACGGTTACCGCTGTGACGTGGCCGGTATGGTTCCTTATGATTTCTGGAAAGAGACCATTCGGCGACTGAAGGAAGTGAAACCGGACATTTACATGCTGGCGGAGTGGGAAGACCCGAAAATCATTCTGGCCGGTTTCAATTCCGATTACGACTGGACGCTTTATCATCTGCTGAAGGAGGTCAGAAAATCGGAAAAAAGAACTGCGGAAGCAGTCACGTTGATAGATCAGAAGGACAGCCGTTATCCACGGAATTCGCTTCCCATGCGTTTTCTCGAAAATCACGATGAGCAGCGCAGTATGCAGGAATTTGGTCCTGAGGCCATTGAAGCTTATGCAACATTTATCTTCACCGCACCGGGAATCCCCCTGATTTATGCCGGACAGGAAATAGGGGAGACCCAAAAGCCGTCACTGTTCGAGAAATCGATGCTGGATTGGGCGGGTGCGGATACGGCGCTTCAGAACATGTATCGTTCGCTGATCGATCTGAGAAAGCAGTATTCCTGCTTGACGGAAGGGAAATTCATCCCTCTGCAGATCGCTTCCTACTCGGGATCGGCGGGGGCATTTCTGCGGGAGGATGACAGCACGGCGGCCGTGGTTGTATTCAATCTGCAGAACAAAACCGCCCGGAAAGTGATTGTCACCACCTCTAAAGAAGTCCGCGATCGACTGCGTGGCATTGTTTTTAAAAATTATAGGAATGCCGGTGATACCAAGACTTTTGAAAAAATATATTTTAAGGAATTATTGCCGTATCAGGCACTGGTTTATACTGCAAAAAAACAGTAACGTTTGCATTTCGGAGATTGGTCCTGTTTCGCAATAAGAGGAGAGATATAAAATGAAGTATTTTTTTACATTTGCGGTGCTAATCATATTTTTTACCAACACTTTCGCGCAGAACGGAAGCTGGTGGACACCCAGCCATCCGCTGTCGGGAGACACAATCACTATCAGTTTTGATCCGACCCAGAATTCGGAAATCCCCAGCACAATAACAAGCCTGATTCTGCATTGGGGTGTGAATGAGCTGGGCAGCGGGAAATGGCAGATACCGCCGGATAGTTTGTGGCCTGTAGGAAGTGTTCTCTACAATAATGAGGCAGTCAGATCTCCCATGATTAAGATATCCACAACCCTGTGGCAGATAAAAGTGCCTACGGATACTTCCATTCATACACTGCATTATGTATTTAATTCGGGTAATTACTGGGGACATAATACCGGCGGCACGAATTGGGATATTACCCTGTATCAGTCGGCCTTGACGCCGGTTCTGCTGGAGCCGCAGATTGATGATTCGTTCGGGGATCCCCGGCGCTCGCCGGTCTTTGCTGAATCCGGTGACACCGTGCATGTGGTGGGGACGGCAGTGACGCAGAATACCAAAATCGATTCCCTGGCACTTTTGCTGGAAGGTTCGCGGCTTGCCTATATTTATGGGGATACCCTGAGTTACGATTTTATCGCAGCAGACTACAGCAGCGGTCTAAAGGACCTGCAGTTGGTGGCCTGGGACACCACCGGTTTTTCAGATACCACGGCATTTTATATCATGGTGAATCCGGCCATGCAGGAGAAAGCCTTGCCGGCAGGAAATGTGGACGGCATTAATTATACAGGCGCGACTTCAGTGACGCTTTCTCTCTTTGCTCCTTACAAGAAATTTGTCTATGTGCTGGGAGATTTCAACGACTGGAAAGTGGATACCCGCTATTTCATGAAACGCGATTCCCTGAAGGCGGACAGCGTGCGCTGGTGGATTACCATCGACGGGCTGACACCGGGACAGGAATACGCCTTTCAATATTATGTGGATGGGAAAATCAGGATCGCCGATCCCTATACCCGGAAGGTGCTGGATCCCTGGAATGATCAGTATATTTCCTCCGCCACCTATCCGAATCTGAAAGCTTATCCCGCCGGAAAAACTTCCGAGCCGGTCTCGGTGCTTCAGACCGATCAGACGCCATTCCAGTGGCAATACACCGACAGCTATGCACGTCCGGCCAAAGAGGATCTGGTGGTCTACGAACTGCTGATCCGCGATTTCATTGCGAATCATGATTATGCCACCTTGATTGATACATTATCCTATCTGCAGAATCTGGGAATCAATGCCATTGAGTTAATGCCCATAAACGAATTCGAAGGGAATCTGAGCTGGGGATATAATCCCTCGTTCTATTTCGCGCCGGATAAATATTACGGGCCGGCAAACGATTTGAAGAGATTTGTCGATGAGTGCCACAAGCGGGGTATTGCCGTTATTATCGATATGGTGCTGAATCACAGCTTCGGGCAGTCGCCGCTGGTGCGTCTTTACTGGGATGCCGCCAATAATCGGCCTTCTTCCCAAAATCCTTGGTATAATCCCCTTCCCAAGCACGATTTCAATGTCGGTTATGACTTCAACCATACCAGTCCCGAAACCAAGACTTTCGTGGACCGCGTCAATGCCTTCTGGCTGAAGGAATACAAGATTGATGGATACCGGTTCGATCTGACCAAGGGTTTTATGCAGACCGGCTCCTTTTATAATTACAATCAGCAGCGGATTGACCTGCTTACCCGCATGGCGGATAAGATCCGGACAGTGGATTCCACCGCCTACATTATTTTTGAGCACCTTGGCGCAAATGATGAAGAGACTGTTCTCTCCAACCACGGAATTCTGCTGTGGGGCAAAATGAACACCGAATATTCCCAGTCGGCCATGGGCTGGCTGGAAGATTCCAATCTCTCCTCCAATCTGGCCTGGGGATATTACAAGAGCCGGGGATGGACCGAACCGAACCTGGTGACTTACATGGAAAGCCATGACGAGCAGTGGCTCATGTATAAAAATCTGCAATGGGGACGGGCAAGCGGGAATTATGATATCAAAAAGCTGAATGTTGCGCTGGACCGCATGAAACTGGTTGAGGCCTTCTTTTTAACTCTTCCCGGGCCTAAAATGATGTGGGAGTTCGAGGAACTGGGTTACGATCAGGAACTGCCCGATAATGGCCGTACCGATTCCAAACCCATTTTATGGAATTATTATCAGCAGGAGAACCGTCGTACCCTGTATAAAGTGGTGTCCGCTCTCCTCAAACTTCGCCGGGAAAATGAGGTTTTCCGCAGCCCCGAGTCGGTTGTCAGCATGCGGGTGGGGCAGGGGCAATACGACCGCCGCATAAATATCTCCCATCCCAGCATGAATGCGACCATTATTGGGAATTTCAATGTGGTACCGATGAATGTAAATCCCAATTTCCAGAGCACCGGGAAATGGTATGACTATTTCTCAGGCGACAGCATCGATGTATCCGATACCCAGGCTGTTATTGCCTTGAATCCCGGGGAGTTCCGCATTTATACCGACAAGAAACTGGAAACGCCCGAACAGGGGATCGTCAGCGGCATCGATGATAATTCCAAAACCATGCCGCTGTCTTACCAGCTTAGCCAGAATTATCCCAATCCGTTTAATCCTGAAACCAAAGTGGAATTTGAAATTCCCCGGCTTCAGCATGTTCAGCTAGTGGTTTACAACATTCTGGGGCAGCAGGTGAAAGTGATCGCGGATAAAGTCTATCAACCCGGGCATTACAATCTCAAATGGGACGGGACCAATGAGCGCGGACAGAAAATGGCCAGTGGCATTTACATCCTGCATTTCAGGGCCGGAGAATTTGTCCGGAACCGGAGAATGGTCCTGATGAAATAAAATCGCGGGAGACATTGCTGGCGTGTGCGCCGGCCGCCAGCAAACAAGAAGGTTTCCGGTAAAAGTCCTCCTTTTCAGTGCGAAGGAGGACTTTTACTTAATGTTCAGACTGGTTGAGATATGAAAAAAATACTGCTATTTTCTCCGTGCATATGCTGCCCGCGGGAGGAAATGGTTCCCGGCCTGAATCCGGTAAATTGCCAATAAGAGGATTGTTTAATGCGTTTGATTTTCGCTTTGGTTCTGTGTATCAGTCTTATATTGATTGGGTCTCCCATGAGGGCAAGTGCCGGTACGGATTCTGTCTCCGTCCGGTTCTCGATCAAATGGGAAAAACCTGCCGGGAAAATATCGCTGGCGGGGAATTTCAATAATTTTGATCTCAATGCCGATCTGCTTCAGGGGCCGGATTCTGCGGGCGTCTGGCAGATAGAGAAAAAACTGCCCTATGGCACTTATGAATACCGCTTTGTCATCGATGATCGGATCTACGTGCGCGATCCCGCGAATCCTGATTTTGGCGGGATCCGCAGCAACTCGCTGCTCTATCTCGATCCTCCTCAAAAGCCGCATTTAAAGGTAATTTCACCGCTCCCGGGGCAGCGCATCATCCGATTTCCGCTGGAAATAAGAATCCGGTTTGAACTCGGGAGCCGAACGGAAAAAATTGATCTGAAAAAGAGCCGGATTTTAATTGATGAAAAACCGGTCGAAATGAAATATGACCGCAAAAATCATTTACTGGAGGCAGAAATTAAATCGCTCCCGGAAGGCGAACATGCTTTTGCGGCGGCGCTCACGGACAGCAAAAAGAACAGGACGCGCCAGTACCGCTCCATTTTTGTAGTCAATGCGCAAAATGAAGCCCCCGTAGCAGAGGCGGGATACAGTCAGTTCTGCCGCCCCGGCGAACCGGTTCATCTGGACGGCGGCCTGAGTTATGATCCTGACCTGGATGATCTGGCCATTTTTCAATGGAAGGTGCTGGGCGATACCGTAGCGGTGCAGATCACTGGCGATGCGGACACCGCTTTTCCCCAGGCGGTTTTTCGGAAAACCGGGGATTATCGCTTTGTATTACGGGTTTCTGACGGCGCCCTGTGGAGCGTTCCGGACACAACCACCGTATACTGTCGCAAATTCCCCGCGAGTTTTGCAGATTTCCGCCTGAAGACCGAGGATGCAACTGAATACGCCCCCCTTCAAACCGTTTCAGTCGCCGGGGAGTTCAATCGCTGGCAGGCAGGTGCGGACACCCTGGGAAATTCCGGATCGTCCGTTTGGGAACTGTGCAAGCCGCTGCGGCCGGGTCAATATGAATACAAATTTGTGCTGAACAACCAGCACTGGATACCGGATCCCGCTAATGATGAACGGGTGGAAGACGGCTGGAAAGGATTCAACTCCGTCCTGACGGTGCCGCCCCTGTTCGCTGAGCCGCTGGACTGGAATTTCCGGCTGCTCTCCGATGGGCTTATCCTTCAGAATTCCGCCAACCAGCCGTTCACAGTTTTGGAGGATAACAATAATCCGGCAGAATTGAACTGGCGGGGTGATTCTCTCTTAACCAGCGGGATGCGGCCCGGCACCTACTTTTCCTATGCTCTGGCAGGACCCGATTCAAGACCCTTTCCGCCGCAGCTTTACCTGTTTCAAAGCAACGGCAACCATGCGCTGAGCCTTATGGATTTCCGGGAGACGCCGGGATGGACGCGAAATGCTGTGACCTATCAGATCTATCTGCGCGCCTTTGGCCCCGATTCGACCCGGCAGGGCACCCTCCGGGACCTGCGGAGCAAACTGGATTACCTGCAGGAACTCGGCGTCAACTGTGTGTGGCTGATGCCCATCATGGAAAGTCCTACCGAGCATGGATATACGCCGGTCGACTATTTCAGCATTGAAAAGGATTACGGGACGCTGGCGGAGTTCGACTCCCTTATCAGCGACCTGCACCGCCGGGGGATGAAATTTTTCTTTGATTTTGTGGCCAACCACAGTTCCGATCAGCACCCCTATTTTCTCTCGGCCTGGTATAATCCCCAGTCGGTGTTCCGCAACTGGTATATCTGGCACGGTCCGCGCGAGTATGAATTCCACAACGACTGGGACCAGCTCCCTAATTTGAATTACAACAATCCCAATGTCCGCCATTTTATTCTGAAGGCAGCGAAATTCTGGATTGATCATGGTGTGGACGGATTACGCTGCGACGCCGCCTGGGGCGTGCCGCATGATTTCTGGAAAGATTTCCGGCGGAAGATCAAATCCTGGAATCCGGAAGTCGCACTGCTGGATGAAGTGTTGCCGCGGGACCCCGCCTATCACGATTTCGAGTTTGACATGAGCTATGACACCGATTTTTACGGCAATGTGCTGGATGTTTTCCGGGGCAGGAAATCGGTGGAGGGACTGCGTTTTGGTTTGGAAAAAACTGCCGCAAACTATCCCCCGCAGGTTGTGGATTTCCGCTATATCGAAAATCAGGATATGCCGCGTTTCATCAGCCAGTTTGGGCCGCGGGCAGCAAAAGCGGCGGCAGCGCTCCTCTACACGCTGCCCGGCATGCCGCTGGTCTATTATGGACAGGAGGTTGGCCTTCGGGAAACCCGCGAACCCATGCGCTGGAATCTTGTGGGAAATCCCATGTTTCAATTTTACCGGGAGCTGATCGGATTGCGCAAGTCCCACCCGGCATTTTCAGGAAGCAGTGTAAAGTTCATGGAGGTCTCCGCTCCCGGAAAAGTTCTGGCCTATTCCAGGGAATCCGGAGCGGAGCGATTTGCGGTGGTCATCAATTTTGCTTCATCGCCGCTGGATATGCAGGTGCAGGGCGGTGATGAAAGAAAATTTTATTACATTTTCGGGAGTGAAAAAATGGGGCCGGGCATCCACCTGGTTGATATTCGGAATCTGCATCTGGATGCATACGGATTTGTCATTCTGAAAATGCAATAGTAATGAAATATGCAGGATTTGGGTTATGTGTGGGTGGATTCGGCGGAAATTGCATGGAGCGGGTTGGAATTTCAGGCTGCTGAAGAAATTAGGACCTGGATTCCAGATTAAATGGAGAAATGAAAATTTCATTGGAGAAAGCGATTTGTTAATGAACCGGGAAACAGGCATGCCGTTAAAATTATGTATTTTTCTGAGCGGTATTTTGATCGCGATAACGTCTCTTTTTTCACAGGACAGCCTTTTTGAAAACATGAAGCTGGATTTGAAACCCGACCAGCCCCGTCAGTTTATCTTCACCAACAAAAAGGCGGCCTTCTGGTACGGCGAAGCGCAGCAGCCCAATCACAATGGATTCGAGGGATATACCATTCTTGAACAGCGCTATCTGCAGGATTACTCCCTCTTTGCTGACGGACAGCCGGTTGACCGGGGTGCCGCTGAAGATATTCAACTTTATCCCGACCGGCTGGTGCGCCGCTACGCCCGCTTCACTGAAGTTTTTCATTTCGTCGATTCACTGAATCTCCTCATGCTGGACATCGTTCCGGCAGACTCTATGGAACTGGAGGTGCGCTTTCGGTTTGCGGAACCCATCACTGCAAATCTCTGGAACTGGAATCGTGAAAAGCAGTCCCTCGAAACCGAGTTTCATGGTTTCGGACAGGATAAACCGGCCCTCATTGCCTGTGAGGTATCCGGCCAGGCGGCGGCTGTGAAATCGCTGTTCCTGGACAGTGAGAAAAAAGGTGAAGATTCCGGCCGGGGTATTGGTTTCAAGATGCAGGCCTCCGGCAAAGTGACCGTGGCGGTAATGTTTTCGCAGACCAAACCGGAGCTGGCACAGATGTCTGCGCTGGTTTCCGATAGCAGCAGAATAGCGGAAGTACGAGGCAAACGGATTCGCCGCCTCCTGCAAAATGCCGTCGTCCGCACCGGCAATCTGGAACTTGACCGGGCCTACCGCTGGGCACTGATTTCCATGGATGATCTGGTGACCGAACAGCGGGGGAAGGGCATCTGGGCCGGTCTGCCCTGGTTTAATAATTACTGGGGCCGGGACAGTTTTATTTCCTTCACCGGTGCGCTTTTATGCAGTGGCCAGTTTGACGAGGCGCGGCAGGTGCTTCTTTCTTTTTCGGATTTCCAGAATCGGGATACATCGTCTCAATTTTATGGGCGAATTCCCAACCGGGTGATGCTGAAGGAAATCATTTATAACACAGTGGACGGCACCCCCTGGTTTGTCAAATCGTGCGAAAATTATGTGAAATACAGTGGTGATACCGCTTTCATCAAAGAGATTTTCCCGGCACTGCGTCGGGCCATGGAAGGAGCATTAAAATATCATGTGGATAAGCTGGGATTCCTCACCCATGCCGACGCCGAAACCTGGATGGATGCGGTGGGAAGCGAAGGACCCTGGTCGCCGCGCGGCAACCGGGCGGTGGAAATTCAGGCGTTGTGGCTGGAGCAGCTGCGGATCTCAATCCGGTGGGCAAGAGAAACGGGGGATGAAGCTCTGGCCAAAAAATGGACACGGATCGAACAAAAGACCACAGAGAATTTTGCAGAATATTTCTGGAATTCCGGAGACGGCGACCTTTATGATCATCTGAATGAAGACGGTACTCCGGACAAACAGCTTCGCCCCAATCAGATTTTCGCGCTGACCATTCCGGAATCACTCGTTCTTGAAAAATCGCAGGCGGAAAAGGTGCTCACCACGGTGGTGGATAAGCTGACCTATCCCTGGGGTGTCGGCTCCCTCTGGCAGAAGGATCCCAATTTTCACCCCTATCACCACTATGCGCCCTATTATGTGCCGGATGCCGCCTATCACAATGGAATTGTGTGGACCTGGCTGGCCGGTCCGCTGCTGACTGCTCTCTTTCCCCACAATGCACATCTGGCTTACAATCTCCTGCAGAATGAGGCGCGGCAGATTCTGCAAAAGGATGCGGCGGGCAGCTATTCGGAGCTGCTGGAAGCCTGGCCTCGGCCCGACGAAGCGTCTCCGCGCATTTCGGGGACCGTTTCACAGGCCTGGAACCTGGCGGAGTTTATCCGGAATGTCAACCAGGATTTGCTGGGCATCAAACCGGACCTTTCCGCGGGGAAATTGCTGTTGGAGCCGCATCTGCCATCAGATATGTCGGCTGTGGAATTCACATTCCGCCTCGGTGAGACGCCTATTTCCGGCCGGTATGAAAAGAAAAAAGATAATTTTGCAATCATGCTTGAGCCCGTCACGCCGCTTGATAAAACTATGGATCTCACGGTGAAACTGCCCGACGGAAGGGGAGAACTTGTTTCATTCCAGACTCTGTGGGATATGAATTCTGCGGCCAATATACGGATTTCTCATCCAGGAGGCGAGGCGGCGGTAAAATTCAATGGTGTAACGGTCCCGAATGTGCAGATAAGCGGAATTGATGTATTGCCGGATTTGAAATTTTGCGAACCGTCGATGGACATGGATCTGCCCGCACTGAAAGGTCCCGAATTTGATCTTGTCACACCGGAAGATGCGGTTCGCAAACCGGACAGTGCAGCCCGCCTGCTATTTTCGAAGAATGATCCGGCAGGGGATGACAGGGGGCCCAACGGAAAATATGTTTATCCCCAAAATCCTGCTTTTAAGCCTGGCATATTTGATGGCAGGAGTGTAAAAATCTGGAGGGATGACACAAGTTTATATTTCAAAATAGAATATGAGAATCTGGTGAATCCCGGCTGGCGGCCCGAGAGCGGCTACCAGTTGACCTATACCGCCATCGCGCTGAACTTCGGGGAGGAGGCAGGACCCCGAAAAACGCGGGTGGAGATGAACGCCAACTATTCCGTATCCAAAGATTATGCCTATAATTTTATGATTTTTGTGGGGAACGGATACCGGCTTGTAGATTCCGACAATAAAATTCTGGCCGAATATCGTCCGCAGGACAATGACCATCCCATTGGTTTCGTGAAGGACAAGAGTGTGCAGTTTGCCGTCCCGCTGAAATATTTCCCCGTTGTGAGATTAAGAAATGCGTACGTGATGATTGGCGGGCAGGATGACCACGGCGCCGGGGGAGTGGGGGAATTCCGCACGGTTGGCCGCCAGGCCGGTGAATGGCAGGGCGGCGGGGGAGATCAGTCCGTCGGCAATCCTTCGGTTTATGATGTTATTGAAGTGGAGTAGGCAGCTGCAGCAAGGCAGGAAGTGATTCCCATCGGCGACAATGCAATGAATTGAGTATGTAATGGCATTTGGTCGGGGAAAGGATTCCCCTGCTATTTGGCGGGGTAGTGGTAAGAGGCAATTCCTATTGCCGATACTGTGATAAATGCAATATGTGATGCTGTTAGGTCGGGGAAAGGATTCCCCTCCTACCCGGAGGATTTGTTTTCAGGAAGATTCGTGCACAATCACCTTCCCGTATTTCTTCTCCAGGTCGGCGATGATTTGAGGCAACTGATCGCTGTCCACGCGCAGAATCAGCTCTCTTTTGTCCGGCGGCATCTGGTATTTGGTAATCAAAAAACTTAAAATTTTGGCCGGGTAATTCCGGATAATATCCGCGACTTCCTTCACACTGCCGGGCCGGTCGTCGATAACCATGGAGAGACGCGGGACGCCCCATTTGGCCCCGGTCACTTCCAGCAGGGCTTC
>JARRQT010000106.1:0-17580 GCA_037381445.1 Calditrichia bacterium
GCGCGATCCACCGGCATGATAAGACAGCTTGGTCCGCCGGTTCCCTTCACAAATTCGGACAAATCCAGTACACGGACCGTAATTCCGGCTTTCTCCAGCCTGTTGATTGCTTCGGTGTTCGAACTGTCGGCGATCACTTCATCATTTCCCAGACAGATCACGTTGCCGCTGATAAAATCGGCTGCGGGAATTTCGATCTTTTCATATCCCCTGAAAAAATCTGCGGGACAGACGTCCCTGCAGGACAGCACCCGGCGCGGCCCCAGCATGCTCATGGCGCCCCCGATATGAAGGTATGGTTTTGGCACCACCGCCACCCGCACCTCATAATCCATGGAGCCCAAAATGTTTTTCAACTGCCGGATGCCTTCGGCGTTGGTACGGGAGGAGGCCCCAATAAATGCGGTCCGCCCGGCCAGAATAATGTCGCCGCCCTCCGCAGTGCCGGGGGCGGCAATTTCACCGGCCGGTAATATGCCCATCGCGAGCAGCGTTTCCGTCATCCACAGCGCTTCGCCGGCCCGGCTCGGCAGACCCATTCTCAGCCGGATGAATCCGCGCGGCGTGCAGACCGCCGTGTCGCGGGTGAAAACGGAGTTGGGATGGCCGGGAAGCTCGGCGATATCCGCGACCTCGCTTCCGAAATTTTCAAGTGCTTTTTTTAATCCGGCATGCTGTTTCTGCGCCGCGTCCCGTTCCGCCACCAGCGTGATGTTGTGGGACTTTTTATCTTTTACCTCGAAAAATTCTTTTTTCGGACTGCATACGATGACCTGTTTGAGGGGATCGCCTTCATTCCTCAGCATACGATCTTCACTCGATTATGTTTTTTATTCCAGTTCCAGGAATCCGGGAAGCTCGGAGAGATTTTCGAGAATCCCCAGAACATCAAATTTTTCGAACTCACGCCGGCGCGTCACGCCGCCCAAAACAGCCGCAAAATCGATTTCGGCGCTGCGCGCGGTTTCCGCATCCGTGGTATTGTCTCCGATATAAATGGACTTCAGCGGATTGCACCTCAACAGCGCAACGGCTTTCAGTAATCCTTCGGGATCAGGCTTGTGGCTGCTGACATCCTCTCCCCCCACAATGACATCGAAATGGTGGAGCAGATTTTCACGCCTCAGGATATTCTCGATGCGGTAACGAAATTTTGTGGACACAATTGCGGTTGAAATATGGTGCGCCCTGATTTGTTTAAGGACCGCATCCACTTCTCCGTAAAGGACAGTCATGTCCGCCATTACCTCATCGGCGCGCTGAATAAACAGGCGGACAAATTCCCCTGACTGTTCGGCATATTGTTTTCCCACCAGGCGAAGAAAGGTGTCGGTGAGGGGAAGGCCGATGGTATGGCGGATTTTCTGCGGAACGGCAGGAGGGATTCCCAGTTCGCCCAAGGCAAAATTGATGCATTCAATGACGCCCCGCGAAGAATCCGCCAGGGTATAATCGAAATCGAAAAGCACTGCCGAATAGCGGTTCCGCATATATGCCGCTCCCGTTAATTAATGCGCCGAAAGTTATGGTTTTTCCGGGCTGAAAACAATTTGAATTCATGAATAACAAGTCAGTCCAGATAATTTTTTGGGAGATTGCCATTTCTTCCCCCTGTCAGTACATGGATACCTGCATTTAAAGAATTTTGTAAAAAATATGCAAAATCGGCAGCATTTTGGGGGATTTCAATATGTCCGAACGATTTAATTTTCAAAAAATAGTTTTGGAGATTGCGGAACTGTTATTAGATTCAGTCCAAATAAAAATTCAGAATTTTTATGGTTGAAGCTGAATTTGAGGAAAGAAATTGAGAGAAAAAAAGAGTTATAACGTAGCGGTGGTAGGGGCGACCGGACTGGTGGGACAAAAAATGATTCAGGTTCTGGAAGAGCGTGAATTCCCGGTCAATAGACTGGTGCCGGTTGCTTCCGAGCGGTCCGCCGAAAACAAAATTTATTTTCGGGGTGAGGAAATTCGGGTGCAAGTGCTGGATGCGGAGGTTTTCAGGGAAGTGGATATTTCGCTGTTTTCGGCCGGTGCAGCGGTCAGCCTGGATTATGCGCCGGTCTCCGCCGAAAGCGGCGCAGTGGTGATTGACAACAGCTCCGCCTGGCGGATGGACCCTGCGATTCCCCTGGTCGTCCCGGAAGTGAACCCTGACGCAATGAAAAATCACAACGGCATTATTGCCAATCCCAACTGCTCGATAATCCAGCTGCGGACCGGCGACAGCGCGGAGCCGTTTTATCCCCATCACATTGCCAATAACTGTCTGCCGCATATCGATGTATTCAATTCCAACGGCTACACCAAAGAAGAAATGAAGATGATATTTGAGACCCGGAAGATTATGGGCCTGCCTGAGCTGGCGATTACCGCCACCACGGTACGGGTGCCGGTGAAAACGGGCCATTCCGAATCGGTCAACCTGGAATTTGAACATCCTTTTGAACTGGAGGAAATCTACCGGCTCTTAAAAGAAGCGCCGGGGATAGTGGTACAGGATGAACCCGATAAGAACAGCTATCCAATGCCCATTCTGGCGGAGGACCGGGACGAGGTTTTTGTGGGGCGGATACGCAGGGACGAGAGCATCAAAAACGGGCTCAACCTGTGGATCGTCGCCGATAATCTGCGCAAGGGCGCAGCCACCAACGCCGTTCAGATTGCCGAACTGCTGGTCCGGCAAAATTTGCTGCAAAGAAATTGATAAAGATAAATTGCGGTAAGTCAGGAGCTAACTGAAAACGAGGTTTCCGGATGGAGTCAGGTAAAATTTTGCCGGGTGCTGAGCCGGTATTCAAGAAAGGTAATGAAATTGGTTTTTTGTTCCTCCACGGTTTTACGGCCTCCCCGTTTGAAGGAAAAGAACTGGCCGAAAGGCTGCAGCGGGAGACCGGCTGCACCATCTCTCTGCCGCTGCTACCGGGCCATGGCACTGCTCCCGCCAATCTGAAAAATGTGCGCTGGCTGGACTGGTATATGTCCGCGCGGGAAAAATACCTGGAGCTCGAAAAGAGCTGCGAAAAGGTAGTGGTTTGCGGCCAGAGCATGGGGGCCGCCCTGGCCCTTCATCTGGCGTCTCATCACAAACCGGCAGGCGTGATCAGCCTTGCCGGCGCCGTATTTCTGATAGACTGGCGGCTCCGGCTTCTGCCGCTGGCCCGGCATTTCATCCCCTATCAGCACAAATCCAAGGGACCGGACATCAGAAATAAGGAGATAAAAAGCCGCATCCCCACCTATTATAAATACCCTATCCGGAGCGTCGATGAACTGCTGGGGCTTCTGCGGCATACCAGGGAAGATCTGCCGGAAATCACCGCGCCGGCGCTGTTGCTCCATTCCCGGAAGGACCGCACCGTACAATTCTCCAACCTGCAGTATATCTATGACCACATCTCTTCCTCCGAGAAGGAAAAAGTTGAGCTGGAGGAATCCTATCATCTGATCAGCCTGGATGTGGAAAAGGAGATTGTTTACCGGAAGATTTATCAGTTCATGAAAACGCTGACCGGCCAATGAGAGTCATGTCCGTCATGAATTTGAATCAGGAAATTTGCGGAAGACTGCGGATGGGATACACTCGACCCCGGCCCTGGTCATATTCTGCCGACATGCCTCGCCGGCGCCATTTCGCAAAATATAATCCTGTTTGATGGGAATAAAATTTATGATTACTTTTTGATTTCTGAATATCAAACGTACTGGAACAATCATGGCAAAAACAAAGAAAACAGCAAAACAGAAGAAAGTGACGACCGCTTCCTTAAAACCGGAAAGTTCATTTCTGGAAAATCTTGAAAAGCCAAAATATATCATCGGTTTTTTCGTACTGCTCTTAATCCTGCTGGCATTTTTATACAAACCGATGGTGTTTCAGGGGATGCAGCCCTCCGGCAGTGATATCACCTCCGGCATCGGGACAACCCATCAATTGAAGACCTGGGAGAGCAAACTCGGGCATTATCCGCTCTGGAACCCCTATTTGTTCGGGGGAATGCCGACCTATTTCTTTGCTCAGCCGGCGGTGTGGTCGCTGGATACCCTGCTGGGGAAACTGGGCGCGCTGGGCGACTGGCGGATCTGGTACTTCCTCGCCGGGGCCATCGGCATGTTCCTTTTGATCAAATATCTGGGATTATCTGCCGCCGCCGGCATGCTGTCCGCCCTGGCCTTTGTGTTCATGCCCCATTTTCAGGCGCTTATCATTGTGGGGCATTTCGCCAAATTCAGGGCCATCATGTGGATGCCCTATGTTCTGCTGACCGCCCTGATGCTGGTGGAGCGGCGGACCATCCTCTCGGCCCTGCTGTTCGCCGGCGCGTTTTCCCTGCAGTTTCGCACCCAGCACTATCAGATTATCTTCTACACGCTCATGCTGGTATTATTCATGGTCATTCCGCCCCTTTACCGCATCGTCAAAGCCAAGAAATGGGGCGGAATCGGTAAGCTGGCGGGGCTTTCTGCCGGCGCTGCCGTTATCACCTTTCTGGTCATTTCCCAGAATCTGTTCTCCGTGAAGGAGTATACGCCCTATTCCACCCGCGGCGGCCATGCCATTTCGCTTCAGGAAACCGCGAAGACAGTTCAGGAAAAAAAGGGTGTCGGATTTGACTATGCCACCAACTGGTCCTACTCCATTTCGGAATGGTGGAACCTGATTATTCCCAAATTTCACGGCGGGACTTCCAACGAGCTGTACACTGGCAACGCCATTCCCGCCTGGAAAGGAAGGGAACTGCCCACCTACTGGGGCGACATGCCGTTTACGCAATCCTATGAGTATCTGGGGATTCTGGTGGTTTTTCTGGCCATTATTGGAATTGTATTCCGGTGGCAGCGGCGGGAGGTGATGAGCCTCACCCTGCTGACCGGCCTGGCCATGCTCATGTCGCTGGGAAAGCATTTCGCGGGACTCTATAAGTTTTTCTTTTACTATGTGCCCTATTTCGATAAATTCCGGGTGCCCATGATGATACTCGTGCTGGTGATGTTCAATGCAGCGGTGCTGGCCGCCTACGGCCTGGAGTATCTGATGAAGCCGGAGACCGACCGTCCCGAAGTCAATCAGAAGCTATACATCATCTCCGGCATCTTTGCGGGACTGGTCATCATTCCGCTGCTGTTCGGTTCTTCTTTCTCCCTTACCCATGCCGGCGAAGCGCAGCGTTTCGGGCAGGAGGTTGTGGGCGCCCTGAAAAAAGTCCGGCTGGATATGCTCCGGACATCCAGTTTTTACAGCCTCATTTATCTGCTGATCGGGTTCGCGGCAGTCATCACCGTTCAGAGAAAATGGCTGCGAAAGGACCTGCTTCCTGTTATCTTCATTGCCGTCATCGCCATCAATTTTCTCGTCCTGGACGGCTCCTACGTGTCCGGGAAATTCATCAATCCCGCGCTCGCGGAGCAGCGGGCCTATCACCAGCCCTCGGCGGATATTCCCCGGCGAAACTGCAGACCATTCAGGAAATTGTGGACAACTGCCTCTATGTCAATGTGGATGGCGGCGCGCTGCCCATCAACTGGAATGTGGTCGATATGATGAACGTAAAATACCTGGTCGCGAATCAGGAACTGCCATCGCCCCGGCTGACATTGGTGGCCTCGGACCAAAACAGCAAACTGCTGGCCTACCGCAACAACGACGCGCTTCCCCGCGCCTATTTTGTGGGCGGTTACCAGGTGATTGCGGACGGCGTAAAACGGCTGCAGTTTATCAACAGCCCGGAATTTCATCCCGGATCGATGGCTATTCTGGAAAAGAATACTGCAGAGCCGGTTGAAAAACCGGACAGCTCTTCCATCAGTATTACCCTGTGGCAGCCGGAAAAAATTGATTTGAAACTGTACACGGACAAGCCGGCCCTGATGGTCCTCTCGGAAATGTATTATCCCAAAGGCTGGTCGGCATTTCTTGACGGCAGCAAAGAGATTGAAATCTACAAAACCGATCACATGCTGCGCTCGGTGGTTGTTCCGGCGGGCTCCCATACGCTGAGTTTCCGGTTCCATCCCGAATCCTATTACCTGGGCGTACGGCTTTCCCTGACCGGATTCCTGATCTTGTATATCGGTTTGTTCGCCGCCGGGGTCATTTTTTACAGAAACCGCCGCAAGAAAAGTGTCGAAAAGTAACCGACTAACCTGAATAATGGACTTTATCTTACCCCTCAAAATGCCCGTCACATAAACGGGCATTTTGTTTATATGCATATTGGATTGTATCGGGTTCTTCAATTTTCTTGCTGTAGACCGTAATTTCTTCTCTAAAATATTTTTCACTTGAATTTTAACTATCACAACTTTATAATTTATGTATCCATAACAGCGATTTCTATTTTCTTATGGATGGGAAAATAGCGCTTCAACAGCATAAAAAAGAGATGATGCCCATATGTTCAGGGACAGATTCAAAATCGGGATTAAGCAGGACAACACTTGATATCAACGCGCTCGAAATGAATATAGCATTTTTAAAAATGATTGATCTTCAATAATATTTTTAGCCGTGAGGTTTACATGCATTTCAGAATTTTATTTATTCCGCTCTTTCTCGTTGGCCTTTTAATAATTTCCTGCGAACGGGACAAAACCCCTTTGGGAGCAGGAAATAATCAACAAAAGGAATACCCCGGCCACGATTTTGAATGGACGGCCGACACGCTGACGGCCGGCGATGCTTTTCAGATTTATATGTATGACATTTGGGGCACCGAAGAGGACAATGTCTGGTGCGTAGGCCACAGCGACCTGAACGCTTACCAGATATGGCACTGGGACGGCAAATGCTGGCGCAATGTAGACCCCAAAATACAGGGCCCGCGGGCATCCTACCTTGAAATTTTCGGCTTTGCTGAAAATGATTTCTGGATAGCGGGCTATACCAGCATTTACAACGGTTACCTGTTGCATTATGACGGCAGTTGGCACCGCATGGATAACGATGAACTGCCCATGTGCATGTCCATTTGGGGCAGCTCCTCCCAAAATCTCTTTATCGGATGCCGCAACGGCATCATTATCAGATACGATGGTGAAAAATTCACCCGGTATTACACCGGAAAAAATCTCCAGATAAACACAGTTTGGGGGCTTAAATCAGGCCAGGTATTTGCCATTGGGAATAACGGTGATAATCAGCCCGCCGAGCCTCCGATGCGGTATTTTTATAAATATGAAAAAAACAAATTTGTTCTTATCGGTTCGATAAACCAGAGCTTGCCAGGCGATGATACCATTGGCATGGATTTGTGGGGCGCCGATATGAACAGCCTGTATTCCCCAACCGGCAACAGCCTTACAAAATATGAAAACGGAAAATGGGTAACCCAGTTTTACGCCCCGCTGTTTAGAATTTACGGCAGTTCATCGAACAATGTTTTTACAGGGGGCTACGGCAGTGCCTTATATCACTACAATGGATACGACTGGGCGGCTCTGCATTTTAATGACCCTATAAATGAGTCCATTTGGGGAATCTGGTGCAATGAGAATTATGTTTTTGTTATTCAGGACCTGGATAATGTAGAAAGGATTTTCCGAGGAAAACGAAAAAAGGAATGAAAGGAGGCGATGCCTATGGGCAAAATTAAAAACCGGTAAGGCGTACGGCTTTCCCTGACCGGATTCCTGATCTTGTAACTGGATTGTGTCGGGTTCTGAATTTTTCCTGCTGAAAACCGTAATTTCTTCCCCAAAATATTTTTTGCTTGAATTTTAATCCTCCCCAATTTATACTGTATGTATCCGTGACAGCGATTTCTGTTTTCTTATGGAAGGGAAAATAGCGCTTCAACAGTCTTAAAAAGTATTTCATTATTTTAAATAGATGCTGCTTCACTGATTTATTGGATTTTTATCAGAAAGAATGAAGGGGAAGATATGAGAACCTTTGCGGTCATCAGCCTGTTATCGTTCGCTGTTGCGCTGTTTGCCCAGAGCGGTAGCCAGAACCGCCAATCCGCCGTGATGGATGCAAACAGCGTGCATACTGTCTTCGGCAATTGGGGCGTCATTGGTCAGCCCGGCAATGCAATGTCGCGGGGCGCCTGGCCAACCAGCACCAACGGATACCTTGGAGATTTTTCCATTCTGATCGGGGCGCACATTAACAGCGACAGCCTGGTATTCGCCAGCGTCGAAACCTGCCCGGTTAACCGGCCGTCCCTGGGCGGATTTGACCAGGATTTCCATACCGGCGAACTTTATGCCTTTGAGCCGCTGCCATTGGGGCCGCAAAATCTGGCGATGAGCAATGATCCCGCCACCTGGCCCGCCGGCTGGAGCCAGTGGCCTTTTGCCACCCAGGCCACCCTGGAGAGCTATTTTGAAATGGATGACAATAATGATGCGGAATTTAATTATTCGGCAAATAATCCCGGCCGCATCCGCTTCAAACCGGATGCCCTGGATACCACCCGCAACGGTCTGGGCCTGAAAATAAAATGCCGCTACCGTCAGTTCAATACGCCGGGACTGGAAGACATGCTTTTTCTGGAATACACCATCCTCAATGAAGGGACCGCCACCTACCGGCAGATGACCTTTGGCGGGCTGGTTGGCACTTACGTGGGAGTTACCGGCAGCGATGACAGCCCAATGGAGTACGACGATGATGCGGCCTTTTTTGATATGGCTAATAATTATCTCTTCTGGTGGGACTGGCCCATGGACAATTTCCGGAATCCCTTATGGGCGGGGCCGTCCGGGTATGCCGCCCTGGCATTGCTCCATTCCCCGGGAAATCCCTGTGACGGCATTGATAATGACCGGGACAATGCTGCCCGTCCCGGCAGCTCGGCGCCCTTCTTCACCTCTTCCGATTTTAACAGCCGCACCATTCGGGCCGGGGAAACTTTGATCCTGATTGACGACAATTATCAGCGCAGCAAGTTTACGGTGCCATCCGCGCCCTTCCAGGTGGTCACATGCGGAAAGACCTTTTCCATTGAGCCGGGCGTAACCTCGGTCCGCGAAGGCAATGCCGGGAATCCCAATGCCTATGACGGCATAGACAATGATTTCGACGGGCTGATTGATGAAAATATCGCAATTCACTATTCGGTCTCTGCGCCGTCCCTCACTTTCCCGGCGGAGATTGCCAATACCCTGCAGCCAACCCAGTACATTAATTATTTTACCGGGCAGGGCCAGACCGATACCGGCATTGACGAGAGCGGGGATGATGAAGATGAGACTGGCCTGACCGGTTTTGAATCTTATGTGCCGGGGTTGGATATCGCCATGGCGAATGATGCGGAAATGATGGCCCGCATGCGGCCGGGCTTTTTCAATCTTCCCCCTGCAAACCAGGATGGTCAGCTTACCATGGGTGAGGACGGGGATGTTCTTTTTTCAAGCGGCCCCTTTGTGCTGCGTCCGGGAGAAGAAAAGACAGTACTGCTGGGCCTGATGTATGCCTATACGCCGGAAGAACTGGCAGAAAGAGTACGCCTGGCAAACAACATATCCCTCGATTCCGACCGGGAGCCAAACCTGGCTTTCAGTACCACGCCGTCCGGTGAATATACCGGCAGCAGTATTCCCGTTACCTGGCAGTCGGATGTCGGGGACGGGCAGGTGAACATGGAATATTCGTGCGATAACGGCAATACCTGGAAGTACCTCGGTTTTGTGCCGGCTTCCTGGGGAGCATACGATTGGGACATCAGCCATATGAGCGACGGCACTTTTTATAAGGTGCGGATTCGCCACTCTTTCCGGCCCACAGCGGTGCTCACCTCGTCGCGGTTTACCATTAATCATGCGGGCCAGGGAAATCCGCAGGTTTATTTTACTCAGGACATATTCCAGCCGGACCCCGATTCGGGAGATTTGACCGTTGGCTGGATAGCCGGAGATGCGGAAGGCGATCCGTTAAACACCTCCCTCTATATCAGTACCGGTCCTGATACCAACTGGCAGTATCTGGCCGCCCTGGGCGACTCGGGCAGCTATACCATCCATACCCGCCAATTGCCCAATACCCTGCACGCCATGCTCCGGCTGGCCGTGTGGGACGGTTTCGGCAGCGGAGAATCCGTAAGCAGCAAATTCAGAATTGATAATGCATTCCCGGATTTGCCGGATATGCTGATGGCCCATACCCACGGGGCAGGCGGCGGCCTTGTCAAAGTGGTGGTGGTCGATTCGGCTGCGCTGACCGGGCATCATTACCGGATTACATTCGATGATACCTCCGCCGTGAAATCCTACAGTGTAACGGATCTTACCAGCGGCCAGCCGGTCGTGACAAACTGTACCCAATTGGACAGCTCCGTGCTGGGTCCGGTTTTCGATGGGGTTCGCCTGCTGGTCCAGGATATAAAACATCCGGCGACTGATCCGGTCCGTTCCGGATGGTCTTCACCCGACATTAATCTGAATTTTGGAATTTCCTGGGAGACCGTAGCCGGTCCGTTTGGGAAGGCAAAACCTGCCAAGTTCCCGTTCAATTACCGGTTTGAATTTTATGATGAAGTGGTTGATACCTCCCTCTCCTATTTCCGTGGCTTTTATTTAACGGAAGGGGCGCCAGCCTCTTTCCGCATAAAAAATACCGTGTTGGATCGATACAGCGATTTTTTATGGCCTCATGGAATAGAATCCGCAACGGGCATTAATCCGGGTGATGCGATTTATCTCGTAGAAACAGACTATCAGGGTGTTCAGCAGTTGCAATGGATAATCAGATTCTCGGCGCCCGATTCAGCCGAGACGGTGCTGCCCTCCGCCGGCGATACACTTGTCATTAACTTCATTTACGGCTTCAGCCGTTTTGATACCTATGAATTTACTACCGGGAAGAAACTGGTGGGGATAAAAGAACCGGGAATGACCGCGGACCGTTTCGATCTGCGGCAGAATTATCCCAATCCTTTCAATCCCGCCACCACAATTACTTTCACCGTGCCGGGCGTCAGCCGGGTCAGTCTGGCTGTGTATGATGTGCTGGGTCGCCGGGTGCGCACGCTGGTGAGCGGGAAGGTCAATTCCGGGGATCACCGCGTCACCTGGGACGGCCGCGATGAAAGCGGCAGTGCAGCGGCCAGCGGCATTTACCTGGCGGTCTTCCGCAGCGGCGGATTCATGAAAACAACCAAGATGGTGCTGCTGAAATAGCCGGCGCCTTTGGGATTCTCCCTGAAGCTGACCTGTAGAAAGGGTCCGCTTCTTTATTAAAACTGATGGGAAATAAAACCGAACATTTGATAAGATGATAGCACCGTTTGGGCCTGACAAAATTGCTGTGGTTTAAGCGGAGGCCAGCGATTTGAGCTGCTCAATATTGTTCTCCTCCCCAATGACAATCAGCTTGTCGCTCGCCTGAATTCTGGCCTTTGACTGCGGATTGTAAACTACCTGTCCCCCGGCCGGGGAGATCGCCACAATGATGATATTCAGTTTGTTGCGGATGGGTGATTCCGCCAGCGTCTGACCCACCAGGGATGAGCCCTTCATCACTTCAATTTCCTCGATGCTCAGGTCGATCCGCCGTTCCCGGGCGATGATATCGATAAAATCCACCACGCCGGGACGCAGCAGCACCTGCGCCATGCGGTGCCCCCCGATCACATAGGGCTTGACCACCCGGTTGGCGCCGGCCCTGAGCAGCTTGGATTCGGTTTCCTCTTCCACCGCCCGTGCAACGATAAAGATTTCCCGGTTTAATTCCCGGGCGGAGAGGGTGGTGAAAACATTTTCGGCTTCGGTGGGAAGCACCGCGACGAGGCCCTTCGCATGCTTAATTCCCGCCTGCTGCAGGGCCTCATCATCCGTGGCATCGCCTTCCACATAGACATAATTCAGTTCTTTCAGGTTTTCGATTTCGTCGGGATTTTTTTCGATGACCGCAAAGTCGGCCCGATTTTCCTTCAGCTCGGTGCAGATCTTCTTCCCCATCCGCCCAAAACCGCAAATAATATAATGGGCTCTCAATGCATTCAGTTTTTTCAGCATTCTCCTTCTCCTAAAAACATATCTTTCAACAAAAAATTGTGCCACCCGCCCGCCGATATAGGCAATGGTAATCACTCCCACCACAATCACCAGCAGGGTGAGGATCCGGCCCGCCGGGCTGAGGGGATGAACTTCCGAATAGCCGGTGGTGGTGATGGAAATGATGGTCATGTAGAGGGCATCGAAAAAATCCCATCCCTCCAGAATCATATAACCAAAGCTGCCGAACAGAATGACTCCCAGCAGGAACAGAATAGCGACTTTTATCTGGTGAACGGTCCGTTCGACGGTAATCGGCATATTTGAAATAATTCCCTTAATTTTTCTATAATTTATTAATATTCTATAACTTGACAAAGAAAAATCTGCCGCAGCAATAATTTATTGTCCTTCGTTCCCTGAAAAATGCAAACCAGCGTTTTCATATAGGATATTGCATTTTTTGGTGCCATATTAACATAAAGCAAGGCCGGAACCAGTCCGGGGAGAAATCCTGTGGGAAATTGGGATTGTAAAAATGAAAAATCCTCCTCCGCCGAATTCAATTTATTATTAATACAACCGGGTTAAATTATTTTTACAGGAGGCAAAAATATGAAACTCATTGCCCCGCTGCTTTTATTTCTGATGCCGCTTATGCTCATATCCGGGGAGTATCGGGTTGGCGATCATGAATTGCTCTTGATGCCGACCGGTTATACCATGCCCAAAGGGCAATCCTATTTCTCTGACTATGAACTGTTTTTGCTGAACTACACCTATGCGGTTACTCCCAGGACCCATGCGGGAGTTTTTACCCTTTTTCCGATCACCGATGATTTTCTGGAAACCTTCACCGTGGGAGTCAAACAGAATTACTACCGGGCGGAAAAGGCGGCTTTTGCCGTCTGGGCCACCTTTACGCCAAAGATAAGCGGCCTGACACTGGGAAATGTATTCAGCCTCGGCAAACCCTCCAACAGCCTGCATTTGGGCATCAGCGCCGCCACGGAAGTAGATGATGAGGGATGGGAATTCATCTACATGGTCGGCTACCGCAGGGATGTATCCCGGAAAGTATCTTTGATTGCGGAATATACCAATTTCAGTTCTTTCGTTGAGGAAGATTTCAACGGGATGATCAGTCTGGGATTGCGGTTCCGCAGTGAAGATATCTCATGGGAACTGGCGGGCGTCAGACCCTTGGAAAGCACCGGCGACCTGCTGTTCGTGCCCCTGCTGAAGGCCACGATTCTGATAAAATAACAGACACCATTCAGGGCATCCCAATATCGCGGGCCGGTCAGTTCTTATCTCTATCGGAAAGATTCTTCGATCTGAATAAATCTGCCGACTTTGCGGGCATCCCGATTATTTATTTCAAGAAATTTTAAAATCATAACCATGCCGTATTGAAAATTTAATAAATTCCCATTCAGCCGTGTTGAATGGATCGGCTGTTATACCCGGAGTCCGGATTATGTCGCTTAATCTTACCAGCATAATACTGCTGCTTGGCGCGGCACAGGGTTTTTTGCTGGCCTTATTGATATTTCACAAACACGGGCGGCTGTACGCCAATCATTTTCTGGGCTCCCTGATGCTGCTTTATTCCATCATCCTGGCGGATTTGTTGCTGCAGGATCTGGGATTTTACGCCGGCCGTCCGCGGCTTAAATTTATCGGGCTGGGATTTCCGTTTGTCATCGGGCCGCTGCATTATCTGTACGCGAAATACCTGGTCTATCCCTCGCGCAAATTCAGGGGCGCCGAGTGGCTGCATTTTCTGCCGCTGATCCTCTTCAAGATATATCTGCTGCCGGATTTTCTGCATAACGGCGGCATGATCACTGCCGTCTTCAGTGCAACGGAAAGCGGCTCGCTGCCTCTGGCGGACTTGCTGTTCAATTGGGCCATTATCGGTCAAATCATGATCTACCTATACCTGACGCTGCTCATTATCAAAAGGTATTCCCGGGATATCAAAGACCAGTTTTCGAACATTGCCAGGGTCAGGCTGGACTGGCTGCGCAATATTACATTGCTGGCAATGTCCGCCTGGCTGGTATTTTTTGTTGAGAATATTTTTCTCTTCGCCGGAATTCAGCTCTCCCATCTTTTCAGTCTTTCTTCCGTGATCGGGGCACTTTACGTTTATCTGCTGGGTTACCTGGGATTATTCAAATCCGAAATTTTTACCGAGTCGGCAGTTGCGGCATCGATCAGCCGATTGCACCCATTGGATTCGGCGGACATCATGGGGGATTCGGGACAGATTGCGGAGTCCGTCCGTAAATATGAAAAATCCGGATTATCGCCCGAAAAAGCCAAAAAGTATCTCGATAGGCTGATCTGTCTGATGGAGGAGGAAAAGCCCTACCGGAACAGCGATCTGACGCTTCAGCAGCTTGCCGAAATGGCAGGCATCACGCCCCATAATCTCTCGGAAGTGATTAACACGCAGCTCCGCCAGAATTTTTTTGATTTTGTGAACCAGTACCGGCTGGAAGAAGTGAAACGGGCGCTTCTGGAGCCGGAAAATCAGCACCTGAAGATCCTTTCCATCGCCTTTGAGGCCGGGTTTAATTCCAAAACTTCCTTTAACACCATCTTCAAAAAATACCTGGGAATGACACCGTCGGAATACCGGGAACGGACTATGGATCACAAAATCACTGCCTGAGCCTTTTCCAATTGACTGTTGACAATTCCGTTTTCCACTGTGCCGACTTGCCGGACAAGATTCTATCAAACCAACTTCCCGGGTGTGTCCCTGCCGCTGGGAATGAACTTCAGCACAGGTTCGAACCAATGGGCCTGGGCGATTCCGTTCCCCAAATTGCATAGATTTGTGCTGAATTCGACGAACCTGTTTGAACAGACGATTCGGAATGCGAAGAAACAGAAAGTAAATTCATGAAAGTCAGGAAAAGTAGAAACATGAAAAGCAGGATTTATGTCATAATAGTGCTGGGTGCTCTGATCCGGACATTTTTCACGGGAGCCGCCTTTGCCCAGAGGAATACTCCCGGCGGCAGCATTGAAGGAAAACTGCTGGATAGGGAAACCCGGGCTCCCCTCATCGGCGCCAATATTACAATTGACCGCACGGTGATAGGCGCCGCCACGGACATGGACGGCAATTTTACAATATCCGGGGTGCCGGCAGGGAGCTATACCCTGACATTTTCCTATATCGGATATGAATCGTTTTCCAGGACCGATATTATTGTCAGGCCCCGGCGGATCACTTTTGTTGAGGCCGAACTCAGGCCGTCTTCGGTTGAATCGGAAGAGGTGGTGGTTACCAGCGATTTTTTTATCAGGAATGAGGAGCAGCCGCTGAGCAGCACCGTTTTTTCCCGTGAGGAGATCCGCCGTGCGCCGGGATCGGCGGGAGATGTGAGCCGTATCGTCATGGGCCTTCCCAGCCTGGCAAAGGTGAATGATCAGTCCAACAGCCTGATCGTGCGGGGCGGCAGTCCGGTGGAAAATGCTTTTTTCATCGATAATATCGAAATTCCCAATATCAACCACTTTCCCATGCAGGGCGCCTCGGGAGGACCCATCGGGCTGGTTAATGTCGATCTGATTCAGGATGTCAGTTTTCACACCGGCGGATTTTCCAGCGCCTATGGTGACAAGCTTTCCTCAATCATGGACATTACCTTCCGGGAAGGGAACCGCCAGGAATTCGACGGCCAGCTGGACCTGAATTTTTCCGGTTTCGGAGGCGTCGCCGAAGGTCCCCTGCCAAATGAGAAAGGCTCGTTTCTGCTGTCCGCGAGAAGAAGTTATCTGGATTTTCTGGTAAAAAGCATCGACATTGGCACCAGCGTGGCGCCCCGTTACGGCGATTTCCAGGGAAAACTGGTCTTCAATTTAAGTCCCGGGCATAAACTTACCCTTCTGGGAATCGCCGGTGACGACCACAATAATCCTGACCGGAAAACAGCGGAAGAAAACGATATGATCTACTACGGGAACCAGGACATTTACGAATACACGGGCGGGTTCAACTGGCGGGCGCTGTGGAATAAGAGCGGTTATTCAAATACTTCCTTCGCCTGCACCGGCAACAAATTCAATGAAGATTTTTATTCCTCTGCTGCGAAACCGCTCCCTGGAGCAAAGTTACAAGCTCAGGAATCTGAACCACTTCCGGCTGACAGCAAAACATTCTGTGGAATTCGGCCTGGAGGCAAAACACCTCATATCTGATTTTGATAATCTGTACGGGGAATATACCGGTGCAGTCGGCGACACGGTGCCGGCCGCTGTTCTCAAAAATCGTCTGATTGCGGATAAGCTGGGGGCATTTTTCAATTATATTGTCCAACCGGTCTCACCGCTTACGGCTACCTTTGGTCTCCGTGCCGATTATTTTAGCTGGAACAATGAATACACCGCGGCGCCAAGATTTGCCGTATCCTGGCAGTTGACGCCGAAAACCGCTATCAGCGCATCGGGGGGCATATTTTACCAGACCCTGCCGGCATTGCTGCTTTCCCAGAATGAGCAGTACAAGAATCTGAAGAATCCGGCCGCGAACCATTACATCCTCGGTGTCAGTCATCTGCTGACTGCGAATACGCAATTGAGTCTGGAACTGTACGAAAAAGATTACAGAAATTTTCCGGTCGATCCGTCCCAGCCGGCACTCTTCCTGATAGACGAGGTCTATTACCGGAATACCAACTTCTTTTTCAGTCATGATCAACTGACTGACAATGGCGCAGCGTATTCGCGGGGCGCTGAAGTCATGGTACAGAAAAAACTGGCGAAAGAATTCTACGGGCTGGCCAGCGCTTCATATTTTCGCACTCGTTACAAGGGGGGCGATGGAAAGTGGCGGGACCGGGTGTTCGATAACCGCGCCATTTTCAGCATCGAGGGAGGATATAAGCCGAATAACCGCTGGGAGTTCAGCATGCGGTGGATATATGCGGGCGGCGTGCCGTATACGCCCTTTGACCAGATGCAATCATGGGAGCTGAATCGCGCCGTTCTGGACGAATCCCGGGTGAATATGGACCGTTACCCCGATTATCACTCTCTCAATGTCCGTTTTGATAAACGCTTTCTCTTTGACAGTTCCAACCTGGTTTTCTATTTCAGCGTCTGGAATGCCTACAGCCGCAAAAATGTGGCCGCCTATTTCTGGAAGCAGAAGGAAAACAAACAGGATATCATTTACCAGTGGACCATGCTGCCCGTTTTCGGGCTGGAGTATGAATTTTAATTCTGTGCTTTGCGTAAATATTTCCTTTGAGTAAATTTGCGAGCGTATCCGGGCCGCCTGTAAACCAGGCGGCTTTTTTTAGTGATGCTCTTTTGAACTGAGCAGTTACTTTTAAAAATATGCACCAAAGGAAAGTGAAGCATGCAGAAGATGAGCGCTTCGGATTTTTCCAGAGAAGAGATGATTCTCCGGAATAAAAATGAATACGGCGAAAATTACGATCAGCTAAAATGGCTGTCCCGGGAGCAGGCCGTGCGGGCGGCACAGGAGCGGGAAGAGCTGCTGCACTGGCTGTCCGGTCACATCCAATTAGGCTATAAAAATACCAAATTGGATGTGACTCAACTGTCGCCGGGATGCAGAATCTGCGGGGAAGGAAGCTGGTCTTGTCTCTTCAT
>JARRQT010000107.1:0-17888 GCA_037381445.1 Calditrichia bacterium
CATCCGCGAATAAATCGGAGAAAGGATATCCTGCACATTTGGGTCATCGCCCTTGGCGATGATCAGCCCGTTTCCCGACACAGTGCGAATGAGTTTTCTGAATCCATCCTTGATCTGGTCGATATTACGGTAAATGTCCGCATGATCAAATTCGATGTTGTTGATAATCAGATAGTGGGGGAGATAGTGTAAAAATTTGGGCCGTTTGTCAAAAAAGGCGGTGTCATATTCGTCACCTTCAATGACAAAGTGTTCACCCCTGCCGACGCGCGCGGAGGCTTCAAAATTGCGTGAGATGCCGCCGAACAGAAACGTGGGCGAAAGTCCCCCCCTCTTCCAGAATCCAGCTCATCAGTGCGGTGGTGGTTGTCTTGCCGTGGGTACCGGTGATAACAACGCTCTTCAGGGATTGCGCAAATTCCTGACGGATCATTTCCGGCAGTGATGCGAAAAGAAGCCGCCGGTTCAGTATTTCCTCTACTTCGGGATTCCCCCGGGAAAGCGCATTCCCGATAATCGCTTTATCAAAAGATGACCTCAGGTTCGCGATATCATAGCCTTCCCGCACGCGGATATTATTCAGCTTCAGAAAATCGCTTCTGGGAGGATAAACGTTTTGATCTGTTCCCCAGACCTCATGGCCTTTCTGTTTCAGTAAAACAGCCAGCGAAGCAATCGCCGTGCCGCAGATGCCCAAAAAGTAATATTTCATCCCTGTATTTCCCTGTTCAAAACCATGTCAATGTATCATCTTAGGCAAAAGGATTGCGAAGTGGTAAATCCCCCAAAACGCTATTGCGCCGGCCATCCTGCCCATACTTTATTCCTTCGGTGTCGATCCGGGGATTTTTCCGGTTTCACTTCCTTTCTCAAGCTGCGCAATATATTGATCGAACGATTTCAGAATTTTGTGCCAAACTTTAACATCCCGCACCTCCGGATTGGCTCTTCCCATCAGGCGGCTGAAACGAACAATGAAATTTTCCCAGCTGTCAATGGGTTCAAATCCGATATGTTCAAGGCTCTGCCTGAGATGCACATACAGGGATTCCAGATCCTTGTGCTCCGCCAGCCGCCAATTATATTCTTTTAAATCTTCATAGGCAGCCTGATAAAATTCATAGGCATACAGCATTACCGTCTGCGAGAGATTCAGAGAAGGGTGCTTTGTATGGGCGGGCACTGTCGAAACAGCATCACACATGCTGAGTTCTTCGTTGGTGAGGCCGGTTTGTTCCCTCCCGAAAACCAGTGCAATTTTATGATCCAGCGAAACCGGAATGGATTTGCGCACCAGTTCTTTTGGCGTGTAGTAGGGCAGGTGAAAGACCCGGTCCCGCTGGGTAGTGCCTACCACAAAATGCATATCGGATACGGCATCCCGGAGGGAAGGAAAGATTGCGGCCGATTCCAGTATGTCCTCCGAGGCATGGGCCATCCAGCGGGCTTCCGGGGTCAGGTAATCGCCCGGGTTCACCAGCACCAGGTTGCGGAAACCCATAGTCTTCAGCGCCCGCGAGGCGGCCCCGATGTTGCCTGGCGTCTGAGGTTCCACCAGCACAAAATGGATATTTTGGGAATTTATGCGCATAAAAAACTGTTTTTTGACATTGCAAATTCTGTTATTCAGCGGACCGCATGCTTATTGTATTTCCAGGAGTTCCCGCACTGCAGAAACCAGTTGATCGTTTTTCACGGCTTTCTGGTCCCCGCTCCGCATATCTTTGATATTCACCATATTCTGCCCGATCTCATCCGGTCCTGCAATGAGAACAAGCGGGATTCCCTTATCGTTGGCCAGACCGAACTGTCCCCGCAATTTTGATGTCCCGGTATAAAGGTCCGTATTGATCCCGGCCTGACGGAGAGTATTGGCCAGTTTTATGGAATAGGAGAGAGAGTCTTTTTCAAATACGGTGATCAAAACCTGTACCGGCGTTTGAAGGTGTTCCGGAAACATATTTAATTCATCCATTACGGTGATGATTCGCTCCAGCCCGATACTGCTGCCAGTGGCGGGTTCCTCACGCCCGGAAAACATGCCGATCAATTTGTCGTAGCGTCCGCCGCCCGTTATGCTGCCGATGCGCGGTTCTTCCACTACGGTTTCGAAAATGGGGCCAGTATAATAATCCAGTCCCCGGGCCAGGTATAAATCAAACAACAGGAATTCCTGGGGTATATTATACAAATTCAGATAATGCAGGAGGTCCCTGATTTCCTGAATTCCCTGCAGTCCCGCCTCGCTGTCCCGCAGCAGCTCGCCGGTCTTCTGCAAGCGCTCCTCATTCGTTCCCGAGATGTTCAGAATATTAAGGATTTTTTCCACCCCCGTGTTCGGTATGCCGCGGTCGAGCAGTTCGTTTTTCACGCCCTCCAAGCCGATTTTGTCCATCTTGTCGATGGCGCGGGCCACATTTACTTCCTGCTCTGAACCGGCGCCGGAGATTTCGGTAATTCCGCTCAGAATCTTGCGGCTGTTGAGCCGGATAACAAATTTACTGAATTTCAGTTTGTGCAGCGATTCATAAATGACGCCCACAACCTCGGCATCGGCCAGCATGGAGGGACTTCCCACCACATCCACGTCGCACTGATAGAATTCGCGGAAGCGCCCCTTCTGGGGTTTGTCCGCCCGCCAGACCGGCTGGATCTGATACCGTTTGAACGGTTTGGGCAACTGAGGATACATGGCAATCACCCGGGACAGGGGTACGGTCAAATCGTAGCGCAGTCCGACTTCCCGTTTGCCCCGGTCGATAAAACGGTAGGTCAGCCGGTCTCCTTCCTCTCCGTATTTCCCGGAAAGTGTCTCAAATAATTCGATGGTCGGGGTTTCCAGCGGTTCGAATCCGTATTTTTGGAAAACCTGTTTTATGATATTAATTACATATTCTCGTTTTACCATTTGCTCGGGCAGAAAATCCCGGGTTCCTTTGTAAATTCGCGGCTGAATCTTCTTCATGTTCATTCTCCGGCGTTTGGCTGTCAATTGGTCGTAATCGCACCTTCTTCAATCCAGGTTCTAATCGCCTTAATCTGGGCGTCGGCCAGCGGTGCACGGTCCAGGGGCATGCGTGGAATTCCGTTATATGGGCCAAGCAACACCAGGTAAAGAATGCTGTTATAAGGCTGCAATTGAATCACATCGGGGACCGTGCGATTGGGCGTCTGGAAAGTCGGAAAATCCGTTTGCAGATCCAGGCCCCCGGCCGGATCTCCGCTTTGATGGCAGTTCCCTCCCGCTACACAGTCCGTCAGAAAAATAGGATGAATGTCCCTGCTGAAACTCAATCCGGAATCCGGATAATTAAATTTTTCCGGTTCCGTCGAATTTTTGCTGCAATTTGAAAAAAATAGCAGGGAAATTATAAAGGAGAGATACAGAATGGTCGATAATATTTTCAAATAATGGGTCGCTGGGTTGCTTCTACCGGTAATCTTCATAATTTTGTGATCCTAAAATTTTTAATTTAAAATTTACTAAATAATGTCTTATATTTAAAGGAATTTCTAAGATTCAGTTTCATCTTCTGCTCAAAAGGGATCTTATGACGGACACGCACAAGGAAATTACAGCAGGAAAAATTTTAGTAGTTGATGATGAACCGGCCATCCACAAACTCATCCAGGTCCAGTTTTCGCGCCGCAATTTTCAGGTTATCAGTTGCCTAAACAGCGAGCAGGTTTTGGATTATGTGACGGAACACCAGCCGGATATTGTGTTGATGGATTTAATGATGCCGGTTCTGGACGGCATCAGCGCCACGCACCGCATCAGGAACTCGGATCTTCCCTCGTACCTGCCAATCATTGTGATCACCGCTAAGCGGGAAATTAAAGATGTGGTGGCTGCTCTGGAAGCCGGGGCCGATGATTACCTGACCAAGCCGTTTGAATTCGATGAACTGTATTCTCGCATAAAAAACATGCTGCGGCTGAAGGAAATTCACGATTCGCTTCTTGTCAAAACTCATGAGCTGAATGAGGCAAATTCGCAGATCACCCGTTTGAATCAGACGTTGACTGATACCAACAGACAGCTCCAGAAAAAAGTATATGACCTGCATAATATTTTTGAAATCAGCTTTAAAGTGATGGGAGAGACCGATCAGAAGAAACTGGTAAATCTGGCGCTGCTGAATACCTTGGGTATTTTCACTGCCAAAAGCGTGCTGCTCATGGTTCTTACCGATGAGAAAAACGGAGTTTTTGAAGTGAGTGAATCGAAAGGATTCATCAATGATAAGATCAATAATTTCAGACTGCTCCGCCATGATAAATTGATTCACTACCTGGAACTGATCAAAAAACCATTCCAGCTAAAGGATGTGATGAAAGACTTTCGCGAGATCATCCCCCTCCTCGAAGAGCTGGAGGTGGAGGTGGTTGCCCCCCTGTTTAAGAATGAGGATATTCATGGCATTCTCTGCCTGGGGCCGAATGTTCGTAACCAGGAATATGCCCCGGATGCCATGGAATTATTGCATATCGTCACTAATATGCTGGGAATTGCCCTTAATAATGCCCATAATTTTGAGCAGGTCAAGGCGCTTTCCTATACCGACGGGATGACCGGTTTGCACAATTACCGGTTTTTCACGCTTCGTCTGCGTGAAGAGCTTGCCCGGTCCCGACGTAATGAAACGAACCTGTCTCTTCTCATCCTTGATGTGGATTATTTCAAGAACTACAATGATACCCTGGGGCATCCTGCCGGTGATGAAGTTTTGCGGCAGATCAGCGCCATACTGCGTCATACGGTGCGGGACAATGATATTGTGGCCCGTTATGGCGGAGAGGAATTCGCGGTAATCCTCCCTGCTACCGACCGGGGCGGAGCGCTGGCCCTGGCCGAACGTATCCGTGCATCCGTCGAAAATCACCATTTCCCCCAGCAGGAAATTCAGCCCCACGGGACTTTGACAATCAGCATCGGCATCGCCACCTACCCCGGCGACGCGGTGGTGTTCGAGGATCTGATCAATACCGCCGATCGTGCCATGTATTTCGCAAAAAAGAAAGGCAGAAATCAGGTCATTCTTTTTGACGAATTACCATAGCATGTCCCGGGCTTATATTCTTTACCAATGGCAGTTTTTTCAGAATTTTCTGCATCCCTTTTTCCCGAAACAGTTTTTCAGGCGGTTCGCTGAACCCGTGAACAAAATTTGTCTTTTGGAATTGATAATAGATATGATGACCGAGAAACCAAAAATCTGAGAACTATATGAGAATAGGAATTTCCTGTTATCCCACATATGGCGGCAGCGGCGTGGTGGCAACTGAGCTGGGAAAAAATCTGGCCCGCATGGGGCATGAAATTCATTTTATGGCTTATGCCATGCCTTACCGGCTAAATGAATATTACGACCGGATCTATTATCACGAGGTCAAGGTAATGGATTACCCCCTTTTCGAATTTCCCCCGTATTCGCTGGCGCTGGCCACCAAAATGGCGGAAATCGCCCGCTACCAGTCGCTGGATCTGGTCCATGTTCATTATGCTATTCCCCATGCCATTTCGGCTTACCTGGCCAGGCAGATGGTTGCCAATGACCATTCTCTAAAAATTATTACCACGCTGCACGGAACGGATATCACGCTGGTGGGAAAGGATCCTTCTTTTCTGGAGGTAACCCGCTTCGGCATTGAAGAAAGTGACGGCGTCACATCGGTATCACAGTACCTTAAGGATAAAACCATTGAAAGTTTTCATACTTCAAATCCCATTCGGGTCATTTATAACTTTATTGAGGAACATCCGGACCAGCAAAAATCTCACCTGTCCAATTTCAGGCCGGTCAAAAGGGTGGTGGATGCCATTGAGGTGGCTTACCGGGTGCTGCAGAAAGGGCCTGTCAAACTGATGATGATCGGGGATGGTCCGGAGCGCTCTCTGGCGGAATCCCGCGCCCGTGAACTCAATATTTCTCAGCATGTTCACTTTTTGGGAAAACAGGAAAATGTTTTCCTGCTGCTGTCCAGCTCAGACGTTTTTCTGATGCCCAGTCAACTGGAGAGTTTTGGTCTGGCGGCGCTGGAAGCGATGGCCTGCGGCGTGCCGGTGGTGGCGAGCCATGTCGGGGGGCTTACCGAATTGGTGAGGGAAGGTGTCAGCGGATTCACTGCGCCTGTGGGAGATGTTGAGAAAATGACGGAACTTGTTCTGAGGATCTTCGATAACGATGATTCCGGATCTCAAAAAATGTCCAGGGAAACCCGGGAATACGCTTTCGATAATTTCCATGTGAATAAAATTATTCCCCAATATGTGGAATTATACGAAAATTTATTATCTTAAAAGTAAATGAACTCACAGACGGATCTTCAACAAATTTTTCAGAATGGTAAAAAAACGCTGGTTCTTGCCCACCGCGGTTCTCTGAATATTAACCATTATCCGGAAAATTCAATTCCTGCTTTTGAAGAAGCGGCACAATTGGGAGCCGACGGATTCGAACTGGATATCCGGCTGAGCCGGGATAATGTGCTTATGATTTTTCATGATGAGAAGATGACGCGTCTTTTGGGGAACAGCGATAGGATCAGCGATCTGAATTATGAGGAGATCAGGGATCATCAATTTCTCAATAGGCCGGGAAATATGGATATCCGGATCCCATCATTGAGAGAATTGTTTGAAAAATTCGGCTCCTCGGTCTATTACAATATTGAAGTCAAAAGAAGGTTTACCAATTATAAAATGGTTGTCCAGCGGCTAAAGGAATTGATCCAAAAATTTGATCTGGAAAACAATGTGTGGATTTCCAGTTTCGATCCGGTTTTTCTATACCGCTGGCATCGGGCATTTCCAATTGTGCGGACTGCATTTTTGTTTGAGAACTGGAACAGCTTTATCCGCTACATCTGTGCCAGGGACTTCATACAGGTGCTGCATCCTGCGGTTGAATTAATGCCGCAATTGACAACAATATGCAATTTCGAAAAACCGCTTTTCTTTTGGACGGTCGACGAAGAAAAAGAGCTGTCGTTATTACGGGAGTATGATATTCGGGGAGTCATTACCGACAATGTAACACTTTGCAAACGATTTATTAATCATGAAAATGAATAATGATTGCAAAATAATTAGTTTTATTCTGCTGATTTGCCTGAGCGGTTCCGCGCCCGCCGTCACCGTCGAACTGAATATTCACCATAAACACGAAGCTGATATCCAACTATGGCTGAACGGTTCTGCAGATGCCCAGCAGAAGCAGCTTCTGAAAATGATTGAAAACTCAATTAATCGGCAATTTGAAAATGAACTCTTTGCCGCTACTATTTTTGAAAATCCTGATTTTATAAATGAGGGACTGCATATCGTTGTGAAAGACATCCGGGTGTTTCAGGATACTCTGAATTTTATCGACTTCCGTTACACCCGGTCGTTTTATAAAGAAAAATATTCGCTGAAACTACTTTTAAATTCCCGGATCTTCCAATCCAGATTCTTTGAATGTCTGAAATCGGAAGACCTTGATGAAAATTCTTTAAATCGGATTTTTGAAAATGAGAAGGCACTCCGGGTTTTCTGCACATTTCCGGGAAGGTGTACCCAGACTAATATGGAAAAGGTGGATGGAGAATATACATATGACATGAATCTGAGAGAGTTTAATAAAGCCGGTGGAGTCATCATATTCCGGTCCTCACAATTTTTTTCGGAGATTTACTGGGCGGTTTTTGGCATTCTGATCATTCTTATCGGCCTGATAGCCAGATTTACTTTAAAAGGTTGATTTTTTGATTTCACATAAGATATTTGAAAAATAATAAAGGCCCTTCTCATAATTTTGCTGGCTCTATTCCTGATTCGGCGATTCTGGCTACAAATAATTTGGAATTGACGAAAAATTCTTTTTTAATGGAATAGTTTATTGTATTTTTCTTTTATTATTAAAATGTTAAATAATGCGATAAAATTTTTGATATCTGAATCTAAAGATTGAATATGGAAAACAGGAAGAATGAAAAAATCCTCGGTGCGGCTATTAAAATAGCGGAGGGGCAGGACGCAAAGTTAATTGATTCTGTCGCAAAGCAGATAGAAACCCGGCAAGGAATAAAACTTCTCGATTTAAGAAGGCGTCCCGAGGCCCATTATACTACGATTAAAATTGCGGGAAAGATTGATAATATCCTGGAAACGCTATTCATGACCGGCGAACTGGCTTTCAATTTGATTGATTTTACCCAATATCCGGCGGAAGGAAAATCGGTAGGCTCATTTTCAAGCGTAGTGTTTATACCCATCCGCCATATGACAATTTCAGAATGTGCTGTCATTGCCCAGAGTTTTGCCAAAGATTTTTCAGAAAAGTTCCGGCATCCGGTTTTTTTCTTTGAAGGGCCTGCCAAACATAAAAAATCTGAGCATGAAAAAATGATCCAGGGTCTGAGCAGGGAAGAATTGATTTCCCGCATTCAGCAGGGAGAATTAAAACCATGGGGAAAGAACTTTTCCTACAATCCGGAAAGGGGCGTTACTTTTGCAGGCATCAGAAAATTTATCATCACCCTGATTGCTTATCTGGATACGACGAACTTTGAAATCACCCAGGAAATATCAGACGAGATTGGCTCTCGGGGCAGAATAATCCGCGACAGAGAGGGGAATCCTCTCAAGGATGACAATGGGAATGTCAAACGGGAAGAGGGCCGGTTTCATTCGATAGATACCATGGCGGTCAATGTGGGGGAAGAAAAACTGACGCAAATCATATTCAGTATCAAGGATTATGATAATCCCAATTTGGTCCAGTTATATAAGACGCTGCAAAATATTGCAGACAGTTTCTGGGTAGAAATCCTGGGGTATATGATTGTGGGTTATGTAAGCCTGGAGTCCCTGCGGTCATCAATTTCATCATTGCCTCGGAGCGAGGAGATCCAGAAATTACCTTTGGCAAAACAACTAGAGGCGTTGAGAAAATTTCTCAATCTGGATGCTTTTGGAGAATTTTCGCCCCAGTGGCAAATTATAGATTTTGCCTTTATCCCCTTTGCGTCTCCCTAACCAGTCACAGAAACTATTCGGGCATCCAGAACGCGCGATTTGGGAAGCGGATTTTAGATATTCCTTTTCCTGGTCTCTACAAAGTTTCATGGTTTTTAATAAGATCAAACCTGCCCCAGAGACCGATGCCGCAAGGCAAATTTATGTAAAAAGCCTTGATATAGCTGATATTCAATGTTTTATTAATGCTGTCAGGGAGTCTCTTCATATCTTTTAATCGGCCTTAAGAATTCAAAGGTGAATATTTTATTGCCAGGCAACTTTTGCTGCAGCGGATCAGTAAAGGGGGTATTGAAATAATGGAGAAAAAATGCAGTTAATCTGTGCAGAAAGTATCGACTTGAATGAGAAAAGTTGCAGCCGCATATTTGATTGAAGCCCTGAGATTTTAAGTTTAGGCGAAAACCAGATATTAGGAATAGATCTGGCGCGGTTTGCCAATTATTCATTTTCACTAAGATACCGCTTTGAAAATTGATATTTTTTAATAAATTAACAGGTAACAAATTTATTTTTGATTATATTTCAAACAGGATTTTGCCCAAATGGCAAATGATTGGCAAAGGAGCTAAAAATGTTAAAGGATTCAACTGTTGAAAAAATTTTGGAAGAACTTTCTTCAAAATCTCCTGCGCCGGGGGGAGGAACCGTTGCAGGGATTTCTGGTGCTATTTCTTCAGCCCTTGTCTCGATGGTATGTAATTTGACAATCGGAAAGAAACGATATAGGCAAACTGAAGACGAAATGAAAACAATCCTGGCCAGTGCCGAGAAGCTCAGGCAGGAATTTATTCTCCTTTCAGAAAAAGATGCCGAAGTCTTCAATGAAGTGATGCAGGCATACAGCCTTCCTCATGAAACTGATGAGGAAAAAGAAGAACGAAAGAACAGGATTGAAGAAACTACCAAGCGCGCCTCACTGGTTCCCATGGATGTGCTGCGGCGCTGTGAGTCGGTGGCTCAGCTGAGTATGGCGGTCGCTTTGCGGGGTAATGAGAACTCCATCAGCGATGCAGGGGTGGCATCTATTATGGCCAAAGCCAGCGCCCAGGCCGCTTCTTTAAATATTTTAATTAATCTTTCCACAATCACGGACGAAGATTTTAAAGGAAAGCTGAAAACCGAACAATCAAAAGTGCTGAAAACCGTTTGCGACCTTGTTGAAGAGACTTTAAATGTAGTTAAAACCAAATTATAATGCGAGGCATGGTGAATTTTAATAGGATTAAAATTGATGCGGCACAATGAATCGTGAAGGTGATAATCGCTATTTTTCATCCAAAAATTTGAGGATTAGAAGGCGGAATCAAACTAAACAAGATGCTTCAAATAGTGATTGCCAATTATGAGGTCCGGGGATAAATTACGCCCAAGAGTGGTATGGCATCAAAGATGGCTTGGATTTTCTATAGAACTATCTAAATAAGAGTATGGAATAAATTAGAAGGATTAAATGCAATGTTAGAAGAAAAAGTCAAAAAATTGCTTGAATCAATCAGACCTGGTATTCAAATGGACGGAGGAGATGTGGAATTTGTGGAGATCAAGGATGATACTGTTTACGTCAGGCTTCTTGGAGCATGCGGCGGATGTCCCATGGCCCAACTGACGTTGAAAGAAGGAATTGAGCGGTTTATCAGAAACGAACTTCCGGAAATAAGAGCAGTGGAATCCGTTTAAACAGTTTAAATGAGGGAGTTATGATTGAAGTAAAAATCAATGGGCTTTTTTTGACCCAGTCACAGGCCAGTGGGGTTATTTTGAAAGAAATGGAGGGTGAGCGAACGCTGCCGATTATTATCGGTGAATATGAAGCGCAGGCCATCGCCCTGGGACTGGAGAATATCAAACCGCCCAGACCCATCACGCACGATCTGACACTCAGCCTGCTGCAGACGCTGGAGGCTAAAATCGAGCGGGTGGTTGTGACCGAACTTAAAAACAATACGTATTATGCCATTATTCATATTCGCCGTAAAATGAAACTATATGAAGTTGATTCCAGGCCAAGCGATGCCATCGCGCTGGCGGTAAGAGATAACATCCCGATTTTCGTTGAAGAAGAGGTTATGGAAAAAGGCGCTTATACCGCAGATGAAATCCAGGATGTGGAAGAAGGCCGCGTCGATCTTAAGGAAGATAAGCTGGATAAATTAAAGACCGAGCTTCAGCAGGCAGTTGAAAAAGAAGACTACGAGAAGGCAGCGAGAATCCGGGATGAAATCAAGCGGTTGGAATCCCGGCAATAAATCTGAGGAGCCAGATGGGTAATGATACGTTTCGGTTGAAGATCTATGGAGTCAGGGGAAGCCATCCGCCCACCACCGGAAAAGCCACGCAGTATGGGGTTAATACCGCCTGCCTGAGAATTGACATTGGGCGGCATCTTTTGATTGTGGACGCCGGCACCGGCATTATTGATCTGGGAAAGGATTTGCTTTCCGAGATCAAATCTGGCAAAAGCAAACAGAACCTTTTCAAATTGCACCTGTTTTTCACCCACACCCATATTGACCATCTTTTCGGATTCCCCTATTTTAATATGCTGTATTTGCCCAAAACGGAGATGCACATCATTTCTCCGCCGATCCTGAATATTACAGCAGAGGAGGTGCTGAATACCTGGATGAGCCCTGCTTTTTTCCCGGTGGCCGCCTCCGAACTGCCCGGCACTCTATACTATCATGATTTCGGAGAAAACAGACAAGTTTATTTTTTCGAAAATGATTTCAAAGTGCTGCCCGTTACGGAGGCCTTAACCGTAAAAGGATGGATTGGCCGGATTTCCTGCCTGCGAAACTATACCCATCCCAAGGGCGGCAATTACATTTATAAGTTTGAAAATTCCCGTGAGCGGTCGATTGTATTTGCAACCGACGTTGAGGGAATGCTGGGAGGAGACCAGCGCCTGATCGATTTCGCCAAAAATACAGATGTTCTTATTCATGATGCGCAATATTCTCCGGAAGAGTATCTGCTTTCTCAGGGATTCGGTCATAGCACCTATGAAATGGCCTGCGAGGTGGCGCAAAAGGCTTCGGTGAAAAAACTGATTTTATTCCATCATGATCCGAACCATTCGGATGAGGAACTGCAGGATCTGGAAGACCAGGCTAAGAAGATATTTCCTCATTCCTACATCGCGGATGAAACAATGGAATTTTCCTTCTAAGATCTTGCTCATTACAAAATGATCAGAAGAGGGAGTCCGGGCCGATTTTTCTCTGACAAACGGCGCCGGTCCTTTTGTAGATTAAAGTCAGCTGGTCATATTTTTATTTAAAAAAGACACTTCTTAGAACTTCCAAATAACTACCATCGTGCGTTTATTCACTCAAAGTGACAAAAAATACTGCCATTGGGTAATAATATTTTTTGTTGGGATCAAAATAAATTATAATGGGTGAGATTAGGTGAAATGCTTTTAAAAAATATTTTTTTGATTGAAAAGCATGAATTTAGTTTTATATCTTGGAGCAGTTATTGTGCATTTTTACACATTATTCCCGGCATAGCGGGAAAGAAATTTGGTTGCCTAAAATGTCCATTTTATATAAAGAATTCTTCTCAACAGTCAACTTAAATGAGGATAGCAAATGGAAGCAGTAGACACGCAGCCGGTAGAAACTATCGACTTCGCCCCTCTGGAGAAAGTGCTTAAAAAATTTGCCGGTAAAAAAGGTGCTGTTATACCCCTCCTGCAGGAAACCCAGAAAATCTATGGCTTTCTGCCGCGGGAAGCATTGCTCAGGATTGCGGAAGCCACCAATACGGAGGCCAGCCACATTTACGGTGTCGCTACCTTTTACTCCCAGTTCAGGTTAAAACCGGTTGGTAAACATATCATCCGCGTGTGTCATGGAACTGCCTGCCACGTTGGCGGAGCTGAACGGATAACAGAAGCCTGCGAAGAACATCTCGGAGTCGCTGACGGGGAAACCACTGAGGACCGTCAGTTTACGCTGGAGTCTGTGGCCTGTCTGGGCTGCTGCAGTCTGGCGCCGGTGATGATGATTGACGATACCACCTATGGTCGTCTCACCGACCGGGAAGCTAAAAAAGTGTTAACTCATTTTAAAAAATAAAGGGAGAGATGTCGCCATGGTGAATCCACAAAATGGAAAAGTGAAGATTTTGGTGGGCATGGGCAGTTGCGGCATCGCTGCCGGAGCTGCGGATGTTTATCATGCATTGGAAAATAAAATTGAAATCGAGAACCTGGATATTGAATTGGAAAAAACCGCCTGCATCGGCGCCTGTTACCGGGAGCCCCTGGTGGAAGTCCGGGTTCCCGGCCTTCCTGCGGTGATTTACGGTGATATAACCGTGAAGAGAATCCGGGATATATTCGAGAAACACATTCAAAATAAAGAAATCATTTCGGAATGGCTGCTCAAAGGTGATAATCTGCAGACTTCCGAGGATGAACTGTTCCGGAAACAGGTCCGCATTGTATTGCGGAATGCGGGACAAATCAATCCGGAGCGGATTGAAGATTATGTGGCGCGGGATGGATATAAAGCCATCCGCAGGGTATTAATGGAGATGAAACCGGAGGATGTGATCAACGAAATTAAGGCCTCCGGCATACGGGGCAGGGGAGGCGCCGGATTTCCCACCGGTTTGAAATGGCAGTTCGCCCGGCAGTCTCAGTCCAATGAAAAATATATTATCTGCAATGGCGATGAAGGCGATCCGGGCGCATTCATGGATCGCAGCGTAATGGAAGGCGATCCCCACAGCGTTCTGGAAGGAATGATGATTGGCGGCTACGCCATCGGGGCCAAAGAAGGCGTTATTTATGTGAGGGCGGAATATCCCCTGGCCATTCAGCATCTTGAAACGGCCATCAGGCAGGCCAAGAAAAAGGGATTTCTGGGCAAACGCATTTTGGGGACTTCATTTTCCTTCGATATTTCCCTGAAACTGGGCGCCGGGGCATTTGTCTGCGGAGAGGAAACCGCGCTGATTGCCAGTGTGGAAGGAAAACGGGGCATGCCGCGTCTTCGCCCGCCTTTTCCCGCCGCTCAGGGATTATGGAATAAGCCGACCAATATAAATAATGTGGAAACTTATGCGAATGTGCCGTGGATTATTTTAAATGGTTCCGATGCCTTTGCCCGGCTGGGAACCGAAAAAAGCAAGGGCACGAAGGTTTTCGCCCTGGCCGGAAAGATCAAACGCGGCGGCATGGTGGAAGTCCCCATGGGTATGCCGCTGCGGGATGTGATTTTCGAGATCGGCGGCGGGATAAAGAATGATCGCGAATTCAAGGCGGTTCAGTTGGGCGGCCCCTCCGGCGGATGCGTTCCGGCCAGCCTGCTGGATACACCGGTGGATTACGAATCGCTGAATCAAACCGGCGCGATTATGGGTTCCGGCGGCATGGTGGTAATGGACGACCGGACCTGTATGGTGGATGTGGCCAAATTTTTCCTGCACTTTACACAGGAGGAATCCTGCGGGAAATGCACTTTCTGCCGTCTGGGCACCAAACGAATGCTGGAAATTCTGGAACGTATCACGGAAGGCAAGGGAGAAGAAGGCGATATCGAAAAACTGGAATTGCTGGCCGAAAACATAAAAAAGAATTCGCTGTGCGGACTGGGCCAGACGGCCCCCAATCCGGTGCTGACAACACTGAAGTATTTCCGGGAGGAGTATGAAGCGCACATCCATTATAAAAAATGTCCGGCCAAAAGCTGCCGCGAACTTATTACCTATCGTGTGATTCCTGACAATTGCACCGGGTGTATGGTTTGTCTGCGCGCCTGCCCGGTGAATGCGATAACCGGCGCCAAAAAGGAAATCCATCGTATCGATCCCGAAACATGCACCCGCTGCGGTGCCTGTTACGATTCCTGCCGGTTTGATGCCATTGAAATTCTGACAGGCGAGGAAGAGGAAGTTGCGGGAGAAATAGCGTAAGGAACCGGAACGAAATTTAAAAATTTTTGGGAAATTCAAATTAAAACCAAAAGGCAATTTTGGAGATAAAAATGAGCAAAGTCCAGATTTTTATAGATGGTAAACCGATTATCGCTGATACCACGCAAACCATATTACAGGTTGCCCGTGAGCAGGGAATAGACATTCCTACACTCTGTTATGATGATCAATTGGAACCTTTCACTTCCTGTTTCCTGTGCGTGGTGCAGTTGGAAGGCGCGCGGACTTTTGTTCCCGCCTGCGGGACCAAAGTGAATCAGGGCATGAAAATTACCACCAATAATGATCCCATCCGGGATGCCCGGAAAATGGCCCTTGAATTGATCCTGAGTAACCATTATGCGGATTGCCTCGGGCCATGCCGCATTTCCTGCCCGGCGGGCGTTGATATTCAGGGATATCTGGCGCTTGCTTCCATGGGCAAATACCGGGAAGCCATCGAACTCATCAAGCGAAATAATCCGCTCCCCACCGTCTGCGGACGCGTGTGCACCCGCCCCTGTGAAATGAATTGCCGGCGCAACTTTGTAGATGAACCTGCTGCCATTGATCATGTGAAACGCTTCCTCGCTGATCATGATTTGGGCAGCCCGGAACGATACTTCCCTCCCGTAAAACCGGAGACCGGCCAGAAAGTGGCAATTGTTGGAGCAGGGCCCGCCGGTCTTTCCTGCGCCTACTATCTGCGCCAGGAAGGACATGCCGTCGATATTTTCGATTCCAAACCAAAACCCGGCGGCATGCTGCGCTGGGGGATTCCCCAATACCGGCTGCCGGAAGAGGTGCTGGATAAGGAGATTGAAGGCGTCACCGGGCTGGGGGTGGAGATTCACTGCAATCAGGCAATGGGACGGGATTTTACTCTGGACTCCCTGTTCGACCGCGGTTATAAATCTGTTTTTCTGGGGCTCGGTGCCCAGGCCAGCACCAGCATGCGGGTTGAAAACGAAAATGCAGAAGGCGTTCTGTCCGGGATTGATTTCCTGGCGGATATTAAACTGAAGAAAATAACAGCATTGAACGGAAAAGTGGCAGTGATTGGCGGCGGAAATACGGCCATGGATGCTGCACGGTCCGCTCTGCGCCTCGGCGCTGACGAAGTGAGCATCGTTTACCGCCGGACGATAAATGAAATGCCCGCCAATAAAATGGAAATTGATGAAGCGATGGAAGAGGGCATCAATTTCATTTTTCTCACCGCGCCGGTCAAAGTGATGCTGGATGCCAACGGAAAAGCAACGGGAATCGAGTGCCTCAAGATGGAACTGGGTCAGCCTGATGCCAGCGGCCGCCGCCGTCCGGAACCCGTGGAAGGTTCCAATTTTGTGATGGATATGGATTGGATCATCGCCGCCATCGGCCAGAAACCCGATCTGGAATTTGCAGGGCGGGATGATAAGCTGGTGGACATCAAAATGAGCCGCTGGGGAACGCTGGAAGTCAAACCGCACCTCATGCAGACCAACATCCCCGGGGTGGATTCACAAATTCCTGACCGGTGAAAAACTTGACCTGCCCAAAAAGCCGTTTATGAGCCGGAAAGACAATTTCAAAGAGCTTTCCGTGGATGATTTTACGCATGTCCCCAAGACGGTGCGGCAGAAGATGTCAGTGCGGGATGCCGAGAAGCGCAAAAAAGACTGGGATGAAATCGAGCTGGGTTTCACGCCGGATCAGGTTTACCAGGAGGCAATCCGCTGCCTGGAATGCGGCTGTCAGTCCTTTTATGAATGCGATCTGCAAAAACACTCCACCGAATATGAGGCCGATCAGCAGAGTTATCCCGGTGAATATCACGATATCAAGCCGGACAAATCCCATCCGTTCATTCAGATCGAATTGAATAAGTGCATCCTTTGCGGAAGATGCGTGCGGGTCTGCGATGAAGTGATGGGCCTGGGCGTATTCGGACTTGTGAACCGCGGATTCGATGCCAAGGTGAAGCCTTCACTGGAAATGCCGCTGGCGGAAAGCCATTGTATTTCCTGCGGCCAGTGCGTAGAAACTTGTCCCACCGGCGCCATTGTAGATAAGGTGGATGCGACGAAACCGGGCCCCTGGGTGCGAAACCGGGCCCCTGGGTGCTGGAAAGCTACCCCACCATCTGCCAGTACTGCAGTGTGGGATGCACCATGCAGACCGATGTTCTGGACAATCATGTGCTTAAAATCTCCGCATATAAAGAAGCCGAAGTAAATGAATTCGGTAATCTCTGCCGGAAAGGCCGCTATGGTTACCGATACATGAATGATAAGAGCAGGCTGAAACAGCCTCATATCAGGAAAAACGGGCAGCTGGAACCTGTCTCATGGAATGAAGCTTTTGAATATGCGGCTCGGCGGGTCAGGCAACTGAAAGAAACCAGTGCGGAATGGGCAGTGTTTGGATCACCCCATTCAACCAATGAAGAAAATTACCTGCTTCAGAAATTCAGCCGGACAGTATTGGGCAGCAATAATATCGGGTCATTCTCCAATCTGAATGAGCTACCTGAAGCGCTGCTGCGGGCTTCCATGTCCAATACAAATTTTAATCGGATCGAAGAGAGCGATTTCATCATGGTCTGTAATTTCGATCCGATTGAGACGCACCCGGTCCTGTATATCAAATTGCAGAAAGCCGCCAGAAGAGGGCAGACGGTTTACATGGGATGCTGTCCTGATTCCAGGCTGGCGAGAAAGTCTAAGGTCCTAAACTTGCCCGACGACAAGAAATCACTGTTCCTGCAGTATCTTATCGATCGCATCAATCACAGCGGCTGGTACGAAAAAATTGCGGCCGTGAATCATCATCCCAGGTTTGAGGAGATTTTCCATAAGGTCAGCGGGATCTCACAAAAAATCTCACTGTCCGAATTCAATCTGACCAGGAAAGAGTTCGACGCTTTCTTCAAACAGATTGTCCGGGCCAAAAAACC
>JARRQT010000108.1:0-35022 GCA_037381445.1 Calditrichia bacterium
GCGCCCGGTTCGGTTTGGCCTACAAAGCGCTGGCCGGCCGTATATTGGGGAAAGCTGATCGATAAATTTGCAGAAGAAGGATATGAGGTCATATTAATTGGCTCAGCGCAGGACAGTTTTCTGGTGGAGGAGATTTCCGCCCACTGCAGTTCGGGCTTCCTTAACGGCATGGGCAGATTCACCCTGAGGCAGTCCGCAGAACTTATTCGTCGCTCTCAGATGCTGGTCAGCAATGACAGTGCTCCCACACATATGGGGGTGGCGGTCCGCAGCCGGGTATTGACGATTTTCGGCCCTACCGTTCCCGCCTTCGGATTTTACCCGTATGGGGAAAAAGACCAGGTTGCGCAAATAGAGGGCCTCTACTGCCGACCCTGTTCCATTCATGGAACCCAAAAATGTCCGGAGGGCCATTTTAAATGTATGCTGACGCTGAAACCGGACATGGTGTTTAATATTGCCAGAAAGATGCTGAATGAATGTTCTTAAAATTAATGCCCAAAATCCTGAGGCCTCGTCGATAGAAGAAGCGGTTAAGTCATTGAGGAATGAAGAGGTTATCATTCACCCCACAGAAACTGTGTATGGGCTTGCCTGCCTTTCTAACAGCGAAAAAGCCTTAAATGGGGTGTTTGAGATCAAACAGCGTCCGCCGCAACAGCCTTTTTCCATTATGGTAAATAAAATAGATGATATTCTGGAGATCAGCGGCGTCAATGCAGACTGGCTGCGTCCTTTTCTGGAAAAAATATTTCCCGGTGCGGTGACGGTTTTATTGCCCAGACGAAATCGATTGTTTCCCGCCTTCTGGAACCAGTTTCCCTTAATCGGATTTCGTTTTCCGGACCATAAATTGTCAATGCGTTTGTTGAATGGAACAGATCTACCCATCATTACAACCAGCGCCAATTTGTCCGGAGGGCCTTCCCCGGGCAGCATAAGGGCGATTCCCGTTTCCGTGCTGGAAAAAGCTGCCCTTGTTTTAGATGGTGGCGAAACGGAGCATAAAATCCCTTCAACCATTATTCGGATTGATATTGATTGTAAAAATATTTCATTGGTCCGCCAGGGAGCATATTCTTTTGACAAAATTCAAAATTATTTTGTAAACTCCTGATCATTCCTTAAATTTCGCGTCGTTTCTATAACTGCAGGTTCTGTATGGAGGCAGAAAAATAAGATGTTTAATGTTCTTTTTATATGCACGGCCAATGTATGTCGAAGTCCCATGGCTGAAGCAATTTTAGGCAAGAAAATAATTGATGAAAAGTTGGATGGCGCCATCGATTCTGATTCCAGCGGGACTTGGGCGGTCGACGGGCAGCCACCTTCCTCATTGACCATATCGGTTGCCAGGGAAAATGATCTGGATCTTTCCCGTCACCGTTCTCAGGCCATTAATTTGCAGTTGATAAAATCGGCCGGTCTTATTTTATGCATGACGCCGCTTCACAAAAAGGATTTATTGAAGATATTTCCCCACTATGACACCAAGATTTTCACACTCAAAGAATATTTGAGAGAATATCCTCCTCAAAAGCAGGCGATAGATGATCCAATCGGAATGAATCTCAATTTCTACCGCCGGATCTTTCGGGAAATTCATGAAGAGATCGATAGAATATGGCCGGAGATCAAAAGATTGGCCCTAAAAATCGAAGAATGATCTGCCCATATTCCTCTGTCTGATGTTTTCTACAACCTTATTATGATCTCGGAATGGGATGAACTCTACGACTTTTTTTGCTTACACTATCTAATGCCTGATTCCGTTGAGTTAGCATAAAATGCGGATATCCCCCAAAATACATTTTGGCGAATGCGCTGCAAATATTTTCATTAGAAATTAAGCACCTTTGTTTATAAATTTTGGTTTATGAAGGTATTCGCAAAGATAATAAAAGCCTTTTACGCCATCCTGTTTCCGATTGGAATTTTTGGATTTGGAAAAAGCATTCTTTCCGAACTCAGGGCTGCGAGTGATTATTCAACGCAATTTTTGAGTCTTCTTGCCGGAGGAAGGATTTTGTTTGTTTTATGGATTTTATATTTCTCTCGCCGCCGGGGCGTTTGGGGGAATTAGGAACATGATTCTGCTTCCCGAAAAAAGGGAGGTATCATCTCAATGGATGGCGGAAATGTGGTCATCGCGCTTGCTCCTTATTTTTTCCCCCTGGCTGCCATGACAATTCTCCTTCTGAAACCATTCATTTTATACCGCTTTCAGATATATCTCAATTTTTTTGTGGGATTTACATATCTTTTCCATTTGTTTAATCTTTTCAGAGAATTTCACCCGGGACAACCGGACCTGAAAAATTCCGGGCTTTTCTTCTCAATACTGATGGTTGCATTCTTTAACATCTTTTTTCTTGGGATAATTTTGGCCGCACTCCCCGGAAAATGGGTGGAAATTCAAAGCTTTTTGAATTCTGGATTCTCCGAGAGTTGCAGAGTGCTGATTTTTCTGTTCCGATCTGCCAGGACCGTCATTTGAGATTCGCTTTTCACTGGAAAACATTGCGAAAACTTATTAAATTCCGAACATTGAAATGCGATCTTTTTTAATATGGAATATTTTCCGGCAGCAAAAATTAAGTGAACTAATCATTTAGAGCATTCTTTTACTGACCGGAATATCAATATGCTTCATTTCCAATTTCCATATGCAATTCAATAGCATAATTTAGGCGAAGCATAAACATTCTATTGCAATGCCAACTTAAAAGCACAGGTTAGGAGAATCATTTGATGAAACGGTTTTTTGTTTTGAGTGCAATTATCGCCACTTTTCTGCTTTTCGGTTGCGGCTCGAAATCCGGTAATAATGACAGTCAAAATTCGTCCAATCCTTCCGACTCAACGAACCAATCGCCGCCGGCCGGGCAGTTGGTGAAGGAGGGAGGGAATCCGGAAGATCCGGAGAATTCCGGTATTCCGGTGGAAGTAACACCCGTGGTGCGGGGAGACATATCCAATTTTCTCCTATATAATTCCACGCTTGAAACAGAACAAATGGCTGATATATTTTCCCGAATTTCCGGTCTGATCGTCAAGCTCTTTGTGGAAGAAGGAGACCATGTCAGAAAAAACCGACCTTTGCTGCAACTCGAACAGGATGAATACGTACTGGAGGAGCAGAAAGCCAAACTGCAATATGATAAACAGAAAACTGAATTTAAGCGATTTGAGGCCCTCAAGGAAAAAAATCTGATCAGTGAGGAAGAATTTGAAAATTCCAGACTTTCTCTGCGCCAGGCGGAACTGCAGTGGAAACAGGCAGAGCTCAACCTGGATTATACGATTATCCGTTCACCCATCAATGGCGTGATCGGGGAAAGGCTTGCCAGCGTGGGAGACCGGATTCAGCCCTCTACTCGGCTGTTTGTGGTATCCAATCTTGATGAGAAAGTGGCCAAAGTATTTGTTCCGCAGGATGAATTAAAAAACTGCTATTTGAACCAGGAAGCAGAAATCCGCAGCGATATATTACCTGATCGTTCCTTCAGCGGCTGGGTAAAACGGATTAGCCCCATCGTGGATCCCACCAGCGGGACATTTAAAGTTACTGCCGGTGTTAGAGATCCCAGGAATCTTTTAAGACCCGGCGTGTTCGTTAATGTTAAATTATTTGTCGATACCCATCAAAATGTGACCCTGGTTCCCAAAACCGCCCTCATTTATGAAAATGAACGCACTTATTTTTTTGCGGTTGAAAATGACACAGTCCAAAAACTGGAGTTAAAGAAAGGTTTTGAAGATGCCGAGAAAGTCGAGGTCCTGAATCCCATTGAAAACGCAGCTTTCATTGTGATTGTTGGCCAGGAAGGGCTTAGTAATAGAAACAGGGTTAAAATTATCAATCAAAAAACATATCCCTGGCAAAAACCTTCTCTTGAAGAGGCAGGCCCGAAATCAAGTAAAAAAGCGACATCTGAAATCCGGGCGAGTAATTAGCAATATCTATTGCGATCCGTTTTATAACGAAAGAAATTACCTGACCAGCATTCAATAAAAAAGCAGCAGGTTGACACGATGAACATTTCAGAACAGGATAGACACAGTTTTTTTAAGTTTACCACCACGCGTCCGGTGGCAATTTTTATGATCGTTATTGGAATCATGGTCTTCGGATGGCTTTCCTATAATCAGTTGTCGTTGAATCTGATGCCGGACATCAGTTATCCCTCTCTCACGGTTCGCACGGAATATCCAGGAACCGCCCCGGAAGAAGTGGAAACCACCATTTCCCGGCCCGTTGAGGAGGCGCTGGGAGTAGTATCAAATCTGGTTTCCATAAGTTCGGTGTCGAAAGCGGGACAATCCGATGTAATCCTGGAATACAACTGGAATACCAACATGGATGATGCGATCGGTGAAGTCCGCGAAAAATTGGATCTGGTATTCCTTCCCGAGGACAGCAAAAAACCGATGATTCTGCGATATGACCCTTCACTGGATCCCATCATCCGGCTGGGGCTTACTGGAGGCCCGGATTTGTTTTACACCCGCTATGCGGCCGAAGAGCAGATCAAAAGAGAACTGGAAACGGTTGACGGTATTGCCTCCGTAAAGGTCAAAGGCGGATTGGAGGAAGAAATCTGGGTGGAACTGGATGAGCGAAAAATCTCCCTGCTAGGTCTGGACATCCAGCAGGTCCGCCAGCGTCTGGCCCAGGAAAATGTAAATTTGGCGGGTGGCAATCTAAAGGAAGGGCAGACGGAGTATATTGTTCGCACGCTCAATGAGTTTAAGAGCGTTAGCGAGATCGGGAATATCCTGCTAAAATTGGGCAATAACCGCGAGATACGGCTGAGCGACATCGGGCGCGTTTACCGGACCAACAAAGAGCGGCAGATCATTACCAGCCTGAATGGAAAAGAGAGCGTAGAGCTGGAAATTTATAAAGAGGGTGATGCGAATATTGTTGAGGTTGCCAAAAGAGTGAGGGAAAAAATATTCGGAACGCCCGGCCAGCAGGCCTATGTGAAAAAACTGGAAGCCCGGGAAAAGGAATCCTATATCAGGAAAGTCGGGGAGGGCACTTCAAAATCGGCCGCAGCCGCCACAAACAGGAGCAATGATTTTCGTGAAAAGTTGCTGCAGCAGCAGATGACTAATTTTATCGATTACCATCTCCCCGAAGGCATGCACCTCAAATTATTGACCGATCAATCCGTTTTCATTAATAATTCAATAGATGAGGTAAAGAACACGGCAGTTCTGGGCGGAATTCTGGCGGTGATTGTGCTGTTCTTCTTTCTGAATAATCTGCGGACAACCCTGATTGTCGGACTGTCAATTCCAATATCCATTATCGCGACTTTCGCAAGTATCTTCCGCTGCCGGGAGGAGGGAGATAACCTGGTAGATTCGGTTATCCGCGGGACCAGCGAAGTTGGAGCGGCTGTTACTGCTTCCACGCTTACTACAATTGCCGTTTTCTTTCCCATGGTTTTTGTAAAAGGAGTGGCTGGCCAGATTTTCGGCGACATGGCGCTTACCGTGGTGTTTTCTCTGCTTGCGTCTCTGGGCGTTGCCTTGTTCTTCATCCCCATGCTCGCTTCCCGTGATCTGAAAATCCATTCGCAGCTTTCCGGAAAAGAGACGCCTGCGGGCTTTTTAAAAAATTTGAAAGTATTTCTCAACTGAAGAGCAGTTACAGGAATTTCAAAATTACACTGAAACGCAGCTCCGGAATAAAAAGAGTTCTACTGATTATTCTTCTTCCCATCTGGTTTGATTACGTTATTTTCCGATTTGTTGTGTTCTTCGCGCTCAATGTGTTCAGTAAATTGATAACGTTGTTTCTTGTTCTGGCGGCAATATCCCTGAAAGTGATTTCCCTCGTGTATAAACATGTTCTGGCGCCCGGCCTGGGTTTCCTGATAAAACTTTTTGACAGGGGAATGCAGCGGGTATATGGGATTTATCCCCAAATTCTCGATTGGGCGTTGCTGAATAAAAGCAAAGCTATTTTTGGCGCGGTTATCCCGTTTTTACTGGTGGTATTGGTTGTTCTGCCCAATTTGGGGCGTGAGTTGATTCCCGAGGTGCACCAGGGCGAATTCAATGTGGAGATTACCCTTCCTGTGGGCACTCCGGTAGAAAAAACCGTGGAGACCATCGCGCCGATTGAACGGTTCATCGTTAAAGAGTTAAAGAACCGGAAGTCCAACAGATCGCGACGGTTGCCGGTATCGATTTGACGAAAATTACTGACAGTGAGGCAGGGGAGCATACCGCCCGCATCACTGTTACCCTGAAACAGACCCGAAATATTGCAAGAGCGGAAGAGCGCGCGATAAAGCGGATACGGCAGAATTTGCATAATAAGAGCGGAGTCAGCTACAAAATATCCCGTCCGGTTTTGTTCAGCTTTAAAACGCCGCTGGAAGTGGAAATCAAAGGATATAATCTCGATAAACTGACCTCCCTGAGCCGGATGGCTGTCAATCGTATTTCTGAAATTGCGGGGGTATTCGATGTAAAGTCAACGCTGCAGACCGGAAATCCGGAAGTGCAAATTATCTACGACCGGGACAGGCTTGCCTATTACCGGCTCAATATTCTGGATGTCGCCAATGTTGTTAGAAATAAGGTGCGGGGCGATGTGGCCACGCAGTTCAAAGAGGAAGACCGGCGGATTGATGTGCGGGTCAAGATCAGGGATGCCGATAAGGAAACAATCGAGCGACTGAAGCGGCTCAACGTTAACGCGACGGAAGACATCCCCATTCCGCTGCAAAGTGTGGCCAGAATTGATGTGCAGGAAGGGCCCAGCGAAATCCGGCGAATCAATCAGCAGCGCTCTGCCGTCATCATGGCCAATATCTCCGGGCGGGATCTGATGGCTGTGAGCGGCGACGTCTACCATACGATGCAATCACTGAACATGCCTTCGGATTTTACATTCGATATCACCGGTCAAAATAAGGAAATGGATGTATCGCTGGGAAGTCTGCGCCTGGCCCTTCTGCTGGCAATCTTTATGGTTTATATCGTTATGGCTTCTCAATTTGAATCGTTCCTGCATCCGTTTGTCATTTTATTTACCGTACCCCTGGCGCTGATCGGTGTGGCGCTTGTTTTGTGGACAATGGGAATCCCATTGAATGTGATGGTCTTTCTGGGAATGATTATGCTGGCGGGAATTGTGGTGAATAACGCCATTGTTTTGGTGGATTATATTAACCAATTGCGCAAGCGAGGTTTACGTAAGACTGAGGCCATCAAACAGGCCGGACAGGCCAGGCTGCGGCCAATCCTGATGACCAGCCTGACAACCGTTCTCGGCCTTCTTCCCATGGCACTGGGCCTGGGAGACGGAGCAGAAATCCGGACACCGATGGCAATTACCGTTATCGCCGGTCTTATCAGCGCCACGCTGCTGACTCTGGTGGTGATTCCAACGGTATACGCAATATTTGAAAAGGGGGAATAGCCGCTTGATTTCCACTGAAGCCGAAAAAAGCAAAAGGTCCATCATCCATGAATAAAACCTCGCTTTTGCCCCGCATAGGCGTGAACAGACCGGTCTCAACCATTGTCGGGTTGCTGGCCGTTATTGTGGTAGGTTTTATTGCCTATAACCAGATTCCCATTGAATTGCTGCCCAGCGGGTTTAGTCCGCCGTTCCTGGGGGCCTGGGTTTCATACCGCAATGCCAATCCGCAGGAGGTGGAAGAGCAGATAGCACGACCGATTGAAGAGCAGGTCCGAACCATCAACGGTTTAAAAAAGGTAGAAACCTACAGCGGCAGCGACGGCTGCTGGATCTGGCTGGAGTTTAACCAGGGCACGGATATGGATCTGGCCTACGACCAGCTTCGCGACAGAATGGAGCGGACCCGCGCTGTTTTGCCGCAGGATCTCGAAAGATATTTCCTGAGGAAATTCGGACGGAATGATCCGCCGGTTATTTTCCTTTCCATCTCCCTGCCGGATAATGTGGAAGATCCCTACTATCTGGTCGACCATTTCATAAAACGGCCCATTGAACGAATCGATGGGGTGGCCAATATAGACATCTGGGGCGCATACGAGAAGGTAATCCAGATCCTTATCGATCAGGACAAAGTGAAGGCTTACGGAGTAAATCTTTTCGAGCTTATCAATAAACTCCGAAATGATAATTTTGCCATCTCCTCCGGCTGGGTGTCGGAAGGTGAAAAGAAATTCCTGGTCCGTTCGGTGGGGCGTTTCCGCAATCTGGAACAGATTCAAAATCTGCCAATTGATCAGAAAGGACTTAAAGTCGGGGACATTGCAGATGTCGTATATGATGTGCCGGAGAGGGACTGGTATCAGCGAATTAACGGCAGACCGGCATTCAAACTGGAGATATCGAAGGAATCACTGGCCAACACGGTGGCCCTGAGCCGGAAACTGCGAAAAATTATTGAGGACGATATAAGTAAACTGCCTGCCCTGAAGGGCGCGGAAATCAATATCCTTTTTGCGCAGGGCGACCTGATCATCGATTCCATAAACAACCTGATCAGCACCGCACTATGGGGAGGTTTTTTTGCACTGCTGGTTATCTATTTTTTCCTGCGGCGTTTCCGGATGACATTTATTATGACAGTCGCCATTCCTCTTTCGGTTCTTATCTCGCTCACTATCATATACTTTATGGGATGGACACTGAATACCATAACCATGATGGGACTGATGATCAGTGTGGGAATGGTGGTTGATAATGCCATCGTGGTGCTGGAAAATATTTACCGCAAGCGCAATCAGGGATTGGACCCGAAAGATGCTTCAATCAGCGGTGCCAGCGAGGTGATGCTGGCGGTCACCATGGCGACGCTGACCACCATCGTGGTGTTTCTCCCCATGTTATTGATAAAAGACCAGTCCGGTTTTTTCAGCTTTTATCTCAAACGCATCGGTCTTCCGGTCATATTTGCACTCCTGGCTTCACTGATGGTTGCTTTGATATTAATTCCCATGGCTACTACTAAATTGATTTCCGGGAAACCGGTCCCTGAGTTGAAAATTATTGCGGCCGGCCGCAGTTTTTATAAAAGTTCGCTGTCTTTTGTGCTGAAACACCGGCTTGATGCAGTATTCGTTATCCTGGGGATTGTATTGCTGACCTTTCAGGTTCTGATTCCGGCTGTGCCAAAATCGGATTCCAATCCGGGAAATATCAGTGATTTCTTTCTGGTTTTCGATCTGCCACATAATTATACCCTGGATGATGCCAATCAATTTTTCCATTCCGTTGAGGATACAATCTCTGCCCATGCGACGGAATACGATGTAAAAGCGGTCGATACCCAATTCCGCAGCGTGAGGGGGCGCATCCGGGTATTTCTCAATCCACCGGAGAAAGACCAATGGTACAAGGCAGTATACCGGGGCCTGCGTTCAGCAATTGGCTTGCCCCTGCATTCAAAAATGGACAAGGATGAAGTGCTCGCGGACTTAAAAAAGCGGCTGCCGCTGCGGCCGGGAATCAAATTTCGCACCTCATGGCGGGGTGGATCAGACACGGGTGAAGATGGAACGGTTTCCATTATGCTGTATGGGGATGACACCGGAAAGCTGGTTGAGCTGGCAAAGGAGGTGGAAAGGAGAATGCGCTTGCTCCCGGGCGTCATAAGCGTGGAAACGGATCGCGAACTCGGGGGGGACGAAATAAAAGTGAGTATGGACCGGCAGGTTGCCCAGCGCAATGGGATCAATCCCAACCAGATTGCCTATACGCTTATGTATGCTGTGCGGGGAATGACACTGCCCAGATTTCATTCCGGCGATAAAGAAATTGAAGTCCGAATTCAGTTCAAAGAAGAGGACAGGAAAAATCTTGAGCAGTTAAAAAATATTACATTTTTAAACAGGGACGGAAAATCTGTGCCCTTATCCGCGCTGGCCTCATTCACAATTGAGAAAGGCTTCGGACAGATTCCGCGGGAAAACGGGAAGACATTTCTGGCTGTAAAGGCCCGGACCACCCGCAATGATTTGATGAAAATTTCCAATCAGATTGATATGCTGATGAAGGATTTTAAGCTTCCCTATGGCTACTCCTGGGAAAAGGGTGACCGGTTCAGCCGCTGGCGGCAGCTGGGTGCCAATTTCCAGCAGGCCATGCTGATCTCCGTGGTGTTTGTCTTTCTGCTCATGGGAATTCTATTTGAATCTTTCGTCCTGCCGCTTTCAGTGATTATTGCCATTCCGCTATCTCTTTTCGGTGCCTATCTCATGCTGTTTGTNNNNTCACAGGAACCTCGCAGGATATTATGGCGGGAATCGGTATGATTATCCTGGTTGGTGTAGTGGTCAATAATGCCATTGTGCTGGTGGATATGATAAACAGACGGCGGAGCGAAGGCCTTTCCCGGAGTGAGGCAATTCTGGATGCCGGATCACACCGCTTCCGTCCTATTCTGATGACCAGCTTTACCACCATCGGCGGACTTCTTCCCATGGCGCTCGGCAATGCGGCCATGATTGGAACGCCTTATGCCCCCATGGGATTGACGCTGATTGGGGGTCTTTTTACCAGCACCTTTTTGACGTTGCTGGCAGTACCGGTACTTTACACCCTTTTTGATGACCTGAGCCTTTTCTTCCGAAGAATAGGGCAGTGGATGTATGTGGGGAAAAAGCAGGAGGCCGTAGCGCAGGAGACAATCAAGGATCAATAAATCCGGGGCTGGTCCAAAGTTTTGGGAAAGTTAAAAAGTATTGACAACGGACTTCTCATGTATTAAATTTTGCCCGCGTTTGGAAGTAGTGATATTTGAATTATGGGGCTGTAGCTCAGTTGGGAGAGCGCTTGAATGGCATTCAAGAGGTCAGGGGTTCGATTCCCCTCAGCTCCACAAGTTAATTAGCTATAAGAGTTAATGGAAATCTACCTAGGAATCTTACTTCTGATTTTAGCAGCATTCAGTTACATCTTAATCAGAAAAAACAGAAGAATACTCAGAGAAAAGCAATTGTCCATATTAAATCGGATTCAGGAATCAAAGAATCCTCCTCGATTTAAGGCAGATTAGGAAAAATTAAAATCAAAAAATTTAGGGCGCCGTACCCAAGTGGCTAAGGGAGAGGTCTGCAAAACCTCCATTCAGCGGTTCGAATCCGCTCGGCGCCTCAAGTTTCATGGCCCTGAAATTTGCATGGGCCTTTTTTATTTCCCCCAAAATCATCATGAAATTTTCTTAATGCATCTTTGATTAAAGCATACTCGAAAAGAGCAAATGACCGTTTCGGGAGAAAATATCTAATTTTTTAAACCTTGATTTATTTTGGTTTATTTTAGTAATTTGAGCGCAGGATAAATGCTAATATAAGCTTGGATGGAAGATGGAAAAAAAGGGTATCCTCATCGGAATTTCCGGAGCAAGCGGCTCCGGCAAGACACTGGTTGCCTCCACATTACATGAACTTCTTGGTTCCGAAAAAGTAGTGAATATGCAGGAAGATTCGTATTACAAGGACCTTTCGCACCTGCCGCTGGAGGAGCGGGCCAAATTTAATTTCGATCATCCGGATGCATTCGATCACGATTTGCTCATTGAGCATCTGAAACTGGTTCTGAATGGCGAGTGCATTGAGGAACCCGTTTATGATTTCACCACCCATTCCCGCAAGAAGGAAACCCGAAAGATAGGGCCTCACCAGATTATCATTTTGGATGGTATTCTGCTGCTAACCATCCCTGAAATCCGGGAACTGATGGATATAAAGATATTTATTGACACGCCGGCAGATGTTTGTTTTATCCGCCGTCTGCAAAGGGACATTAATGAAAGGGGAAGAACGGTCGAGTCCGTCATTCAACAGTATGAGAAAACGGTGCGCCCCATGTATCTGCAGTTTGTTGAGCCCTCCAAGCGATATGCGGATATTATCATTCCACATGGCGGGAAGAACTTTATAGCAATAGATATTTTGCAATCCAAAATAGAAAAATTGCTTGCATAATTCAGTTTCTTTCTGATATTTGCCGCCTGCGCTGCCTTCCGGATATCATCGCAATCAAAGGCGCATGGACGGCCTGTGAAGTTCTTGATTTAAAAAGCTTTACCAGATATTTTAGGAGGAGAGAATGCTACCAATTGTTCACCGTAACACCGGCTGGATTGAAGTGATCTGCGGGAGTATGTTCAGCGGGAAAAGCGAAGAGTTGATCCGCCGGCTTCGCCGGGCCATTATCGGACGGCAAAAAGTAACCATCTTCAAGCCCAAGATTGACAACCGATATAGTGAAGATCACATTGTTTCACATTCGGAACTAAAAATCCCCTCCCAGGTGGTGGAAAATGCCTGGGAAATACTTGAACAGTCTCTCGAGGCGCAGGTTGTGGGAATTGATGAAGCGCAGTTTTTTGATGATGATCTGATTCTGGTGTGCCAGAAACTGGCCAATATGGGAAAACGTGTGATCGTTGCCGGACTCGATCAGGATTACCGGGGCGAACCTTTTGAGCCCATCCCCCAGCTGCTGGCCGTGGCGGAATATATAACCAAGACCCACGCAATCTGCATGGTTTGCGGAAATCCTGCCAACCATACTCAGCGCATAACACAGGACAAGGAGCGGGTAGTAGTCGGTGCCGCAGGTATTTATGAGGCACGTTGCCGGAATTGTTTTGAACCGCCGCCCGAAATGAAGAAGAAGATAAAACTGGGAAAGAAAATCGGAAAGGATGCACAGGAGAGCGCTGAATGATTTCGAACATGCTTTTTGGCCTTTTCGGGCTGGCGGTACTCATTGGAATCGCTTTTTTATTTTCCAATAACAAGAAAAAAATTGACTGGCGCCTGGTCCTCACCGGAGTTTTTCTTCAGATTATTTTTGCCATTTTTGTTCTGCTGGTGCCAGGATTCTACCTGTCGCGGGCGATTCTATTTCTGATTCTGACCGTGATCTCTGTCCTTTTTGTATACAAATATTCCAATCAGGCACCTTCCCAAAAAGCATTTCAGATAATCGCAAAATATATTGCAATTGGTGTAACTGTCCTTTTCGCGATCGTCTTTATCTATTCGCTCGTCAGTGACAAACTTGTTTTTATTCCCGGCGGAGAAGAGGTCTTCATTTTACTTTTGATGGTGCACGTTTTGTTTTCGGCGCTCTTTCCTCTCAGATGCAATTCAGCAAAGCGTTCCCGCCGGAACTCCAGAATCAGGGATTCGGAATGGTGTTTGCATTCCAGGTGCTGCCGACCATTATTTTCTTCTCTTCCCTGATGTCCGTTCTTTATCATCTGGGAATCATGCAGCGAATTGTTCAGGCCATGGCCTGGGTCATGGCGAAGGCCATGCGGGTGAGCGGCGCGGAATCCCTGTCGGTGGCGGCAAATGTGTTTATCGGTCAGACGGAAGCGCCGCTGGTGGTGCGGCCCTATGTAAATTCCATGACCAAATCGGAACTGCTAACCCTGATGATTGGCGGCATGGCAACCATCGCGGGCGGCGTGCTGGCGGCGTATGTAAATATTCTGGGCGGAACGAATCCCCAGATGCAGATATTTTATGCCAAGCACCTCCTGTCGGCCAGTATCATGGCAGCGCCCGCCACCATGGTTATCGCAAAGATTCTCCTGCCGGAGATCGAGGCCTCCGAGACTAAAGGAAATGTTAAGCTGCAGGTCGAAAAAACATCCGCCAATGTGATTGATGCCGCTGCTACCGGGGCGGCCGATGGCCTGAAACTGGCGCTGAATGTGGCCGCCATGCTGTTGGCATTTATCGCCCTCATTGCCATGTTCAATTACATTTTGGAAGGTCTTGGCAGTCTTTCCGGTCTGAACACTGTCATCGGGAAACCGGTCAATCTGAACCTGATACTGGGATATGTCCTATCACCCCTGGCCTGGGTGATAGGAGTTCCCTGGCATGATGCGATGCGGGTGGGTTCACTGATTGGAGAAAAGGTAGTCATCAACGAGTTTATTGCCTATGTTGATTTGGGCAATCTGATTCACCAGGGGCTGCTATCCGAGAAAGCCCGGATCATAGCTACTTATGCCTTATGCGGATTTGCCAATTTTTCTTCCATTGCCATACAAATTGGGGGAATCGGCGGGATTGCGCCAAACCGCCGGGGAGATTTGGCAAAATTTGGTCTGCGGGCCGTGCTGGGAGGATCGCTGGCTACATTTATGACCGCAACCATTGCGGGAGTCCTGAACACGCTTTAAAAGATTTATAATTTCCATAATTCTAAGTGAATAGATATAATTTCACTGAAAATATTTATTCGCCGCAAAAATATAATTTTCAAAAATAAAAGAAATTGCGTACTTTTGAGTTTTTAAAACCGGATATAACAGTCGAAATGAATTCCGAATAAAATCAAAGCGAGAGGACTGGGAAATGAAGGGTTGGAAGCAAATAACTTTATTGATCATTATCATATTTATTGCTGTCGGCAGTTTCTATTATCTGATGTTCTCCAGTTTATTCAAAGGTGCCCCTCCCATATCGCAAAACAGTTATCTTCAATTGAATATCTACGGTGAGGTTCCTGAAAGAAGCTCAACGAATCCTCTGCAGCGTTTATTCGCTGGTGAGACTCCTTCGATGGATGGTTTAATTCAATGCATCAGAAAAGCCAAAATTGATCCGAAAATCTCCGGCATCATCCTGCGCCCCATTGCATCCGCCGCGGGTTGGGCAAAAATAGAGGAATTGCGCGCTACGCTGGAAGATTTCAAAGAATCAGGGAAGCCGGTTTATGTGTACCTCGAAATGGCGGGAAACCGGGATTATTACCTTGCGCTGGAGGGCGATATGATTTTTGGTCCGGAAACCGGAAATCTGATGATCACCGGTTTTTTGGCGCAAAGCTACTTTATCAAAGGCACGCTGGACAAATTGGGAATTACTGCCGATTTTGTCAGGCACGGGAAATATAAAGATGCGCCGGAAATCTTCACCCGAAAGGACATGTCTGATGCCCAGCGCGAAGTGACCAATTCGATACTGAATGATTATTATCCCAGATACATTGATGCCATCAGTTCTGCCCGAAAGCTCACAGCGCAAAAGGTGGAAAATATAGTAAACCGGGGACTGTATACTCTCAGAGACGGTTATAATGATGGGCTCATCGATACTTTGATGTATTACAATGAGTTCAAGGACTATTTGGACAAAAAGAACAACCGCAGGCTCCGAATCGTATCCTATTCCCGTTATAAAGATGTCCCATTCAGCAAATTAGGCGTCCGGGGAAAGGAAACCATTGCGCTCATTTATGGCCTCGGCGATATTGTTTCCGGTTTCGGGAATACTGCCCCGGAGGGCGTAATTACCTCGGAAAGCATGGCACACAGCATACGGGTGGCTGCTGATAACAAGTCCGTTAAGGCCATCGTCATGCGCATTAACAGCCCGGGCGGATCCGGCACCGCGTCGGATATCATCTGGCGGGAAGTGGTTGAGGCCAGAAAGAAAAAGCCGGTGATTGTCTCGGTATCCGATATGGCTGCCTCCGGCGGGTATTATATCAGTATGGCCGCGGACAGTATCGTTGCAGAGCCGAGCTCAATAGTAGGAAGCATAGGCGTCTTCGCCGGCAAGTTTTCCTTCAAGGGACTCTACGATAAGATCGGCGTTGACAAGGTCGAAATCCCCAGAGGCAAGAACGCCGATTTATTTTCCGATTATGATAACTTTTCCAAAGACCAGCAGCGCCTCATGCAGAATAATATCGATGAATTTTACAAGGTTTTCGTTACAAAAGCGGCCGAAGGCCGGCATATGACCTATGAGGCGGTCGATCAGATAGCCCGGGGCAGGATATGGACCGGGGAACAGGGGCTGAAAAACGGTTTGGTTGACAAGCTGGGCGGTCTGATGGATGCCATACAGATGGCAAAGGAAATGAGCGGTATTCCGGTTGGACAGCATGTTAAAGTGCTGATCTATCCCAAGCAGGAGACCTTTCTGCAGCGCCTGCTGAGCAGCACACTCGATGCAAAAGCAAAAATTGTAAATCAAGTTCTGCCTGGCCCGCTCAAAAATTATGCATTAGGATTTCTATATTTCAAAGACTTTGAAACACTTGCCATGATTCCATTTTACCCTGAAGTGCAATAGGCAGAATGGAGATGTTAATTTTATTGATCCTAAAACAGAAAAGAACAGACGGTTTGGAAAATGGATGTTCAAAATATATTTGAAAAAGGCAAAGTCTGGACATTATCAAATTTTTTGAGTGCAATCAGGATTGTGTTGGGTTTCTTGCTTTATTGTCTGGTTTTGCAGCATAGCACCGCTTTGGCCATTTTAACCGGACTCGTTGCCATCATTACTGATTTCGGCGATGGTTACTTTGCCCGAAAAAGAAATGAAATATCCGAACTGGGAAAGATACTCGATCCCATCGGAGACAAAGTAACGGTTATTCTAGGAAGCATTGGATTGTATCAAACATATGGCATGCCTCTGGTAATTGTGATCATCATTATTGCCCGGGATGTTTTAATCCTATTGGGTTCCATTGTCCTGATGACAAAATTTCAGCAGGTAATTGCTTCCAGAATGCCTGGTAAAATTGCTGTAACCATTATTGCACTATTGCTCCTCGCTTATCTGCTGGAAATACATCCGGCCCAAAAACCTCTGATAATTTTAGCGATTATTGCAATCTTTATTTCTTTTACCTATTATATGCTAAGGTTTTTTAGGTTATTGCGTGAGAAATTATCTGAGGGAGAGATGTATAATGGCCCCAAGTGATTCAGCTATCAAAAAGAATGTCCGGGAAAGCATAAAGTACATCCGGAAATCAATCTCTCTGGAACCCAAAATAGCGGTTATTCTTGGATCGGGATTGGGTGATTTTGCGGACAGTCTGGAAGATAAAATAAAAATTGCTACAGCGGATATTCCCCATTATCCAAAATCCACTGTAGAAGGACACAGGGGATTCCTGGTATTTGGAAAATTAAACGGTTTATCGGTGATGGCGGTACAGGGCCGCACCCATTATTATGAAGGCCATTCCATTCCGGAAGTTGCTTATGTGGTCAGGATTATGGCAGAAATTGGAATCAAAACATTATTGGTGACCAATGCCGCCGGAGGAGTAAATCCTCTGTTCAAACCGGGAGATTTAATGATCATTGACGATCATATCAATTTTATGTTCCGGAATCCTCTCCGGGGACCTGTAATCGAACCGGAGACCCGCTGGACTGACATGTATCAGGCCTATGACAGGAAATGCATTCAGACCATTGAAGAAATTGGTTTGGCACTGGGTATCCCTTTGCGCAAGGGTGTGCTGTTCGCTTCTACCGGCCCAACATACGAAACCGCCTCAGAGGTAAAAATGGCGCAGAAAATGGGAGGAGACGCTGTGAGTATGTCAACGGTTCCGGAAGTCCTGATTGCCAGGAGCCGCGGAATTAAAGTCGCCGGAATCTCCTGCATCACAAATATGGCAACCGGAATCAGCAAAACAGCTCTATCCCATAGGGAGGTCACTGAAATCGCGAATCAAGTGAAGGATAAATTTCAAAAACTAATCCGGGAAATATTAATAAAGCTGGGAAATGCAGCATAAAAAAAGGCCGGATTTGTTTCGGCCTTTTTCATATAAATTTCCCGTTGTTATCATTTCAAAATAGCGGCGAGAACAATACCCAGAATCAGCCATAATGGAATGGAAAACAGGAGCGCCCAGGCAAATCCCTGAACAGTTTTTAAGCGTTCTTTTAAGGTTCGTTTCTCAAAAGCCCTCTCGATCCTCAGTTTCACATCTTCCATATGAAAAGGCTTGGTAATATAATCGTATGCTCCCTTTTTTATCGCTTCCACTGCAGTTTCAATGGAAGGATAGCCTGTGATCATTAGAAAAATGACTTCCTTATCCAGCGTGCGGATCCTCTTCAAAAGCTCAAGACCATCAATATTTGGCATTAGAAGATCTGAAATAACAAGATCGAACTCGCCTTTTTTATATTTAGCCAGGGCATCCTGCCCGTCAATTGCAGTGACCACATTATAATTCATATTCTCGAGGTAATTAGAAAGAACTTCACGGATATTTTCCTCATCATCGACAACCATTACCCGTCCTAATTTACTCATCGCTCCTCCTATGGCATATTTTCATAAAATATAAATCTTCATTATAATAAATCAAAAATAAAATTAAAGTGACAATGCATACTATATAATCGACAATTCAGGCCAAACTTTAAGGAATATCTTCTCCCTTATTTTTTAATCTGAGAGCAGGCTATTCCAGTAGAATACCGAACTCCAATAAAAATATGTGTGGCCCTCCCGTGAGAATTGTCATAATAATTTGGTTGTTTCTTAATAAAAAATTCCTGAAATTTAGGACTGTTTTTGTCATTAGTTGACGATATGACCATGTTGATTTTACAGTGAAGGTTTATGCGAATGGAGAACTGAAACCAACCGTCCCGGCATATGAAGGAGGGATGAAATCCTGCCATTCGTCCTCATGAAATCACGATGCAACTGCAATTTATTTAATCATTGATTTTAATGCTAAAAACTCATTGATTTACTTATAGAAATTGGATATTTTTTTAGTCAAATAATCCGAGGTAACCATATGAAAATTCTTGGCAATCTAATTAAAATTCTGCTTGGTGTTCTTCTGGTATATGTTCTGATTCAAAATGCAGATCAAATTATTGATTTGGAACTGTTCACACTTTACTATCCTCAAATTCATCTGTCAATAGTGCTTCTGATTACCCTTGGTATAGGAATCGTTATTGGCGCAATCATGGTGAGCTTCTCAATTTTGCAGTCCCGTTCCGACATCAGGGAACTGCAGAAGAGAAACAAACAATTGACCAAGGAGCTGGAAAATCTTAGAAATATTTCAGTTGATGAAATTCCCGAAGATAATTTTCCCGGTCCCGGTGAAACACAAAGCTAGGCAAGGAGATCCCCTTCATGCAAAATACCGGTTATTTTACAGATCTACTCATATTGTTCTTGATAGTCATCGCACTTATTATTATTTACTTATATACCCGGCACTATCGCAGGCCTTCCAAGGGGCGGAATAACTATCTGGAGGCACTGGAATTCCTTGCCGATAATGATTATAAAAGGGCTATTCAGAAATTTAAAGAAACTGTAAAAGAAAACACTGAAAATATTAATGCCTATCTCCGCTTGGGAAATCTTTTGCGCGAAAGAGGCTTTGCAAACAATGCCCTGAAGATTCATAAAGATCTTACCTTGCGATCCGGCTTAAAACCCGATATTCAGGTGAAAGTCCAGCACAGTTTAATGCTGGATTATGAAACCATGGGGGATTTGGAACATGCCATTGATATGGCGAACAAGATTCTCGTCAAAGATTCTGTCTACTCCAGAGAGGTTTCAAGCAGGCTGCTGAATTATCTGGAAAAGAAACAGGAATGGGAGGCTGCCTATAATGCCAGCAAAACACATATAAAGCAGCTTACCAATCCTCAGAAAAAAAGAATGGCATTATACCTTGTTTTTGAAGGCCTGGAGCTCATGAAAGAGGAAAAAGGAAGGGATGCCAGAATTAAATTCAAGGAGGCGCTCAAGATCGATCCCCAATGTACGCCCGCCTATTATCATTTGGGACAATCCTATTATCTGGAGGACCGGCTGGAAGATGCTGTGAGGGAGTGGCAGAGTCTGTGTCAGAATATTCCTGAGCATGCTTATATCACTTTTGATGCACTGGAGCGTGCCTGGTTCGAGCTTGGCAAATTTACGGAGGCCGAAAAATTGTATAATGATCTGCTGACTACGAACGCGGAGAATATTCAAGCTGCTCTGGCATTGGCGGAGATCTACAATAAAAAGGGAGAGTACGATAGGGCGTTGGAATTGTTGGACCGCTTTGAAAGCATAAAATCCAATGATCCTCAGATTATAAGCTATAAAATTCAATATTTGCATAATAAAAATCAGTATAAAACAGCAAGTTCCGTTGCATTGGATTTTTTCCAGGAACAGAACCTTCTGTCCAATAAAAACTATGTGTGTCAGGAATGTCATTATACGAACGAAGAACCATTATGGATTTGTCCAAGATGCAAAAGCATAGATTCTTTCAAAATATAATAATTATTTTTTTCTTTTTGGGCATATCTGTCCCTTTTGCCCAAAATGATAATCTCTATAAACTTTATGCCGATAATGACATCGTGGAACTGGAAAATATTTATTCTGCCGGTACCATCAGCGATCCCTTATGGGCCAAGTTTATCGGAAATATGTTTGAAGAAAATATGGAAAACGCCTTGCCCGTTTATATGCAAATATATGAACAGACCTCGGATGAGCAGTTAAAGAAGGTGACACTGGACCGCATCTCACAATATTATTACGCCAAAGGCTTCTATGAAACAGCAAACCGGATACTGAATGACAAGCAGTTCAGGCAGAAAATATTCTCGATCAAAAAAGAAAGCATAAAATTCGGTGTGCAGTTGGGAGCCTATTCTACATATCAAAATGCCCTGGATGCCAGGAAGAAATTCGAAAATATAAATAACGAAATATTTATCATTTCCAAAAACAGCAATGGCAGGAATCTATATAGAATTGTGGCCGGCAAGTTTGAAACGCAATTGGAAGCCGAGAGACTGAAAAATGAAATGAGGCAGAAGTTTGGCTACAGAGGGATAATATTACAATACTAAGGGGAAGGTAATGGATAAAGATATTCTGAAAAATATACCATTATTCTCGGAATTAAGCGACAAAGACCTAGAACGAATTTCTCAGGTTGCCACCCGGCAGCGTTATCACAAGGAAAACCTCATCTTAATTGAGGAGGAAATTGGTTCAACCATGTTTGTTATTCTCTCGGGCCGTGTAAAGATTTCCCGCATCAGCGATGACGGCCGGGAAGTGATCCTCTCCATTCTCAGCGATGGTGATTTTTTCGGTGAAATGTCTTTGCTCGATGGACATACCCGATCTGCCAATGTTACCGCCATTGAGGATTCGGAATTGCTGGTCATAAGGCGGGAAGAATTTCTGCAGATGCTGCGGGACTATCCCCAAATCGCCATTAATCTGCTGAAAGAATTGGCGCAGCGCATCAGGAAGAGTGATGAACATATTAAATCGCTGTCTCTGCAGGATGCCACTGGGCGCGTCGCAAGCACGCTTCTAAGAATAGCAGAAGATTCGGGCGTATTCCGGCAGGGACAGGTGGAAATCCTTGAGCTTCCCTTGCAGCAGGACTTGGCCAATATGGCCGGAACCAGCCGGGAAACAATTTCACGTGTAATCAAATCCCTTTCTATGCAGGGATATTTGAAAAAACAGGGCGGCAAAATTATCATTCTGGATTATGACAGATTTCAGATGATGTTCTCAAAATAATGATACCGGCAGCCGGAGGCCAGTAATATGGAGGTCTTTAAATTAACTAATGAACGTTCTTTTTCTCGGACAAAATTTCGATACGTTTCAGTCGTTAAAGGAAGTGTTGGCAGATAACAATTATGGATACCTGTTTAGAAATATAAATGAAATCGGCGAAGAGCTTCCGGACATCCCGGATAATGCAATTGCCATAATCGACATCACCGGATTAAATTCTCTAAAACTTAATTTTGTATATCATTTCCTGTCAGTTTACAAACAGTTCGACATACCAGTCCTTGCAATCATTCCCCAGAGCAGCCAGGAGCTTCGCACCAGGTTTTTGGAATTGGGAGTACACGATTACCTGGTACCTCCCTATGATGCTATCGATCTCCAGACTAAAATAAAGAACTTATCCCGGTTCTCCCGGGCCGCCATTCAGACCTATTTGACTCAGGAAAGTCCAATCTTAACAGAATTCCTGAAAGAATTTTCTGTTTTACTGGCAGGTAAAACAGAATCATTTTATAGCAAGGACCCTGATTTAATTATTAAGAAGACAATCGAGATATTAAATCATTCTTTGAACGCCGAAAACATCCTTTATTTCAGTATTGAAAATAATGACCGGATTAGACTGAAGTATTCATCTCCCGATTTCCCTGCAGATGATCCACTGGAGATCGCACTAGATGGTATTGCTGAAATTCTCAGGTCCATGCCCATGAGAAAGAAAATCGGATCACCGTCAATTGATTCAGGAAATACATTCTTCACTCATCTGAAATCATATCTAAATCTTGAGACAGAATCCATTGCCTTTTGGCCGATTGAACCCGCAAGTCAGTTAGAGGATTTTCTTTTGATCCTGCCCGGTGAGAGCGATGATTTTGGAGGAACAGAATCTGCCATTCTTGATTTTACGGCCAGGTTCATCGAAAATATTATTCGGGAAGAAAAATTCCGCACCCTGCTGGAAAATAAATTAAAAGAAAAGACATTAGCCTATTCATTCGAGTTTCTCGAACATGTACTAAATCAGTTGAATTTTGGCGTGATTGTGGTGGATAGCAACAGAATTATCCAATACCTGAACAAACCCTCGGCGAAGCTCCTGCAGCTAAACGCGGACGAAGCAATGTATCAGCCGCTGGAAAATATTTTGGGTGCGGACAATACGGGCATCATTTTGTCAACAAATGAGCAAATCAACGGTACCTTCGAAAGGCCGGAAATTGAAATCAAGACTGCCGAAGGAGAAAAAATCCTGATCGGATTTAATATCATGGAATTTCAGGAGTCTTCTTCTGATGATGAGGGATTTATCATTTCGTTTAAAGATATCACCTATTCCAAAGAACTTCAGGAAGAAATGCGGCGCATGGACCGTCTGGCGTCTCTGGGTGTGATGGCAAGTGGCATTGCCCACGAAATCAGGAATCCGTTGGCGGGAATTAAGGCAATTGCCCAGACATTTGAAGATGAATTTGCCAAAGATGATCCGAAAAATGAATTTGTCAAGAGGATTATCAAACAGGTAAATCGTCTGGATGATATGTTAAAAGTACTCTTCTCATACGCCAAGCCCCAGAGGGCCAACCGTCAGTTTCATCATGTGGAACTGATAATTCAGGAAGTGATGGCATTGCTAAAGCAAAAACTTCAGCAGCAAAATATAAAATTATCGCAGTCATATGCATCAAATCTGCCCCCGCTATTTATCGATAACAGTCAAATTCAGCAGGTGTTGTTTAACCTCATTTTAAACAGTGTGGAAGCTATAGAAGGGGAGGGGCAGATTGAAATATCCATTGAGCCGATTAGGGATGAACTGAAAATCTTTCAGAGAAAACCATTCTATAAAAAAATCACAGAAAATCCATATGTCCTGATCCATATTGCCGATAGCGGCTGCGGGATTTCCTCTGAAAATCTTCAGCAAATATTTAATCCGTTTTTTACAACCAAAAGCTATGGGACCGGCCTGGGCTTATCAATTGTCTATCAGATTGTTCAGGAAAACAATGGCATCATCTATTTTGAAAGTGAAACTTCAAAGGGCACGGACTGCTACCTGTTTCTTCCCGCTTTCGAACCCGTAATGCCCTTAACCGAGGTAAACAATTTATGACAAAATTGGCATTCACTGAGGAATTAATAGTTGAGCCTCTGGTTTATGCAATAAGAAATAATCTGATTGAGCATCCTTTTCAAACTGAGATTCTGCCTCAGCAGGAAATCCTCCAAAAATTATTGTTTGGCCAATTGGATATGGCCATTGTCTCACCAATGATTTATGCAATGAATCCCGCAAATTTGACAATATTAAAGGAGCCCGTAGTCAGTAGCATCCAGCCGGACCGCAATTATTTGCTTTTTTTCGACAGAGGACTGGATAAAATAGAGACTGTGTTCGGGAGAACTGTTCAGGCAATGGAGAGATTGATGCCTTGAAGGCTTCCCTGCAGCATGGAATGGACAATTTGTTTCAAATTTGTTCCGGATATGCCGAAAGATTCTATAAAGACGGAGAAAATTTGTTTAATCTGCTGAATACCGCATATACGTATTCCACCAGTGTTGAGTGTTGGGATTCGTTGAAAGAGATATTTGCCTATTTGTATTATTACGGATATGCTGACTATCCGCCTGAGATTAAATTTTACGGGAATTGAAAAACTGCCCTGAATTATGTATATTCTGTGGTAAATCTTGCTTCGAGTTAAAGGAAATGCGATGTTCCCGCTGAGTCGCGAAAGCTTATTTTAATTTTCTTGCGGATTGTGCCGATTATTATTACCGAATAAATTTGAGACGCCCAAAATGTTCGAAATGAACAAATATTTTAAATTGAACCGGGATGCGCAGTATGCCCGACAAATGCTTTTATGGTAAAATTCTGATATTTTTGTTCTTGGCAATTTGGGGAATTAATTCCAGTGCCTTTGCTGCTGGCACAACCAGTCTGGACTTTCTCAAAATGAATATGGGGAGCAGAGCCCAGGGAATGGGCGCTGCCTATACTGCATTGTCCGCAGACATTAACGGAATATTTTATAATCCGGCCGGCCTGGCCTTTTCGATGCAGCCTGCACTGATGTTTTATCACGCACAGTGGATAGAAGATATTTCCGTGGAAAACCTGTCCATATTGCAGCCGGTATCAAGAAGATATACACTTTCCGGCGCAATTAGTTTTTTACACCTTCCAGACCTGGAAGGCTATGATATTGATCCCGTCACCCAAGCCCCCTTGAAAACCGGATCATTTCCGGTGTATGATTTTGTTGCTCAAACCGGCTTATCCTACCGGGTTTCCTGGAATTTCTCGGTGGGTCTGCAGTTGAAATACCTGCAGGAACGACTGGATGATGTAACCGCATCGGGAATGGCATTTGACTTGGGGATACTCTATAAAATTCCCATCGACTATTTGACTGTTGGTGCCGCCATACAAAACCTGGGCCCCAATATTAAATATGAAAATTATCGTGAAAAACTGCCCTTGACATACAGAATCGGAGCTGCTTATCAATTTCCCTATAATGCCGTCACGCTTTCACTGGATTGGGTGAAATCGATTAACGATCAGTGGACGTTGAATCCCGGAGCAGAAATTATTCTTTTCAATTCACTTTTTTTGAGGGGAGGCTATTCGGTTAACCATGAGGCGGGGCCCGGCTACAGTGCCGGTGTGGGGTTCAAATTCCTGGAAAGGTACATGTTCAACTATGTTTATTCTCCCATGGGGATAATCGGAAATACACATAAAGCAGAGATTATTATTAACATTGGAAATCTATTCTCAGGCAATAAAGCTCCAAAAAATCCGCAATCCCAAATACCTGAGTTATCTGATAAATCCTCAAAAATATTGAAACCTGAAGAGGGGGAACCTGCCAAGGCCTTACCAAAGCCCAGCTCTGTTTCAATTGAGCAGAAAAACGGGAAAGTTTTGCTGCATTGGGTAAAGGTAGAACTGCCGAAGGCGAAATATAACATCTATGCCAGAGTTTCCGGCAAAGAAGGTGTTATTAAATTAAATAAACGACCCCTATCAGCCGACCATTTTTCATTGCAGCCGAATGCCAGGAAAATTAGCTTTTCCTTCTATGTGACAACCGTGTTAGGAAATCGCGAAAGTGATTTCACCAATCCTGTGAAACTGGAATTCAATCACTAACATTTCCAGACAAAGTCGCCTTTTATTGTCATATTGCGTTTCCAGGCATTATAATTCTTCCAAGACCAGAATAATCAATAATAAGCAGGCATTTACCTGACAATTGTCGAAAATAGATCAAAAGTGTTTGTTTATCAGACAACGACAGGAATTTATTGAGATTAAGCTTTGCAATAACGTGGCATAATATATTGTCTGGATGGTATGATTCTTGTATAAAAGGAGATGAAAACATGGAGGTAGTGTGTGGAATTAAACATTTCTCAAAAGAACGGCGCGGTGAATATATCGATTATTGGCGCCGTTGATAATGAAAATGCTGAGGAGCTTAAAGATCAATTTCAGGAATTACTTGAAAAAAATTTCCACGAGGCAATTTTTGACCTGACCTTTGTTCCCTTTATCACCAGTTCGGGTATCGGGAAGTTTTTGATCTTTTACAAAAATATTGTTTCCAAGGGCTGCAAAATGCGAATAAAGGGAATCAACGACAGCTTGCTCGATCTGTTTAGATCCATCAAACTCGATCAGCTTTTTCCAATTGAAAAATAAGGACAGAGAGGAATCAGGAATGATAGCCGAAGATACCATAAAAAATATATTGGTTGTGGATGATGAGGAAATGATTATTGATTTATTGGGCGATTATTTCACGGATTTGGGATATGGAGTCCACCTTGCTGCCAGTGCGGAAGAGGCCATTTCCAAATTGAATAATGGCAATGAATTCCATTTAATACTGACGGATATAAACCTTCCTGGAAAATCAGGTCTTGATTTGCTGAAAATTGTGAATGAAACAAAAGATGATCTGCCGGTTATTTTGCTTACCGGTTTAAAGACGCTGGATACCGCAATTTCAGCAGTGAAGAGCGGTGCCAGCGACTATATAACAAAACCGTTTGAACTCGGAACGGTGAGAAAAATCGTAGAAAAGGTATTAAATAAACAGAATAAATCTTTAAAGAAGGAAAAAGTCTACGAAAACGTGCAGCACCTGCGCGTGAGTTTTCAGTTTGATACAGATGAACTGGATGCCAGCATCATGGCCAAAGAACTGGCCGCGCTTTTGAGCAAAATGCATTTCAGTGATCCAGATACTATAAAACAGTATGAACTGGTTTTCATTGAGACGCTGCTCAATTCCATCGAGCATGGCAATCTGGAACTGGCTTCATCCATAAAAAATAATGATGTTTTTCAGATGCTGGAATATGAGGAATTAAAAGAACAGCGGATGAAAGATCCCGAATATGCAAAAAGAAAAATCACCGTTTCAATGGAGTGCAACCCCGATCTGTTCTGTTTCACGGTAAAAGATGAGGGGCCAGGATTTGATTGGAAAAAATATGTTGATAAAACCCATAAAATATCGGAATTGAACGTTAATTCCCATGGAAGAGGTTTCGTCATCATTCGTCATATTATCGATGAGGTCCATTTTAATACAGAAGGAAATATGATAACGCTGATCAAGAATCGGCAATAGATTTGCAAACTTGCAGCTTCTTACAGCAAAAATTTGGATACAAGACATTTCACAATTATAGGGAGCATTTTTTAAAACCCTTACCTGATCCCTTCCTTCCATTGTATTCTCTGCCTTCAAATCAATTCGCGCAGCATTAATTTTATCTTGATTTAATCCATGAAAAATAATTAACTTGAATTGTGGAATTTGTTAAGGAAACTGAAATGCCCGATAGCAAAATTATGGTTGTTGACGATGACTATTCATCCAGACTTTTTCTGAAAAAAGTTTTGGAAAAGGAGAATTATCCCACTACTGCATGCAGCGATGGCATTGAGGCATTGGATGTCCTGAGTAAACAATCTTTTGACCTTATTATTACAGATTTGAAAATGGAAAGTATCGGAGGGATTGAGCTTCTTGAAAAAATCAAGAATGCGGATGCCCAGATTGCCGTCATCATTTTAACTGGTCATGCCTCCATCCAGACAGCAATTGAGGCGTTGCGACTGGGTGCAAGCGATTACTTGATCAAACCCATTAATATTGAAGAATTGCGCATCAGGGTCAAAAAAGCCTTGGAACGCCGCGATCTGGAAAAACGCTTGACCGAAGCAGAACGGCGGATAACCTACAATGCTACAATCACCACCGCAAACCACGAGATTAATCAACCGCTTACCGTAATCCTCTCCGGTGTGGACATGATCAGAATGGAGTTGGAAAAGCATGGGGATGTGGACGCAAAAATCAACAACTATCTTCAGCTCATTCAAAAATCGGGACACCGAATCTCCAACATTCTGCGCCGCTTCCGGGAGATTTCTTCCCCTGTCATTCAAAAGATCCCCCATGGCATGCAGATGATAGAATTGAACATGGATCACCGGGAGAAGACTGATAAAGATCACTATATTTTGATCATAGAAGATGAAGAGAATCTTCGTGAAGTTATAAAGGATGTTTTGGAAAACAAGAATTACAAAGTCATAACGGCATCGACAGCCAAAGAGGGCATTGAGCTTTATAAAACCAATCAGCATTTGATCGGCCTGGTATTACTGGACTTTTTTCTTCCTGACGGCTCGGGCGCTGAGGTTTTTAGATTATTCAAGCAATTTAATCCGAACGTCCAGGTGGTCTTGATGTCCGGATTTGAATTGGATGAGGCCATGCAGGGTATATTGGATGCGGGAGCCATTGGTTTCCTGGCCAAGCCCTTCACCCAGAAACAAATCATCTCTTTTGTGCAAAAAGTATTTAATGGGAATACTCAATCTTAATCCGGAAAATATATATTGTCATTCCTCCTCTTGTGCGATGAAAAGCTTTTCTTTAGAGTGGCCGCCATACTTATTATCCCCGTTTTGGTGTGCGGCGATCAGTTGGCAGCCTTTGTCATCAAACCTTGGGTCGCCCGACTGCGACCGTGCCATGCTTTGGAAAATGTTCGATTATTGGTGAATTGCGGTGGGAAGTATTCCTTTCCTTCTAATCATGCGACAAACATTGCAGGATTCGCCATGTTATTTACTCTAATCTACCGTAAATACTGGTACTGGTTTTGGGGGGTCGCCGTAACGATTTCCTTCAGCAGGATTTATGTTGGGGTTCATTACCCGCTGGATGTCGTGGGTGGAATGATTTTGGGAAGTCTGATTGGATTATTTATTTTTTATCTTTATAAATTTTTGGCAATGAAATATCCGCATTTAAATTATTATATGAAGCCAGAAAAAGTTGTGAAAAATTGAGATAATGCTCTGGATGCTACCTGCAGGGGAGAGAATACTATCCATGTAATATAATACTCTTTATAAAATTTATATTTGCTTTGTCCTTTTCGATCATTCTTCGGATAAACTCCTGAAACGTAATATGTCCTTCCTGCTCATGAACTCCGGTCCGAAGCCAATAGTTGGAGGGGATGCTGTACAAAAGTTTGAGCAACTCCTGACGCTGTTTTAAAAATTTTTCCACAATCTGAAGGAATGCTTCTTCTCTATACACAGTAGAATTGAAATTTTCGGTTCGGATTGATGGTAGATAAGGATGCTCTTCATTAATGACTTTTTTTAAGCGGTATTCAATGACCTCTTCCTCAATGGTTGTTAACTGGGCAAAGAAATCTCTCAACTCTTCAACCTCGGATTGTTCTTCCAGGAGGCGCTTTCGTTCGCTGAGAGAATTTAACAGGGCGTAGTAATCCCTGAAATTTTTTTCGATATTGTCAATAAGCTCTTTTATATTATTATTCGAATTCATTAAAATCTACTATTTTAAACATAAAATGTTATAAATTTGGCTTTTCATAAAAAATGACATAAATCACATCACCAATACCGCCTACAAGCTCGCCATAGATTTGATCTGTGTAAATAACTTTTAAATATTAGATTAAGAAACCCTGGCTGTAATATAATAATGTTTCTCTTCAGATCAAAGTTTCATCATAAAAATGGGTTGCAATTATTTCTGCTGAAACCTAAATTTGACCACCGTAAATGAAGGCCACAAAATAGTATTTTATGGGGAATAAATCTTGGCATCCTTTGTACACCTGCATAATCACACACAATATAGTTTGCTCGATGGCGCAATTGATATCAAAAAGATGCTGCGCCGCGCGGCGGAAATGAATTTTGATACGCTGGCTATTACCGACCACGGAAATATGTTTGGTGTATTGGATTTTTATCTGGAAGCGAAAAAAACAGGCATCAAACCGATCATTGGAATGGAAGCGTATATTGCGCCTGGCTCGCGTCTGGAGAAAAAGTCCGGGGGCAAAGGAGGAAGTCATGCAGCATTCCATCTCCTGCTACTGGCCAAGAACAATACTGGCTACAAGAATCTGATGAAATTATCCAGCATTGCTTACCTGGAAGGATTTTATTACAAACCCAGAATTGACAAGGAAGTGCTGAAGCAGCACAGCGAAGGCCTGATTGCGGCTTCGGCCTGTATGAAGGGTGAAGTTTTTTATAAACTGAACAAAGTTGGCCGCGATGAAGCGATAAAATCAGTGGAAGACTACCTGGAAATATTCGGTGAGGATTTCTATCTGGAAATTCAAAACCATAATATTCCGGAAGAGGCAGGATATGAAAATATCTATAAATTAGCCCATGAAATGCGTGTCCCTGTGATTGCGACAAACGATGTCCATTATCTTTTAAAGGAGCATCACACATCACACGATGTGCTTCTCTGCATCCAGTCCGGCAAAAACTATAACGATCCCAACAGGATGCGTTATAACACCACTGAGCTGTATTTGAAAGACATCGATGAGATGTACAAAATGTTTCCCGGGAAGGCAGATGCGCTGGAGCGCACGCTGGAGGTCGCCGAGAAGTGCAATGTTGAGATTGAAACGGGAAAACTGCTCCTTCCCAAATTTCCGCTGCCGGCCGAAAGCGCTCAAATGTCCCTCGATGAATATCTCAAAAAAGTGACTTACGAAGGCGCCAAAACATTCTACAAAGAAATTACGCCGGAAATAGAAAAGCGTCTGGAATATGAGCTTGGTATCATAGAGAAAACCGGGTATGCCGGTTATTTTCTGATTGTAAAGGATTTCATCGATTTTGCACGAAGCCAGGATATTCCGGTTGGATTGGGAAGGGGCTCGGCTGCCGGCAGTCTGGTAGCCTATTGCACGGGTATCACCAGGGTGGATCCTCTGCGCTATGATCTGCTGTTCGAGCGTTTCCTGAATCCGGAACGCGTAACCATGCCGGATATCGACATCGACTTCTGTTTCGAGCGCCGCGAAGAGGTCATCGATTATGTGCGGCGCAAATATGGCGATAAGAATGTTTCTCAGATCATCACCTTCGGGACCATGGCTTCCAAGGGTGTCATTCGCGACGTGGCCAGGGCGCTGGGAATCGAATACTCCCAGGCCGATATGATATCGAAATTGATCCCGGTGCATCAGGGAAAACCCATGCATCTCTCCGAGGCGCTTGAAAAAATTCCTGATTTGAAGGACATGAATGAGACCGGCAATGAGCAATTTACTGAACTTATGAAGCACGCGCAGGTGCTGGAGGGATTGGCCCGCCATTCCTCGATTCATGCAGCGGGAATTATCATCGCACCGGATGACATCACAAATTATGCCCCTTTGTACCAGACCGAAGAAAAGGGCCAAAAGGTCATTTCAACCCAGTTTACCATGAACGGATGCGAAACCATCGGTCTGCTCAAAATGGATTTTCTGGGACTGCGCACCCTGACCGTTCTGCACCACACCGTTGAAATGCTGCGGGAAAAAGGCATTCAAATCGATCTGGACAACCTTCCCACCGATGATCAGGAAACCTATGAATTATTCAGCGAAGGCAGCACAGTGGGAATATTCCAGTTTGAGAGTTCCGGCATGCAGGAATATCTGCGCCAGCTAAAACCCAACCGCATTGAAGATCTTATCGCCATGAACGCCCTTTACCGACCGGGCCCTATGGAAAACATTGAAACCTATATAAAAAGGAAATTTGGTGAAGAGGTAGAATATCCCCATCCAAAACTTGAACCGATCCTGAAAGAGACCAATGGCATTATTGTATATCAGGAACAGGTGATGCGGGTCGCCTCGGAACTGGCCGGATTCAGCCTCGGAAAAGCAGATATTCTTCGCCGGGCCATGGGCAAGAAGAAAAAAGAGGTGATGGAAAAACTCAAGATCGAGTTTGTGGATGGCTGCAAGGAGAACGGCATCAACAAAAAAACCGCTGAAGCCATCTATGACTTGATTTTTAAATTTGCCAGTTATGGCTTCAATAAATCCCACTCTGCCGCATATGCTATCCTGGCGTATCAGACCGCCTATCTGAAGAGACATTATCCTGCAGAATTTATGGCTGCTACCCTCACCTCCGAAATCAATGATTCCTCCCGGATTGTAGTATTGATTGATGAGTGCCGGAAAATGGGATTGGAGATCCTGCCGCCGGATGTGAATATTTCCAGGGCCGGTTTTGACGTTCCCGAAAAGAATCAGATTAGTTTCGGTTTGGAGGCCATTAAAAATGTGGGAAAAGCTGCCATACGTTCCATCATAAAATCCCGGGAAGAAAACGGTAATTTTAAGAATATTTATCAATTACTGCAAAATGTGGACATGCGGTCTGTGAACAAGAAAATACTGGAGGCTTTGGTTCAGGCCGGCGCAATGGATTCGCTGGAGGGAACACGCGCCCAGAATTTTGCAGCCATAGAAACCGCCATCAGTTTCGCTCAAAAATATCAGAGCCAGGCTCAAAATAAATCACAAATTTCCATGTTTGAAATCATGGCAAGTGAGGGCGGTGAAGACGGGGATTCGGAATTTATGACATTCCCGCCGTTGCCGGATGTGCCGGATTGGGTGATTCAGGAAAAACTGGAACGGGAAAAGGAGTTACTGGGATTTTATATCAGCGGTCATCCACTGGATAAGTACGCCAAAGAGATCGAATTGTTCAGTAATCTGGATTGGAATGATCCCCAGACGTATGCCGAAAATAAGGTGGTGCGCACCGCCGCCATCCTCTCGCAGGTAAAACCCCATATCGACCGAAAGGGCAACATGATGGCCTTTGTCACATTTGAGGACCAGCATAATTCCTTTGAAGGGGTGATATTCGCTTCTGTTTATGAAAAATATGGGACTTATGTCAATCAGGGAGATATGGTTTTTGTGCAGGGGACGGTGAACGGGGGAAGTGAACAGTCATTTAAAATGCTGTGTGATGAAATTATTCCGATAACGGAGGTACGAAACCGCATGTCCCAGGGATTGCAGCTTGTTATCCAGAGCAAGAATTTCACCGAAGAGAAGGTGGATAATCTTCAAAATATTATCAGGCAACATCCCGGAACGATGCCGCTTTATATAGACGTGCACCCTAATGGAAACGGGACCGGTTTCATCATTCGTTCCCGCAAATACCGGGTGGTGCTGACGGATGAATTTCTGAAGGAACTGCAGAATCTGCTTGGCAAACAGAATGTCATCATAAAAAACTAATGTGGATCCGGGTGTGATTTTATGAAAGCGGTGATACAAAGGGTTTCTGAGGCATCGGTTGATGTTGATGGAAAGGTCGTGGGAAAGATCGGTCGCGGCTTTGCGGTTCTACTTGGCATCCATGAAGAGGATGAGGAAGCTGATGCGGAATATCTCGCGAACAAAATAGCTAATTTGCGGGTATTCGAGGATGCTGAAGGGAAAATGAATATCAGTCTGCAGGAAATACAGGGAGAGGTGCTGGCAATTTCTCAGTTCACGCTGTATGCGGATACCCGAAAGGGACGCCGGCCCAGTTTTATCAAGGCTGCGATTCCGGAAAAGGCGGAACCTCTTTATGAATATTTTATAAAATGTATGGAAAAACAGAATGTCAGCGCAGCCCGCGGTGTATTCGGTGCTATGATGATGGTGAAAATATTTAATCAGGGACCTGTAACCATTATCATCGATAGTGAAGATAGGCTGAAACCACGTCGATAATTCGAACGGAGATAGAATGGATTTGAATCAATTACCTTTGTGGAAAAGAATATTTACAAAAAATTTCTTTCTTAAGCTGGCTATCTATCTGGCTGCGTTTGTTGTTTTTTTGTTCCTGATGGATGCGGTGATTATGCCGCTCTATACCAAGCACGGCCAGGAATATGAGCTTCCCGATGTGACTGACAAACCGCTGCAGCAAGGACTGGAAACCCTGAAAGCGGACGGCTTCACTCCCATCATAAAAGATTCGATTTACGATGAACAATTTGCTCCGGGGGCTATCATTCAGCAGAACCCGCTTCCGTTCTCCCAGGTCAAAAAGGGGCGGCGGGTTTATCTGGTGGTGAGTATTGGCGAAAAACCGAGGTATATCCCGCGTCTGATCGGACTCACGCCGCAGGATGCTGAATTCCGGCTGCGGGAGGAAGGATTCAAACTGAACAAGACCATCTACGAATTTTCCGATTTTTATCCGCGGGGTGTTGTTTTTAATCAGTCCATTCCGGCGGGGGAGGCTGCGGAAAGAAATCAGAACGTCAACATAACGGTCAGTCTGGGACCGGCGCCAACCTCGCTGGAGGTGCCCAACCTGGTAGGAAAAAGTCTGGAAAGCGCCAAAAAGGAGCTGGATGCAGTGGGCGTGAGATTGGGAAGAGTCAAATATACCTACCGTTCGAACCTGGTTCCGGGAACCGTTTTGAATCAATCCATTTCACCGGGACACAGCGTGGTGAAAGCAGATTCAATCAATTTACTGGTCAGCACTGACCAGGCACCCCAAACGGAGACCCCAAATGATTCCACAGCAGACCGATTATAAAATATTGCCGTCCATTCTGTCTGCGGATTTCGGAAAATTCGCCGAGGAAGCAAAGACAGTTGACATACAAGAAATTGACCATCTTCACATTGATGTGATGGATGGTCATTTTGTGCCCAACCTGACCATCGGCCCCCAGGTAGTGGAATCGCTGAAAAAGCACACTCGGTTCAAGTTTGACGTACATCTGATGATTGAAAATGCGCCGGAGTTTATTCCCCGTTTCGCAGAGGCCGGAGCAGATTTTATCACCATCCATCAGGAAGCGGTGATTCATCTTCACCGCAACATATATCTCATTAAGGAGCACGGCGTGAAAGCCGGTGTGACTATCAATCCGGCAACCTCACTGGAGAGCATCCGGTGGGTACTGAATGATGTTGATCTGGTTTTGATCATGAGTGTGAATCCCGGTTTTGGCGGACAGGAGTTTATTCCCGCCAGCGTTGAGAAAATCCGGCAATTGGCAAAATGGCGGGAGGAGATGGGGGCAAATTTTATTATCGAGGTGGATGGCGGCATTGAGCCCGAAACCATCGGACAAGCCTACGCGGCAGGCGCCCGTTATTTTGTGTCCGGCAGTTTTATTTTCAGCAAGGCGGACAGACCCGGCGCCATCCGGTCAATGATCCGTTCCATAGAGGATACCAGACGCAAAATGTCCTCCAAACTGGTTTGAGAAGCAAAGAATTTGAACGGCCGCAATTTGAAGAAATTCC
>JARRQT010000109.1:0-10677 GCA_037381445.1 Calditrichia bacterium
TCTACTGCTGAAAGTGTCCAGCCCATCGTAAAAATTCCGCTTAGTGGCGATTCTGTGCATATAAATATCTTGTTTGAACCCACTGTTGAGTTACTACCGCCGTCCATAAATACGCGGACAGGTGATCGCAACAAAGGATTAAAGATTATTTCTGTTGCAAAAGAAGAGAAAAATTTGGAAGTAGATGTGGAAGGATTATCCGGTCGTTCCTATTCCATTGGGATAACTCAGGCTTCCAAAATCATCTCAGTCAAAGGGGCTTCATTGGAGGGAAATCAACTTTTGTTTGATGTACCCGGAGAAAACAACTGTGAATTCTCACGCCATGCGGTAATCGTTACAACAAAATAATTCAATAAAAATAAGGAAAAACTTTGCGAATAATAATTCTTATCACTCTACTCTTAGGAAATTGGAGTCTTTTGTTTTGCAAAACGGCATCTCAAACGGCTGTAAAAGAAATTGATTTTAGCACGAGTAATGGACTGAGTATCCGCGCCTTCATTCAGGAAGATAAAAACCGCGTTGAAGTGAATCAGGTAATGCCATTTTTTACAGTTGATATAAACGATTCGACATTGAATTCGATAAGGGCAGACGCAAAACTGGAAAGAAAGCAGATTTCCTTTCACTTTTCGAATAATTTAACCGGAACGCTTCAGATTCAGAAGAATTTTGCACCAGGTTGGAAGGGAATTATTACATTCATAAACAATTCACCGGACACGGTCAAATTGGCTAATGTTGTCCCATTTGGTAAGAGTGATGATCATATTTACCTCACCGCCTCCGGACCTTGGTCTTTGGCCCGCACAAAAATATTTCGTCCGGGTTTGGGGCCGGTTGGTGTTGTGTTGCCTGATAATGCCTGGGAAACCGGTTATGGAGCGATCACGATTGGTACGGGAAGCTCTTATTGTGCAATAGCCAGGAGAACCAAAATGAATGATGGAACTGCAAGACGATGGTGGACACTTCTCCCGCCCGGAAGCAGTGTTGAATACGCTTTTTATGTTGATGGATACACAGGTGAATGGCAAAATGGATTGAGATTAATGTTTCAGGATCGATATTTATACGACCTGGAAAAGTTTGATAATCATCTTTATGAAAGAGAGGACCTGGCCTGGATTCGTCACCAGTATGTAATCACCACCCAAATGGCCTGGGACCATGACTTTTATGATACTCACAATGGTGGCTATACATTTGGAAGCTATCTTGATATGGGTAAGAAGTATTTTGGAAACTGGGATTCATACATTTTCTGGCCAACCTGGCCTACGCTGGGTTTGGATCAAAGGAATCAGTGGGATATGTACAAAGATATCCCGGGTGGTTTGGATAAAATCAGGACGCTTGCCGAAGAAGCCAGATCACAGGGCACACGTTTTTTTATATCCTATAATCCCTGGGACCAGAGTACTCGGAAAATGGATCCTTATAAGGGAATGGAGCAGTTAATCCGGGCTACCAGTGCGGATGGTGTCATCCTTGATACCTATGGAAGCTCGAACAAAGATTTGCAGGCAGCGGCCGATCGCGCGAGACCCGGTGTAGTTATGTATAGTGAGGGCATGGCTGTTCCTAAAGATATGCCAACTATAATTACCGGACGGGTCCATGACGCCATATTCATGCCGCCTCCGGTCAATCTAAACAAATTTATAAAACCGGACAATGCCATTTTCCGCGTATGTCAATTAAATGATGGGGAAATGCACCGGGAAACGTCGATCTCATTTTTTAATGGATATGGTGTAGAAATAAATGTGTACCGCCCGGGGAGGCCAGCCTGGATGGATGAAGAATACAGGTATTTGGGCAAGTTGGTCATGATTCTGCGGGATAACTCCTCTGCATTTCTTAGCAAGGACTGGACGCCGCTGTTGCCAACACTAAGGGACAGTATCTGGGTCAATAAATGGCACGAAAAGAAAAAAACAGTCTATACGGTTTTTAGCTTGTTACCGGCAGGTTTTGACGGACCGCTTTTTGAAGCTCCGGTTTCTCCGGATTCCCACTATGTCAGCCTGTATCATCATGAAGAATTGAAGCTGGATTCCATTGGAAATAAAACATATATCAGGGTGAAGACCCATTCATTTGACAAAAGCTGGTTGAACACGCGTAAAGAAGGTAGTGTAGACTGTGTCGCCAGATTTCCGGACTTGCTAAAGGTCAAATTAGAAATGGATTCGCTGTCTTTCAGTGCACAAGCCGGCGACCTGATCCGTATCTGGAAGGGAATGCCATCCTATCAGAATGAACCAAAGATATATAAAGCCAAAACCGGGACAATCAAGCTTCTGGATGAATTTGGCAGATACGAAGGAAAGTTTGTTGTTCAGCTATTAGAAAATAACGAGCTAATCGACGAAAAAGTGGTTGAGCTGAAAATGCAGACGCCACGTCTAATTGGCCGCGTCCAGCGCGCCTTTGGAAATGAGGATTTCACAAAAGATATGATTTTTGTTCAGGGCAGCGACCACTATTTTTTTAAGAATGAAGGGGCGAGTGGAATCATTCCTTATCCTGATTTCCCGAAAGGGAAAGTAGTCCTGGTCAAATCTTTTTATATGGATAAGTATCCGGTTACAAATGCCCAGTTCAAGAAATTTATGGAGGAAACAAAATATCTTCCTGAGGATTCTGCCAATTTCCTGAAACACTGGAAAAATGGGACATATCCGGAAGGACAAGGCAATTATCCTGTGGTTTATGTAAGCCTGGAAGATGCACGTGCATATGCCCGGTGGGCAGGGAAACGGCTTCCCACTGAAGTGGAATGGCAGTATGCTGCACAGGGTGGTGATACTCTAGAATGGCCATGGGGAGCAGAATTTGATTCGACTCTGTGCAATTCTTCCCTGGGATACCCAACTTCGGTAAAAACTTTCCCGGGGGGCGCCAGTCGCTCAGGTGTTATGGATTTGGTTGGAAATGTCTGGCAGTTGACCAATGATGAATATGACGATGGCAGCTACTATTTTATTATTATCCGAGGTGGCAGCTATTACAACCCGACTTCAAGCTGGTGGTATGTCAAGGGTGGACCACAACCGCTGAATAAATCTCAAATGCTGTTGCGGGTCAGTCCCGGTTTTGAACGAAATGCTACGGTTGGTTTTCGCTGCGTGGTGGATGCAAAATAATCCGCACGGGAGTCACGGATACTGCAAATTGAAAATAAAACGTGAGGATATGCAATGAATATGAAAAGCGTTGTTTCTGGAATTCTATCCCTTTGCCTGGTCTCCGCTGTGTTTGGACAATCGGCGCTGGATAATATACTTTCTCCTGCACGGTTGCCTTACTTGAAACCCAGCAAAATGATCCAGATATCCAGCCACGACACGACCGGCGGGAATAACGACCGTATCAGTTTGCGGCCTGGAGAGAAAGCAACAATTGCGCAGATGAAAGGACCCGGAGTGATCACCCGGATTTGGGTGACCATTGATTCACGTGATCCGTATTTCCTGCGCCGTATCGTGTTGAGAATGTATTGGGATGGTGAGGAGAATCCATCAGTTGAGGTGCCGGTGGGCAATTTTTTTGGTACCGGCTTTGAATACAAACATTACTTGTCGGAATTTGTCGGGATGAGCAGCGGCGGATACTACTGCTATTTCCCCATGCCCTTCAATAAATCCGCCAGAATTGAAGTGGAAAACCAAACCGGACAGGAAGTCTATGCATTTTATTATCATGTGGATTATCAAAAGCTGGAAGTACCTTTGGACAAAGATGTGGCTTATTTCCATGCCCAATGGCGAAGAGAGTTACGCACACAGCCTGACAAGAATTATACTATTCTTGATGCCGGGGGGCAGGGGCATTTTGTAGGCGTCAATATGGATATGCAGAGTTACAAGCGGAATCTGTGGTTTCTGGAAGGTGATGAAATGGTCTATGTTGACGGCGAGAAATATCCTTCAGTATATGGTACCGGGACAGAAGATTATTTTACCGGTGGCTGGTATTTTAATAAAGGTGAATTCAATGGTCCTGTCCATGGTCTTATTATCAAAGATGATTCCTTAGCCCGTATTGCAGTTTACCGATTTCATGTGGGTGATGCCATTCCCTTCAAAAAGTCCATCAAATTTACCATTGAACATGGGCACGCGAATACTGAAAATGCTGATTACAGCAGTACTGCGTACTGGTATCAGATGGAGCCTCATAAACCATTTCCGCCATTACTGAAGGCCAGTCTGCGTATTCCTCTCCGGGTCGCTGTACCGGAAGGTGGCATTGAGGCTGAATCGCTGAAACCGATTGGCAAAAATATCCGATATGAAAGTGAAGATATGTCAGATTTTGGTCCGGACTGGAGTGGACTTAAACAACTAAAGATTGTCCCAAATGCCGAAGGAAAACAGTTTGCCTTAGATATACCTAATGTTTCCGAAGACCGTTATAATATAGATTTGTATTATACAAAGGGCCCCGACTACGGTAATGTGAATATTTTGTATCAGGGGAATAAAGTTGGGCAAATCGAGGGCTATCATGAGGCCATTTTTCCTGGTGGTAAAGTAACTCTGAAAGATCTCAGAGCACAAAATGGAAAGATTCCCTTAACATTTGCGGTTATCGGGAAAGAGAAGAAAGCTTCGGGTTTTGCCGTTGGACTCGATGCCTTTATTGTTGATCCTGTCCGGGAATACATACCCGAGTGGTATGTTATTGGTCCATTTCCCAATGAACGCAAATCGGAGGAAGAACGACTTGGGCTGGCCACCGTTTACCCGCCGGAAAAGGAAATTGATCTGAATAAAAGTTATTTGGGGGCGGACAGCCAGCAGGTTAACTGGAAATTGTATAAAACGCCCGAAAGTGGACGTTTTCAATTGTGGGACAAGGTGAAACCTTTCGAACTGGTTGTTAGCTATGCCCTGACTTATATTTATTCTCCCAAAGATCAGGCGGTTCCATTATTGGTTGGCTCTGATGATGGCATAAAAATATTTCTAAATGATAAACCAATTCATGAGAAATTACTGGTGCGTATTTCCGAACCCGACCAGGACCGGGTGCCACTTCAGCTGAAAAAAGGGTGGAATAAGTTACTTCTAAAGGTTGAAAATAATTTTGGTGGATATGCTTTTTTTGCCAGGGTGCTTGATATTGATAAGTCCTTGACAATTGACGTTAATAAAAAGGTTAATCAATAAAGAGTGGTATTTTTTGATCAATATTATTTATCTTAAATGCAGAGTCGCAAAAGAATTTTTTATGACTCGATGAGAAAAAATAATGATCAATGTGAGGGCCGGAAAACTGGTTTGGGCAAAATACTGATTAGGGTGTCGGGGAATAGAAACCTAATTTATCCCCCGGCTCCAAAGTCATCCCTGATATCTTAAATAATTTCATTATCGGGGAGACATCGATATGAGGATCCGGATTGACGCGGACGAGTTTGATTTTAAAGTTGTTGTAAGAAAAAACTATACCTGAAAGGGGATATGTATGCAATTCAATATACTCCGGATAGGAGTTATTATTTTTCTTCTGAATGTTATCGTTAACTTGCCAGCGCAGATTAGGATTAGCGATGATTATCTGATCCTGAATTCACGGGCCGATGATCCGCTTTTTACTACCTATGCTGCTGCGATGGAAAGGTCACGGTTCTTTGCGGATAAGGCATACTTTCTGGATTATTTTACACCAGATAAGCCGATCACCTATACCAGTCAATATGCCGGAGAATGGACTATCCTATGGAAGGTAAACAATATTGTTGTAGACGAGATTGGAAAATTTATAAAGAAACCGGTTGTGGTTGCTTCTTTTCCTGACATGGCGATTATGAAGTACGAACCGTTCAATGGCTTAAAAGTCCAGGAAACGTTTTTTGTTTACAGTTCCGGGGCTGCAATAATTGATCTTAGTATTAAAAATAACGGCAACATAGACTATAATTTTAATCTTTACCCATTGGTCCATAAACCAGAGGATTCGTTAGCGGTAGTAAAATATGATCCCGCAAATAACGCTTATGTTTTCACCCATTATGAGTCGACTGTCCGGTTACACAGCAATCTCTATGCTTCCCGAGGCTATCCTACTCATTTCAGGAACATGCTGGCCTGTGATCTGAAACCGGACAGTTATGGCACTTATGAAGGATGTTCGGTGCAGGATTTCTACTTTGCAATGAAACGCTTAAGCAAAGTTCATGCATATGTCCTGAAACTGGATGAGCAGCAATCAGGTCCAACAGAATTCGTGGCGTTACAAAAGAATTTTGTCTTGAAGCCAGGTGAGAGTACCCATGTCAGATTTGTGCGGGGTGTTCAGGATGCACGCAATGATGAATCCGAACTTGCAAATGATGTACAGAATGCCCTTAAGGCTGATATTCAAAAATATGTGGATGAGAATGTTAGACTGTTTACGTCCATTCCTAAAATAAAATTCAAGAACCCAAAGGATAAGATGGTTTACCTGGGCGCATACAACCTTGTGCGTCAGAGTATGCTGCCACCCAGGGGAGAGACAAAGTATAACTATTATGTCTTTTCACGAAATCCGATTTGGGGATGGGGACATGGGCACCAGGTGATGCACGAATCTCTGTCCATGCTTCCCTACGTCTATTTGGACTCAAAATCTGCGGAGGAGTCCCAGCGAATTTATATGGAGCAGCAGTACCCTGATGGTCTTATTGGATACCGCCACGGACCGCGAGGTCCACAGGTTTACCCTCATGAAGGCAAAGCAACGACTTCTGCCCCGTTTTTTACCTGGACGAACTGGGAAGTATATGAGGTGAGTAAAGATAAAACATTTCTGCAAGACGCATATAAATCGGGCAGCAAGTTTGTAGAATATCTGGAAAAGGAACGGGATAAAGATCATGACCATATGTTTGAATGGGGGCCATACGGGATAATCGAGAATGTTCGCGATGGCTGGAATGCGGTTTTCCAATTATTCTCCGAAGGGGAGGATGAAGGCAGGGATATCTCCGACGAACTAGATGATCTTGATCTCACCTGTCAAGTAGCTAACGAAATGTACTATCTGAAGCTTATGGCCCGGGAACTCAACGATGCTCAGGGTGCTCAAATGTGGTCCAATAAATTTGACGAAGTAGCAAGTCAGATAAATAAATACATGTGGGATCCACAGGATAAGTTCTATTATCATGTTGCCATGTCAGATAATTCTTTCGAATTTGAGGGAGAAAGCCTGAAGCGCAAAGAGATTATCGGTTTTTTACCAATGTGGGCCCATGTAGCCTCCAAAGAACAAGCCAAAGAACTGGTAAAGCATCTTACGGATGAAACTTCATTCTGGCGGACCTACGGTGTTCCGACTCTTGCTGCCAACGATCCCAACTATACACCTTTCGTAGATGGATGTTGTCGCTGGAATGGTCCTATCTGGTTATTATGGGATTATATGGTCCTGGATGGTCTTCAGAATTACGGGTATAACAAACTGGCCAAACAATTATCCGATAAAATGATGCTGGCTGTCGGCACTCAACTGGAAAGAAATCATCATTTCTGGGAATCTTATAGCCCGGATTTTCCATATCAGGAAAGTCCCTCCAATTACATTTGGGATTCAATTATGGCCAAAGTTTTAATCGATGTCTATCAGAAATAGGTGACGCATTTTATGGAAATTGAAAAAATGAAAATCGACTTTTCAGAACATCCTCACCGGCGTCTGAATCTGCTGACCGGTGAATGGGTACTTGTTTCACCCCACAGGGCAAAGCGGCCATGGCAGGGGCAGATGGAGGAGACGCCGCAGGAGAGTCGACCGGATTATGATTCGGCTTGTTACCTTTGTCCCGGGAATGAGAGGGCGGGAGGTCATCATAATCCGAAGTACTCTGGCGTCTTTGTTTTTGACAATGATTTTAGCGCCCTAAAACTGGAGACTCCGGCTGCAAAGTATAACAAAGACAATTTATTAATCGCCAGCGGAGAAGCCGGGATTTGCCGGGTGATATGTTTCTCTCCCCGTCATGATCTGACTCTGCCCCAAATGTCCGTTGAAAGTATTCGAAATGTGGTGGATGTCTGGACTGAGCAGTACGATGCCCTTGGAGCACTGCCGGAAATCAATTATGTGCAGATCTTTGAAAATAAGGGTGAAATGATGGGGTGCAGCAATCCCCATCCCCATGGTCAGATTTGGGCCCAAAATTCTATCCCGGTGGAACCAGCCAAGGAATTGCAAAAAATGACAGAACATTATGCGACTCACCATCGCTGCCTGCTGTGCGATTACATCCAACTGGAACAGAATCTTCAGGAACGTACGGTTCTTGAAAATGAAAACTATCTGGTAGTGGTCCCTTTCTGGGCGGTTTGGCCATTCGAAACACTTGTGCTTTCAAAGAGGCATTACGGCAATTTTCGAGAGATGAAGGACCCCGAAAAAAACAGTCTCGCGGACATTATAAAGCAAATGACCACCCGGTATGATAATTTATTTCGTATCTCCTTCCCTTACTCCGCAGGATTTCATCAGTCACCGACGGATGGCGGTGAGCATCCGGAATGGCATTTTCATCTGCATTTTTATCCGCCGTTGCTTAGATCTGCAAGTGTAAAAAAGTTTATGGTAGGGTATGAAATGCTGGCAAATCCGCAAAGGGATATCACAGCAGAGTGGAGTGCGGAGCGCCTGAGACAATTAGAGGATGTACATTACTGGGAAAAATAATTAAAGTTTGATTAGGCGAGATGCTTGATAGGATTTTAAAGAATGCGCTTTTTTCAAAAAATAAACGGTAGGCAGCTGAACGAAAAAATGATATATATCATCGCCGGAGTTCTTTTGGTCATAATTCTTTTTATGCCAATAAAGCTTCCTAATAACATTCGGCTCGCAGGGAAGATAATTCCTGCCAGGGAGTGGATATTGCAGCGAAATAATGACGGGAGTATGGTTACAACTTTCCATGATTACCGAAACGGATGGATTCCAAATTATTCCTCCAAGCTGGCTGAACGGGGAGACGAATTGGAATTCACTCTCGTTTCTCGTATGAATAAAAGTGGGTTTGTCTCTCACGGGGATACAATCGGCTTTGTGATTTCAAATGAAATTGAAAGAAAACTGTCCGAACTAAAGGGTAATCTGGCGGTAGCCAGAGCTAATCTGGAATTGGCTGGATCTCCGGAAAAGATGTCTATTATCGAGCAAGCCCAAAAAGAGGTGGCTTTAAGCCGGGAAAAAGCCAGACTGCAAAAAAACATCCTGGAACGTGAACAGAAGCTATTTGATAATCGACTGATATCCGAGGAAGAATTCCAGATCACTCAGAGTACCGCCAGAGTGTACGAAATAGAAGCAGCCCTGGCTGATACGCGTTTGAAAACGGTAATTACAGGTGCCCGTCCTGAGCAGATTAATCTTATCCGCTCTCAAATTAACAGCATGGAAGAGCAGATAAAAGTATTAGAAAAACGGATTTTGCACTACACACTTCGATCTCCCTTCGACGGACATCTGGAAACGCTTTTTTCGCAGGATACAGTATTGATGGTTGGAGATACTGCCTCTCTGGTTGTTATGCCTGCCAATTGGACCTTTCGGGGAAAAATTATCAAGGGGCAAAAAATTCTCATTGAGATACCTGAGCTGAACCAGGTTTTTTCCGGAAAAATCATAAAATTAGGAAACCGAGTGCAAGTCCTGAATGGAGAACAGGTGTTTTGGGTATGGGCCGACATTCCAAGATATCCTTCGGATAATCCAAGAAACCTAATTGCTGTTACTAAGATAATCGGAGATCCGCTCACCCCGGGGCAATACATGTTAAAGTTCTTAAAATCGATCGTGGGGTAATTTAAATAGATGGGAAGAGTCGAGTATAAATACCTGGTTCCGTTGGAATTGCTTTCCCGCCTGCGGGGATTGATGATGCCCTATCTGGAAACCGATCCGTTCGCACTTCGTCTTCCGGATCGCCAGTATACGGTAAGGAGTCTCTATTATGATACCGCGCAGCTGCAATATTATCATGAAAAAATCGAAGGAATCAGAAACCGAAAGAAACTTCGTATACGGTGCTATGACGATCAACAACCGGATAGTGTGGCATTTCTTGAGATTAAGCGCAAGAGTGATGCTTCCGTATCAAAGGACCGGGCACCGCTCTATTTCAAAAATTTATCGCGCCTGATGTCGGACGGAGAAGTATCCAGGCATATAATGGATTTAGATGGGCATGAAGCCGGTACTGATAACGCTAGAAAATTTCTTTTTCACATAAACAAAAGTGGTCTAAACCCAGTCGTTAAGGTCGTATACGACCGGGAAGCGTTTTTCTATAAATTTGATCGAACTTTGCGGATAACTTTTGATAAAAATCTGCGGGGATCACTACAAACATCTCCCGATTCACTTTTTGATGAAAGGAACATGGTTTATTCCCTGCCGGGATATTTTATTCTTGAGATCAAGGCCCATGGTCTTTTCCCTGTGTGGCTCACCTATTTAATTGGCCAATTCCATTTTCAACTCCAGGCAATCTCGAAATACACCATCTGTGTGGATGCACATCCGGATATGAAATTCAATAGCTCATCCCTCCTGACCCGCTCAAAAAGCGATGTGCACAAAATTAATCATCTAAGGAAGGAGATCCTGATCTGATATGTTACAAGGATTTGAGACTGTAATCAGCAGAAC
>JARRQT010000110.1:0-10654 GCA_037381445.1 Calditrichia bacterium
GCAGAAAATATCACAAACAGAAAAAGGAAAAGAAATGGTAATGCCTTCATCATTGTATCTCCCGTTTTAGATAAATCTCCTTTCAATACGGAACTTGAAAGCCGGTTGTTACATTTTATCCCTTTTCAAATTTTTTGCAGTCAGGTTTTCTTTCGGTTTGCTTATTGTTCTATCCTATTTTATAATTTATGATGATAGGACAGGGGAGCCATTGCCGATAAAAACCGGGAGTGGTTTAATTCATCTTAAAAAAACACTCCGGAAGGATACCCGAAATGAATTTCAACAAAACGCCTCACGGATGTCTGCCGCTTATTATTCTGATTATTTTTCTCTTTCTTCCCTTTTTCATGGCAGATATCATCCTGAATGCGCTGGCGAAACTGGGATTGAGTCCCGCCTCCGCTTTCATCGGGGCGGCCGGTATTTTCCTGGGCGGCATGATCAATATTCCCGTCAAAAAAATACCACGCGGCAATTCCTTCCAGGTCAGCCGCCAATCCATGTTCGGCCTGGACCGTTTCTTCCCGCGCGGCCTGCGGGAGACAAATTACACCACCATTGCGGTCAACCTCGGGGGCTGTGTGATCCCCTCCCTGCTGGTCATCTATGAACTTTACCGGGTGGCGGGGGGAGGCTGGGCCGCCGTCTTCGCCGCACTTTTCGCAATTTCCATAAACATTGTGGTGTGCAACCGCCTGGCCCGCCTGGTACCGGGCGTAGGTATCACCATGAACGCGCTGGTCCCCGCCATCGCCGCCTCCCTGTGCGGCGTGTTTCTGATGCCGGAGCTGGCCCCGCAAATCGCCTTTTCGGCCGGGGTACTGGGGCCGCTGGTCGGCGCGGACCTGCTGCATCTGAAAGAAATCGATCAGCTCAATACCAGTCTGGCCAGCATCGGCGGGGCCGGAACATTTGACGGCATCGTGTTGTCGGGTCTGATCGCCACCCTTCTGGCTTAGGCTAATTCCGGGATAAAATGAGTTGGCAATCCGCCGTCGGCTTCAAATAAAAAATTCATCCTTTAAATCGGAAAATTCCCGGCGTAGATTAGTCTGCTTTTTTGCAGCGGAGGAAAAATGGATTCGGAGTTCCTTGCCATATTTCGGGAAACAGCATGAATTTTGTCAGAAAATATTTCGCCGTCATTTTCTTATCCATTCCCTTCACCTGGGCCGGTTCCTTTATCGCGGGCAAATATGTCATTCATGATATTGATCCCATCGCCAGCGTTTTCCTGCGCTTCTTTCTCTCTTCGCTGGTGATGTTTCCCGCCCTGCTTTACTTTCACCGCAAGTCCCACCCGGATTTCCGAAACAGGAGGTTCCTCTTCCACCTCTTTCTGGTGGTGCTCACCGCCGGTATCGGCTATCATATATTCTTTTTCTGGGCGCTGGAATACACCTCGCCCACCAACACGGCCCTCATTATTGCCCTCAATCCGTTTTTCACGGCGTTCGGGGAAATTATTTTTTTCAAAAAAGTGCGCCCCCGTAATTTCTACCTCGGCTTTCTGCTGGCATTCGGCGGCGCGGTCTGGGTGAATATCTCCCGGGGCGGCCATATCGATTTTTCGGCCGTCGGCAAAGGCGAACTGCTTTGTCTGGCCGCCTCCCTGCTCTGGTCCGTTTACACCATCACCGCCAAGCTTACCAAGGAAGAGGAGTGGGACTCCCTCTGGATCAATGCCTATAACTACCTGTTCACGGCGCTGCTCATCCTGCCCTTCACCTGGAAAATCTTCCTGCCGTCGTTTCTGAGTATCATATCGGGTCGCGCCTGGCTGGGACTGTGGTATATGGCCATTTTCCCCACCGCCATCGGTTATACGCTTTTTTATATCGGGGTGCAGAAAAAGGGGCCGGCCTGGGCGGCGACTTTCATCTACCTGGTGCCATCCATCACCGCGGGACTGGACCACTTCTTTTTCAGGGCACGTCTCTCCTTCCCCATGATTACAGGCACCCTGCTGGTGGTCATCGGACTCATGGTGGGAAACATGAAATGGAAGGCACTGGCGGTTGCCTCCGCCCGCTTCGGCTACCTGCTCGGCAGGAACGCAAACCGGTCCTGAATTCTATCCAAATTTACGAGATTTTTTCGCCTCCAGACTCCTATCCCTTTGCATGCGGCGGCTGATTTCCTGAAAACGCGCAGAAAGCTGCATCACATAAACGAGCTTTCAGAACATTAACGTCTGCCCATCGTTAAGAATATGAGTCATCATAATTTTTGAAATACGAATAGCGGCTGAAATGACAAAAACATATTTGGCAAGGCCGTTTGTGAATTCATCATGAATATCAACAAATTAACGGAGGGGGAAAAAAACATGTCGCAGAAAGTTGCAGTCCGGCAATACAGTAATTTCCAGATTGAATTCAGGGCCACCGATCCCGAAGGCTCCGAATCGGAGGAAATGAAAACCGTGGAAACGGTTTACGACCTGGACCCCTATAATATGCTGCTGGCAAGCCTGGGGGCCTGCACAACCATTGTCCTGCACACCTATGCGCACAACCGGGGAATAAACCTGGAGCAGGTGGACATTACCCTGGAATATAAGCGCAATTTTAAAGAAGATTGCGAGAACTGCGAAAAAATAGAACAGTATGATGAACTCATCGAGCAGCGGCTCTCGCTGAAGGGAGACTTCACGCCTGAGCAGAAAAAGAAACTCGATTTTATTTCAGAAAAATTCTCCATTCATAAAATGCTGGAATCCGGTATAAAGATCAGGTCGCTGCAATAGTTGTCCGTCAATTATTTTGCCCGGATTCATCGCGGCGGGATTTGCCGAAATCATTCTCCGGGCGGACAGAAATCCCGATAGAATATTTATCCGGCTTCCGGAAAAATAAACTTTTTCACAAAAAATTTTGTAAAAACAGAGAAAGGAGGCCAGGAAATGAAAATATATGATAACAAGGGAATGCTGATCATTCCCGAACTGGACAAAGTAAAAAAACTTGGCCGCAGAGTGGGGATCACAACCGCAAAAAACAAAGTCCTTTTGCGGCAGGTATTTTGTCCTGAAGGACATCCACTTATTTCGGATGAGAATCCGAAATTTGACGGAAAGCCCGGCATCCATCTGATTTGTGAGGGAGACTACATCCGGCAATCTGTCTATCTGAGCCCTTTTCAGGGGGACAATCAGAAAATCTTCAACAAAGATTTCGAGCAAGGAGAAATCATTAAGGTATTTTGCCCCGTATGCCAGGTTGAATTCCCAAAGCTTGCACCCCACGACTGTAAAACCGATGCCATGTATATCGCCCTCTTTCTGGACAATAAGGCCAGCTTCAGCAATGCCGCCTGCATCTGCAATATCTGGGGGTGCTATGCCAGCCAACTCCGATTGTCAGGTGAAGTACTGGCTGAAGTGCATATGATGACGGTTATTCGATAATTCAATTTCCCGATTTTTAACGCATCTTCTTATCCGGTGGATCTGATAATTTATTTTTCAAAATATTCTTTTAGGAATAATCAGCGCTTCCTGCGAAGATATAATGCATCCCGGCCGCTTATTTTGTCATGCCGATGCAGGATGTATCTCCTGATTTTTCTGGAAAAGGAGTTCCCGGATTTGACTTCCCTTTTTTCACCGGCAATTTCTGCAGACACCCCCTGCTGTTTAAGAAACAATCCCCTTTCATAATAAATCACATTCACCCGCATTTCTTTGTAGAAACCTCCCGCATATTATATGGTAAGATTGATAAATGGCGCTTTACATTGTTTAAAAACAACAGGAAGGTGGCTGAAAGTGATATGAGCGGAAAAGATCTTTCAAATGAGGACATAGCCCAATACCTGGAAAGGATTGCCGAGCTTCTCGAAGCGCAGGGCGCCAATCCCCACCGGGTGCGGGCGTACCGCAACGGCGCCAACACCATCCGCAGTACCGGCGAATCGGTGGTGAATATGGTGCGGAGCAACGACAGAAAAACGCTGGAAAATATGCAGGGTATCGGGAAGGGACTGGCCGGCACCATCACAGAGCTGGTCCGGAACGGACGTTCAAATCTGCTGGACAGACTGGAGGGCGAAGTAACGCCGGAAATTCTGTTCGACAGCATCCCCGGCCTGGGAAAGGAGCTGGCCCACAGGATTCATGAAGAGCTGGGAATTGAAACCCTGGAAGAGCTGGAAATGACCGCCCATGACGGCAGGCTGGAGGAAATTTCCGGTTTCGGATCGAAACGGATCCAGGCGCTGCAGGACATCCTGGCGGGAATATTGAGTCGGTCGGGCAAACGGCGGAGCTGGCGCTCCGGACAGGGAGCGTCTTCGGAGGGGACACGTGAACAGCCCGCTGTCGCGCTGCTGTTGGAGGTGGATTCCGAATACCGCCGCAAGGCTGAGCAGGGAAAATTGAAGAAAATTGCTCCCCGCCGCTTCAATCCGGAGGGCAGGGCCTGGCTCCCCATTCTGCACACCGAACACGGCAAATGGAGTTTCACCGCACTGTATTCAAACACCGCCAGGGCCCACGAACTAGACAAAATCCATGACTGGGTGGTCATCTATTACGAACGGGACGGTGAAGAGCAGCAATGCACGGTGGTCACAGAAGAAAAAGGACCGCTGCGCAATATGCGGGTCGTCCGGGGCAGAGAGATGGGATGCCGGAATTATTATAAATCGAATCGATAGAATTTAAATATTTTAAATTAAAAAATCAGGAGATTGAATTATGGTCTTAGCCGAATTCTCAATGTTTCCTACCGATAAGGGCGAAAGCGTCAGCAAATATGTGGCCCAGATTCTTGATATCATCGACCGCAGCGGACTCAATTACCAGTTGACAGGAATGGGAACGGTGCTGGAAGGTTCCTGGGACGATGTGATGAAAGTTATCACCGATTGCTTCAAAAAACTGGAGCCGCAAAGCAACCGCATCACCACCTTCATAAAAACCGATTACCGCAAGGGGGATGAATCCCGCATGACGGCAAAAGTGAAAAAAGTTGAAAAAATATTGAACCGCTCCCTGAAATCCACTCGCTGAGACTCCCGCCGAATAGGGATTTATTTTTAAAAAAACGAGATATGCCATTGTCCGGTTTCAATGCGGTCCCGTATGATCCTTTCGGCCCGGCGGATGTAGATTTCACGGCTAGGCGGCAGCAGCATGCTGATGCCCAGAAAATCGGTGATCAATCCCGGGGTCAGCAGAAGCAAACCGCCGGCCAGCACAAACACGCCATGCAGCAGCTCCCGTCCGGGCGCCTGCCCTCTGCGAATGGCTTCCTGTATTCGCGAAAGCACCAGCATACCTTCGCTTTTGGCCAGATAGGCCCCCACAATGGCAGTGAAAAAAATGATCAGGATGGTGTTGAAGGCGCCGATCATGCCGCCGACTTTTATCAGCACATACAGTTCCGCTACGGGAATTAAAGTAAACAGTAAAAATAATTTTAAGAACATGTATTTCCTCTGCTTAAAATTCAGAATTAAAATTTAAATTGACACATATTAAAAAGGGAAAATTAACATTCCAAATAAATACAACAATAGCTACTCATAAGCAGGCATAATGTTTCTTCCTGTGAAAAGTCATAAAACATTTCGAAGATATTTCAGGAAGTGTCCGGCATAAAGCAGGAAAATCATTGCGGGCAACATCATGAATCTTTCAAAATAAAAATGCCTGCCGCCGCCCACATATCCCCATTAATAAAATGAACTTGTGGACTCCAAATGTGTATAAACCATAGCTTTATTAATACCACATGATATTGGAACAGGCGGCCTTCTCTGGCCGGAAGCTTTTCTTTTTGGTTATTGTATCTGTCACCGGAATCAGCCGGATCGCTTTTTAATTGTGCAATTATGGGAGTCGAATGATAACAGGTTAAACGGAGGTAAGAATGAATATCAGATTAACGCAATACTTCGCAACAAAGGCCAATTTCGTTTCACAAAAAGGCCGCCGTCCGGGACCCGCAAAAATATTAACAATCTTCTTCACCCTGTTTTTTCTTTTGCTGTCCGGCAGCAGTTTGTCCGCTCAGTCCGGTCAAAATGTCCTGCGCGCAACGCTGGACAACGGCCTGAGGGTGGTGATTGTACGCAACACCCTGGCACCGGCGGTGACGACAGTGATGAATTACCAGGTGGGTTCGGATGAAGCACCGGCCGGATTTCCGGGAATGGCCCATGCGCAGGAGCACATGATGTTCAGGGGCAGCCCCGGACTGACGGCAAATCAACTGGCAGACATTTCAGCCGCCATGGGCGGTGATTTCGACGCCGATACCCGGCAGATGGTGACCCAGTATTTCTTCACGGTGCCTGCCGAAGATATCGATGTGGCGCTGCATATCGAGGCCATCCGCATGCGGGGAGTGCTGGATACCGAAAAGTTGTGGGAAAAGGAACGCGGCGCCATCGAACAGGAAGTCGCCCAGGACCTTTCGAACCCGGAATATGTCTTCTACACCAAACTGCTGGCGGCCATGTTTAAGGGAACCGTTTACGCGCATGACGCTTTGGGGACTAAATCGTCCTTTAATGAAACAACCGGCGCGATGCTGAAGAGATTTCACGATAAATGGTATGCACCGAACAATGCAATTCTGGTAATCGTGGGAGATGTTCAGCCGGAGGCAACGTTGGAAAAGGTCAAAACCCTTTTCACCCAGATTCCAACCAAAAAATTACCGCCCCGTCCCGAATTTCACTTTCAGACAGTGCCTGCCGAAACGTTAAATCTGAAAACCGATCTCCCCTACGGTCTGGCGGTCATATCCTTCCGCATGCCCGGTTCTGACAGCCCGGATTATGCCGCCGCCCAAATACTGTCCGATGTGCTGAGCAGTCAGAGGGGCGACCTGTACGCGCTGGTACCGGAAGGAAAGGCGCTCTACGCGGGGTTTTCCATGAATGCCCTGCCCAAGGCGGGCCTCGGGTATGCGCTGGCGGCCTATCCCAAAGGGGCCGATGCGCAGGCACTGCTGACCGATATGCACAGCATTCTTCTGGAAACCCTGAAAAAAGGAGTATCGTCCGACTTGGTGGAAGCAGCCAAACGGCAGGAACTGGCGGCCGCGGAATTTCAGAAGAATTCAATCTCGGGACTGGCAATGGCATGGTCCGATGCCCTGGCGGTAGAGGGAAGAAACTCTCCTGAGGCGGATGTGCAGGCCATGCAGAAAGTCACCGTGGAAGATGTAAACCGGGTGGCGGAAAAATATTTGCTGATGGATCACGCTATCACCGCCATTCTGACTCCCGAAGTGTCCGGAAAGCCTGTCTCTTCCAAGGGATTCGGCGGGACTGAATCTTTTGCGCCTCAGAAGACCACCGCGGTGAAACTGCCGGAATGGGCCGAGAAAGCCCTGAAGCGGCTGGAGGTCCCGGCTTCCACCATCAGTCCGAAAGTGAGTGATCTGCCCAACGGTATAAAATTGATTGTGCAGCAGGAAAACATCAGCAATACCATCAGCGTCTACGGACATATCCGGCATAATGCCGATCTGCAGGTACCCCGGGGACAGGAAGGCGTCGGCCAGGTGCTGGACCAGTTGTTTTCCTACGGAACGACCTCCCTTGACCGGCTGGCCTTCCAGAAAGCGCTCGACGACATCGGCGCCAGCGAATCGGCGGGGACAAGTTTTTCGGTTGAGGTGCTGGCCGATCATTTTGACCGGGGCGTTCAGTTACTGGCCGACAATCAGCTTCACCCCGCGCTCCCCGAAAAAGCTTTCATGATTACGCGGCAGCAGCTCGCCTCCACCGTAGCGGGTCAGCTGCAGAGTCCGGATTATCTCGCCAGCCGCGCGCTGGACAGCGCCCTGGTCCCCGACCACGATCCCACTCTGCGCCAGGCCACACCGGCCTCCGTTTCCTCGCTGATGCTGCCGCATGTGAAGGATTACTATAAAAAAGTTTTCCGGCCCGATATGACCACGATTGTCGTTATCGGAAAAATATCCCCGGAAGAGGCCCAAAAGGTAATAGAAAAATATTTCGGGGAATGGAAAGCTGAAGGCCCGAAGCCCGATGTCGAGCTGCCCTCCATTCCGGTGAACAAACCGTCAACCACCATGGTGCCCGATGCAAGCCGCGTGCAGGACCAGGTGACGCTCGCCGAAACGATCGAAATCACCCGCTCCAATCCCGATTATTACGCGCTGCAATTGGGGAATCATGTGCTGGGCGGCGCATTTTATGCCACCCGGCTCTACCGTGATCTGCGCGAAGAAAACGGATTGGTTTACTATGTTTCTTCCTCCTTCGATATCGGTAAAACCAGAGCATTCTACGAGGTGAATTATGGATGCGATCCGCCGAATGTTGCAAAGGCTCGCAGCATCATTCAGCGCGATTTAGAAGAGATGCAGCAAAAACCGGTGACGCCCGATGAGCTGAATCAGGCCAAAGCATTACTGCTGCGGGAAATTCCGCTATCGGAATCCAGTATTAACAGCATTGCGGGCGGTTTGATTTCCCGCGCCACTCACGACCTGCCGCTGGATGAGCCCACAGTGGCCGCTCATAAATACATGAAATTGACGGCGGATCAGGTAAAAGAAGCTTTTGCAAAATGGCTGCGTCCCAGCGATCTGGTTCAGGTCACGCAGGGACCCGCGCCGAAATAACCGGCGCAACGGCTTTCGCTTGAAAAGCCATATAAGCAGAATTATCAGACACCCTGGAAGTTTGTTCAGGAAGGAGTATCAAACCGGCGGCCACAACCAGAGCTCGGGGGCGGCCGCTATTTCTTTTCCGTGCGCAATCGCCCTATGGATTAAACGGGGCGAAAAGTCGGTGGTCGGATTCCGCTTTCCCGGCTCCTGTTCCTCATCAAACCACTCCCGCGGCGCCAGCATATAGATGGGAACAGTCCGGCGGTTCATTTTCTTCAGAATGGCATGAACCTCTTCAACAGATGAACTGAGTCTCTTCGTTATGGATACCCCTTCTTGGATCATTTGCTTCAGGGCATTCATGGCGCTGTTTACTTGATTCCATTTCAGGAATTCCCGCAGATCCTGCAGATAAATCTCGTCCGTCAAAATATCAAGGGTGCGCTCCAGGACATCCAGTCCGGTAATTCTGGTGCCGATAAGATTATCTTCCCACTGTTCGTATTTATATACATCCACCCCGGAATCGGGTAAGCGGTTTCCTTCCCTGATCAGCCGGGAGGTCAGCAGAACGTAGATCTCATCCGGCTCCTCGCGCAGAATATTCATAAGCGGAGTGATATTTCTCAGCCCCCCGTCCACCAGTATGTTCTTCTCGGGTTTAATATTCACCATGGGGAATACCACCGGAATGGAAGCCGATGCGACAAGTTTGTCGATAAAATTCGGCTCAAGAGGACTCCACTCGGAATACCGGCCGCTGGTGATAGAAACCGTGCCCACGGCAAAATTACGGCCGGATTGTTTAATCTGGTCCAGGGACAAATTATCTCTGATGATTTCCTTCAATGGCGAGAAGGAATACAGACTATCGGCACCCAGCGCCAGGCCAATCTCTCCCAGCCTTTTCTTATAAACGCTGTGGTTGCCGGTGATTTTCTTGGTCCAAATTCTTTTTAATTCGTCTACCTTTTCGGTGAGATTCGCCCGGGAATCATCCTTAGTGGAAGCCTGGGCCAGAAAAGAGGCATTCAGCGCGCCGACGCTGACTCCCCGGATAATCTGAAAGTCCAGTCCTGCCTTTCCAACCAACTGTTCCAGCATGCCGACCTGGTAAGCACCCCTTGCCCCGCCTCCCGATAACACCAGCGCCCTTCTCATTCCGCTCCTTATTCCATTCATCTGTTTGGTTGAACCATCGCCCCTTTTTCAGCCGGCCGATCCGCATCAGGCATATTCTTTATTTGTATTATTCTCAACTCCGGAGGATGTCCCAACCTACGACAACATCAAGTCAAACCGAAACAGACCAAACCGTTCACAGCCAAAATATTTTTGTTATCAATGCTGATGCGGAAAAAGAGATAAGTCACTACTCAATATCCCAAGACCGGAAAATCAGACTCACTGCTCACCGCTTAATTTATCGATGATATGAACGGTGCGGAGTAGACCGCCGGGCAGACGCAGATGAATTGCCAGCGAAGCAATCATCCCCCATATCAGCGAAACGAACATCACAAAATTTAGGATTCCGGGTATTGTCAGAAGCTCAATTTTCATAAGCACAATCATGGACCCGAAATTGAAGGCAAAATCCAGCAGAAGCAGCAGGAAGGTGATCAAAAAATACCAGGGACGTCTGGCATACGCCAGTACCAGTGCTGCAATAAAAAGAAGCTGACGACTAATGAGAAAAAATATAATCTGGCCCATTCCCGCAATCGGGTTATGGATGTAGAAATAGGCGGCAGGGACATTTATAAAAAGAAGAATCCACAGAGTTATTTCGAGACTCAACAAAAGCAGCCGGCTTTTTTCCAGGTCATCAAGATGTCCGATCCAGTGCGCGGCCTTATCAATCTCCGATTGGGAAAATCTTTCGCTGAGATTCTGCGGGTCGGGGGAATTCTCCTCTTCTTTTTTCATACGAAAATAAACCGCCTTCACCACATCTCCGAACCGATCATGTTCCCTCATGACTAATCTCCGTTTTATGGTCAAAAAATGTTTCGAGATTTTAGTCGCAGATATTTAAGACATTTTTTCATTCC
>JARRQT010000111.1:0-11196 GCA_037381445.1 Calditrichia bacterium
ATCCTGAGATCATCAGTGTTCTGGATCAGATAAAATCTCCTTCCGATCTGGGAATGGCCAGGGCCATCTGCCAGAAATTTGAGGGGCCTTTCTCGAAGATCGTGCAATTGGGTCTGGACAATGACGATTTGCCGCCCGAGGAACTGCGCGTGCTGGTGGAAGATGAAGGCAGGCAGGAGGTACGCATCCTGCGGCGGGGACTGATCCCCCTCGAGACCGTAGCGGCGGTGGCACCATTGATGGGTCTGCTTGGCACGGTTTTGGGCATGATAAAGGTATTCGAGATTATTCAAACGCTGGGTGTGGGGCAGGCTAAAGCGCTTTCCGGCGGTATTTCGGAAGCATTGATCACCACCGCTGCCGGTTTGTTCATCGGTATTCCGGTTTTGATTGCTTTTAATTATTTCAGTTCACGGGCAGATGCCCTGGTGCTGGATATGGAAAATTATGTCATTCTGCTGCTCAATAAAATCGTTCGCTTTCATCGGAATGAAAGCGTTGAGAAAATTGAGGGCTTGAATTTAAGTCAAAAATAGCAAATGTTTTTTGATCGGCCTGCTAGTGCAGAAAGCTATTGGCAAGCTGTTCTGATACAAATTTCTCTGTAAATAAACATCTGATTTTTGAAGCCGGAACCATGAAAAGTTCGCATCCGTTTTTTCATATATCGATTATTTCCATTTTGATTTCGCTGTTTTTTCTGCTCATCTCCCTGGAAGGCTGTGCGCAGGCATATCGCCCGCGTTCGAACTGGGAATTAAAAGAGTACAGCAATTCCCGGCTGAATATTTATCCCGATGAGGTTCGGAAAAATCCGGAGAAATTTTCTGACACTCAGGTCGCCTGGGCGGGAATCATCAAACAGAGCAAATTTTACAAGACATCCGAAAATATCGAAGTCGATCTACTGCTCGAGCATCATTATTTCGACTGGCACGAAAACAAAAATGCGCCGCCCCTCGAATATTATCTCTCTTCCCGGGGCGAAGGATATTTTAAAACCCGCTGGTTTTTTAAGAAAGATGTGGATCTGCAGTACATCTACGACCGCTACATTCCGGATAATCTGGCGATTGTGTACGGCGTCCCGCGGTCCGTTGATGCGGACACCGTGATTGTGGCAAGTAACTATGTGCGGGTCATCAATAAAAAATATTACGATGCCGATTTCTATCACTACACGCCCAAAGATAATAATATGGGCAATTAGTTCAACTCTCCTACCTGCTCAATCCAAATAAAATTTGCGAGGATTCAGAAACTGCCTATTTCAGCGTCAGTTCGCTGACTGGCTTGAAGGCGTAATTTTTCTCTCTTAGAGTTTCAATCAGCCGGGGCAGGATTTTGAATATATGATTGTTGTTGCGGTTTGAGCCCAGGTGCATCAGGACGATGATTCCGTTCAATCCATTTGGCCGGTTCTTTTCCGCTTCCATAAAATGATTATAGGCATCCCCGGGAGAACGGTAGAGTTTGGAGGAGGCATCACTCACCCAGTCGTAGGTATCAAATCCTTCGCTCCAGCGGACATGGCGGTATCCCAGTTCCGCGGCCCAGAGCAGGATTTGTGTGTTATATTCCCCGAAAGGCGCCCTCCAGTACGGTTTCAAATGTTTTTGTGTAATCCCGTGGAAAATGCTGTCCGTTTTGATAAGCTGCTGCTGCAAAAATACCCGATCAATGTTGCTGCCTTTTTCCTGCTTGTGATTATAGGCATAGGTGGTCAAATGAGGATGGGCGTAAGTATGGTTGGCGATTTCATGCCCGTCTTTGACCATTTGCCGCACCAGATCCGGGTGCTTTTCGATGAATTTTCCGGTCAGGAATAACGTGCAGCGTACCCCGTTTTGCCGGAGGATGTCCAGAATTTCAGTGGTGTGGACGTCATCGGCGCCGCCGTCAAAGGTCAGTGCCAGTTCTCTGTTTTCCGGGGTGGCCCCGGAAACAGAATTTTTCAAAGACTCTATTCGGGGACTATGGTAAATGATCCGGATTTCGTCCCGGTTGACCGGGTTTTGCTGCTGGTCGAGAACCAGGATGCGGATGCGGTTTCCGCCGTATTCCAGGGGGATTGAAAATTCTCGTGTACCGCTTTTATCGATCCTTCCGGAGATGACCGGCGTTTCATTTCGCCACATGTTGACGATCCAGTTTTTCTTCACCATCAGCTTCAGTGCATACACATTTTGCTGCTGCTCGGCGGCAAGCGGGGACTGCAAAAACTGAAAATCAGAATTTAGTGCTTGCTGATTGCCAGGAAACCGGGTTTGGGAGAGTGAATCGGAAACGGAATTTCCCGATTCGATTTTTACCCGCTTTATCCGGGAGTTGAAATAGACAAACTGGCCAATGATAAAGAAAATCAGGATCAACTGAAGGATCATGATAATAGTGAATTTTGAGGCCTCCATTCTTTGAAGGAAGCTGCTGTATGCATATTTGAGAATGCAGGAAAATCCGCAGAAGTAATGATGCCGGAAGGAGTGGCGGCACGCCAGGCAAAGCGGGGCTTTGCACTGAAAGCACTTGTAATGGGCAAGCTGGTCGGAATGATTTTTACAAAAATGCACTTCCATAAAAAAACATCCTTTGAATCTGTTTAAAATCAGCATTCAGCTGACAGCGTGCTTCGGCGGTAAGAATCCGCACGGATTATATTATCGAATTAAATAGCGGTGAACTAAAGAATGTTCTTTGCATTAATGAAATACCGATTCCCGCGATGATGAATTTTTCTTCCGGCAGTTTTCTGCTTCCTGAAGTGGAAATTCAGAATTCGTCAGTGATTTCAGCATTTCAAAAATTTTTATTACCTTTCGCCCTTATCCGGATTTCCCACTGTTTTTTATGCGCGCAGGCCGCGAGCCTGGGCGTCGGTTTTACGGCGATCTTTCTGCCGAAAAGCGCCATTTACATCCCTTCATTCTGTAATTAAAACGTACTTTCTAATGCTTATCTTTTAAATTTCTGACCGTTTTGCAGTTCATGAGTTAATGTAAAGAATTAATCTCAGAAATTAAATTATTTTCTTTTCCCAGGAACAATTTCGGATTCGCTCTGTGAAAGCTAACTGGTTAGGGTAACGGCAGCGGAAACTAATAAAACTGTTGGTATAGCGCGGGACCTGACATAAATTTGTTGCGGTGAAAGGATGAAAACGGCAGAGTATTTAAACAGCGAAATAAATCCCAGAAATTTTTCGAAATATCCAATAAACTGGTTATCGGTATTCGGCCGGGAAGCGCAGCTGTTTTTGGAAATTGGCTGCGGCAACGGTGAATTTCTGGCGGCCTGGGCGCAGGATTCGCAGGACGGGAATTTTATCGGCATCGAGCTTTCACTGGAGTCCGCGGAACGCATTCAGCGCCGTATTCATGAAAACAGACTGGGGAATGTGATGGTGCTCCGAGACGACGCCCGTTTTCTGGTACGCGAACTCTTTCCGGATGACTCGCTCCATCATGTGATGATGAACTTCCCCGATCCCTGGCCGAAGCTGAAACACCGGGAGCGACGGGTCATTATCCCCGGTTTTGTTGATAGCCTGGCTGCGGTTCTCGAGCCGGACGGGATTTTTGAACTTGTAACCGATCAGGAGTGGTATGCGAAGGAATCCGGGAAGCTTTTTGCCAGGAGCGGATTTTTCGGAGTGCGGGAGATTGAGAGAAACCCGGTTCGCAGGATCACCACCAGATATGAGCGCAAGTGGCGCGAAGAAAACCGCGACATTTTCCGGCTCGTGGCGGAGCGTAAAAACAGGGCACAAATACAACGAATTGTGGAGAATGATACAATGCCACATGTCATCGTGGAAAAAGACATACAGCCCGGCCAGCTTTATTCCCTGAAGGGACTGGTGAAAAAGGAGGAAAACAGGATCTTTCTGGTAAAAGAAGTTTTCTCAAATCAAAACAATGAGGCTTATGTTCTCAGAACCGTTGCAACGGACCAGGATTATACTCAAAATTTTTTTATTTTGGTTGCAAAGCATGAAAAGGGATATATTATAAAAATCGATCCGGCATATCAGCCGTATCGTACCCCGGCCGTGAAAATGGCGGTCCGGGAGCTGGGGGTAATATTGGGAAGTGAGTAGTTATGCAGGTTGCTGTGTGCGGAGAGGAAGGCAGTGAAAGAGAGGGCAGGCAAATTTTGCCTAATCTATAAGAAAATCTGAAATTTATATCAGAAAATACAAATTATTTTTCAATTGACTTCATTCGGGCATTCCAGTATATTCACAGCTTGTAAATTTGGATTTTTGTGTAAAAAATAATGAATTATAAACTATTTATTCGGTCATTAATTACGGAGGGTTAGTTTCGAATGCGCCGAAATATAACTGCAAAATCATTAATTGTTCTGTTCTTTTTAGTTCTGTTTCTGTATCTGCTTTATCCTACCATAAAGTTTAACTATCTGTTATCAAACACGCAGAAAAGCGACCTCAAACTGGAAGATCCGAAAGCCTATGAAGGTCTGCTGGATAAGTCCATCAAACTGGGACTGGATCTGCAGGGCGGTATGCATGTGGTGATGGAAGTGGATGTGGAAGAACTGGTAAAGGCGCTGGCAAAAAATAAAGACGACCGTTTTGAGCAGGCATGGAGTGAGTCTGTCACTATCGCCAAAAACGAAGACCGCGATTTCATTACTGTTTTTGCTCAGCAGTTGGAAAAGAAAGGAGCTGACCTGGCCCGCTACTATGGGACGAAGGAGAGGCGTGATCGGGCTGAGATTATCAGTTACCTTCGCAAGCAGTCGAATGAAGCCATTAATCGTTCGCTGGAAATTATCCGGAATCGGGTGGACCAATTTGGTGTGTCCGAGCCGACCATTCAGAAAGAGGGCACAAAACGGATTATTGTAGAATTGGCGGGTGTCACCGATCCCCAGCGTGTTCGCCAGTTGCTGGGAAAAACCGCCATGCTGGAATTCCGGCTTTTAAAAGACCAGCAGATCACCCAGAATGTCGCCGCCAAGCTGAATGATTATATCAAAGGCCAGCTTTCCGTGCAGGATACTCTGGAAAAACAGACCACGGAAACACAAGATACATCGGTGGTTCGGCCGGAGCAGTTGTTCGGCGAGGATGTAAAAACAGCAGAAACAGCGGCCCAGGACACCGCCGGGAAGGACTCGGCCCAGCTGGCCGCACAGCGTCTGTTTAAGGAAAATCTGTTTTTTTCCTATCCCGGAGATCCGCAACGGCTTATGGTTCCGAAAGAAAACGAACCACGGCTGCGTCTGCTGCTGGAAAGACCTGAAATTCAGAAAATCATAAAAACTGAAGCCGGCGATGCCGAATTCCTGTGGGGGAATCTGGATCAAACCGGACAGTATTATTCAATATATTTAGTGGAAAAACAGCCTGAACTTACCGGGGAAACCATTACCGACGCATTTGCGCAGCCGGGTTCCGGCTATGATCCGGGTTCATTCGGGAAGTTCGAGGTCTCACTCACCTTTAATGACGAGGGTGCCCGGACATTTTCACGGGTAACTGGAGCAAACCTGGGCAAACGACTGGCCATCGTCCTTGATAACAAAGTGCACTCGGCGCCTACCATTCAGGCGAAAATCCGGGACGGACGCGCCCGTATCACGGGACTGGAATCCATGGATGAAGCCAAGGACCTGGCGGTGGTGCTGAAAGCCGGCGCGCTGCCTGCTCCTGTAAAATTGCTCGAGGAACGAACCGTTGGCCCGTCTCTGGGCAGAGACTCCATCAGCAAGGGCACCAACTCTGCCATACTGGGCCTGGTTTTGGTTGCTTTGTTCATGATTGTGTACTACAAATTTTCCGGTCTGGTGGCGGATGTTGCCCTGGTTCTGAATATCATTATTCTGCTGGGTATTATGTCCTATTTCCACGCAACGCTTACCCTGCCGGGTATCGCCGGTATTATCCTAACCATTGGTATGGCAGTTGATGCCAACGTGCTGATTTTTGAACGCATCCGGGAGGAATTGGATAAGGGGAAAACGGTCTGGTCTTCCCTTGAAACCGGTTACGGACGTGCCTTCATTACCATTCTCGATGCCAATGTTACTACGTTGATCGCCGGGGTGGTGCTGTACAATTTTGGTTCCGGACCGGTTAAAGGATTTGCGCTTACACTGATGATCGGTATTCTGGCGAGTATGTTCACCGCCATTTTTGTAACCAGAACGATATACGAGTTGTTACTCGAGAGAAAAATTATGAAAAAGCTGAGCATCTGATACCCATAGATGTTTTAAAAAAGGAGATACAATAGAGATGCGATTCTTCAAAAATCCGCAAATTAATTTTATGGCTTCTCGCAAAGCAGCGTTTCTTCTGTCAGGAACATTAATTCTGATATCAATTATATCGTTAATTGCGCATGGCGGGCCCCGATACAGCGTGGATTTCCGCGGCGGCACGTTTATGGAAATCCGTTTTGAGAGCAAGGCCAATCCAGCGCAACCATTAAATATAGAAATATCCCAGGTCCGTCAGGTTTTTGACGGTTTCGGACTGGGAAATGCGGAAATTAAACATTACGGCTCCACTCAGGAAATCTCGGCGCGTGTGGATGTAACCGAAGACACCGATAACCTGATGCATAATCTGACCCAAAAACTCTCGGAACGCTATCCCGATTATAAGGTCATAGAGATGCGGAAGGAAACGGTGGGTCCCAAGGTAGGCAAAGAGCTTGTTGGTGATGCCATTCTGGCCATTTTCTGGGCGATTATCTTTATCCTCATCTATATTATGTGGCGGTTTGAATTGCGGTTCGGCGTGGGAGCGGTGGTCGCCCTGATGCATGACGTTATCATTACAGTGGGGATCTTTTCGCTGCTCGATAAGGAAATTTCAATTCAGATTGTGGCGGCCCTGCTGACGATTGTTGGTTATTCGCTGAATGATACCATTGTGGTGTACGATCGCATCAGGGAAAATCTGAAAGCCCTTAAACGGCAGAACTTCAGCTATGCAAGTATCATTAACAGGAGTATTAATGAAACCCTCAGCAGAACAATCATTACTTCCGGCACAACGCTGCTTGTCGTGGTGGTATTGTTCCTGTTCGGCGGCGAGGTTATCAAGGATTTCGCTTTCGCCTTGTTGATCGGTATTGTTGTTGGTACCTATTCGTCAATTTATGTTGCTTCTCCGGTGCTGGTTGCGTGGGAAAGCAGGAAGAAGGTTCAGAAAGCCTAAACAATCTATTTTGTACTTGCATCTTGGGAAAGAACTAAGGAATTTAGTCATAACAAGAATGGGATGAGAAGAAAATGAAACTGTCCGAAGAGCGTTATAATGACGTTGTCGTAATAAGCCTCGAGGGGAGTCTAATGGGCGGTCCGGAAGCGGTTTCACTCAATGAGGCTGTAAACCGTCTGTTGGACGAGGGAATGTATAAACTGGTGATCAATCTGGAAAATGTTGAGCGGATGAACAGCAGCGGTCTGGGTATCCTGATAAAAGCCCTTTCCACCTTTAAATCCAATGGGGGAGATCTCAAACTGGCCAGTCTCAGTCCCAAGATTGATAATCTGCTCCATATTACCAAAATCAATACCATTCTGGAATCCTACGATACAATTGAGGCGGCAGTAAATAGTTTCTAAAAGAATTATGCTGAAAAAAGTAATTATCAAAATAATACATAACTCCGGTATGCATCGCCGGAGTTTTTTATTTGAGAAGGAGACAACATGTCTATAATGGTTGTGGTTGGCGCTCAATGGGGAGATGAAGGAAAGGGAAAAATTGTTGATATTCTCAGCGCGGAAACGGATTATGTGGCCCGCTACCAGGGGGGCGCGAACGCCGGGCATACCATTAATCTGAAAGGCGAAAAATATATTCTGCACCTTATACCCAGCGGTATCCTCCATCCCGAAACGGTCTGCATAATCGGAAACGGCGTGGTGGTCGATCCCGTTGCGCTGTTGGAAGAAATAAAGCTTGTCCGGGAAAAAGGCATTCTGGTGGACGGTCGGCTGTTTGTCAGCGATCGTGCCCATGTCATTTTCCCCTATCATAAGCTGCTCGATCAGTTGAAGGAAGCACGGGACGATCAAATTAAAATTGGGACCACCGGCCGCGGGATCGGACCGGCGTATGTGGACAAATTCGACCGCTGCGGTATCCGTATGGGAGATATGCTGAATCCGCCGATTTTTGAGAGTAAACTGCGCGATAATCTGGAAACCTACAATCAGCTCTTTGAATCCCAGTATGGCCAGGAAAAACTGAATGTTGATAAAACCGTCCGTGAATTTATGGATATCAGGCAAAAAATGACCCCATATATCCGGGACGCCTCCGTGCTTTTGAATCAGGCGGTATCCGATAACAAGAAAATTCTGATGGAAGGCGCCCAGGGAACCCTCCTGGATGTGGATCATGGGACATATCCTTTTGTGACCTCTTCCAGCCCGACCAGCGGCGGCGCCTGCACCGGCACCGGTGTGGGACCTACCCGCATCAGCGAAGTACTGGGGGTGATGAAAGCATATACTACCCGGGTGGGAGAAGGCCCCTTCCCCACGGAATTGCAGGGCGAAGAAGGCAACCATTTCCGGCATGTGGGACAGGAATTCGGGGCGACAACTGGACGTCCCCGCCGCTGCGGATGGTTCGATATGGTCATTGCCCGCTATTCGGTGCGTGTCAACGGCCTGACCGCGGTGGCCATCACCAAACTGGATGTGCTGGACCAGTTGAAGGAAATCAAGGTCTGCACTGCTTATAAATACAACGGCGCGACTCTCACGGATTTTCCCGCCGATCTGGAGGTCCTGAAGAAATGCCAGCCGGTATATGAGGTTCTTCCGGGATGGGAAACATCCACGGAAGAGGCGTTGTCCTTTGCGGAGCTTCCGTTGAACGCCCAAAACTACATCCGTTATATCGAGGACAGAGCGGGCGTGCCGGTGTCCATCATATCGGTGGGTGCCATGAGGCAGCAGACCATCATCCGTTAATAATGGCATTTATTTCTGATGGGTCATCAGAATACAAAATAGAATTACGACATATATGAATTAAAAGAGGTAATCCTCATGGAAACGAAAGTGACAGTTGAACAGAAGACTCCCGGACAGGTATTCAGGGATGCTTTTAAAGAACTCGGAGAAACCCTCGTTGCTTTTGTAAAGGCGCCGCGGGCCTTATGGGGTGTGAATGTTCCCTATATTCTGGAAGGACTTGTTTATTTTGGAATCTTGACAATTCTGGGAAAATATTCTTCCGAAAATGTGCAATTAAATGATCTGTACGCCGGCTGGGTGTACGGCGGTGTGACCGGCGGCATCACCTTCGCCATGCTGCTGCTGGGGGGCGTGACGGATAAAATCGGGGTGCGGCGTGCGCTGGCACTGGCCTTTGGCACAATGATGATCGGCCGCATATTGATTTCCCTGTCCGGTACCCTCTCCCTGGGAGCCGGGGTGGGTTCGCCCATGTTTTTTATGATGATCGGCGGATTGTTCCTGATGGTGGCGGCCTACGGCCTGTATCAACCTGCGGCATACGCCGGCGTGAAACGCTATACCAATCCCAAAACCGCAGCCATGGGCTACGCCGTGATCTATTCACTAATGAACCTGGGGGCTTTTGTTTTCGGACCAATCTCCACGGTTACCCGCCACCATTTCGAAACGACCTTTCCACCCAATGGACTGGCCGCGGTTTTCTGGGTGCTCACCGGAATCACCCTCCTTTCCCTGGTTCTCACACTGCTGCTGATCACCAAACGTGTCGACCGCCGGGCGGTGGAACGGGTTGCCCGTGAAACCAAAGAAATGCGGGAAAAGGAAGGAATCACCGGAGAAGAAGAGGAAGAGGGAAAGAAGGAAAAAGCGGCTGCGCCCAAACGGAAGATCAATAACAACCTGTTTTTCGTCCTTTCCGCCGTTTCACTTGGCACCCTGGTGCTGCTGGTTTTAAGTCTCCTTCACGAAATTGCGATTCCCTATTATACACCGCTTCTCCTGTTCATCGTGATGCTTACCCTGTCGGGAATGGAATTTCTCCGGCACCGGCCGGACCATCCCTTCCGCGACAAAAAGTTTGTGTTCTTCATCTTCATTCTTATACCGGTGCAGACCCTGTTTGCCCACAACTGGCTGACCATTCCCTACTATCTGGACCGCGCCTTCGCCGGCACCTGGGTGGGTAATAACTTTGAGATTCTTTCCAATCTGAATCCCATCATCATCTTTTTCATTACGCCGATTATTGCCGGATTAACGGCCCGGGCCAGTATCTACCGCATGATGATACTCGGCACATTTGTGATGGCGCTGCCTACCTTTCTGCTGGTGAGCGGCCCCCATGCCGTCCCCTTTGTGCTGTTCATCGCCATCATGTCCATCGGCGAGGCCATGTGGCAGCCGCGTTTTCTGCAGTGGATTGCTGAAATCGCGCCGGAAGGTAAAACCGGGGCTTACATGGGAATCGGCCAGTTCCCCTGGTTTCTCACTAAAATGATCACTTCCATGTACTCCGGCTATTTCGTTGCCAGGTATATTCCCATGCCGGAGTCGGGCCTGCCGCAGCATACCGGACAGATGTGGCTAATCTATGCTTTGATCGCCATGGTTTCACCGCTGGCCCTGCTGGCAGCCAAAAAGTGGATGGTCACCGGAATGCGCACCAAAGCAGCAAATCGTCTCATTTTTTCTAAACTGCTTAAACAGGTCCTAAACAAATAAATACTGATTATCCCGATGCACAGCCGGTCCAGGTTCCCTGATTCGTTGATGCGGATAATGACGGGGATCAGGACGGAGGAGAGGATGCTGGCAAGCAGGTAGATCATAGGGGAAGCGGTTTAGTAAACACGCCTTCCGGCGGAGCTTTTGGTCAGTTTGATATCCTTGAGTGCGGAGGCCTTGACCCTGATTTCAAAGGTGAAAAAGCTGTAGCCCTGAGGATTCGGCGCCCAGGCAAAGGACATCTCCCAGCAGTGCAGATCGCGGTAGATATTGAAACTCTGGTAATCGATCTGCTTGTTGATGAGGTCGATGTTGGCAGAATACTGGATCCGCCATTTGGGGGTGATTTCAATGCGCGCTGCCACCTGGGCGCTGAACAGCTTGCGGACATTGTTAATATCCTGGCGGTCAATGGTGTAACTGAAATTGGTGGTCAGGTCCCACGGCAGCTTGAATTTCTTCAGCCCTTCCTGGATGGGTTCAGTGGTGATGCTGTAC
>JARRQT010000112.1:0-24983 GCA_037381445.1 Calditrichia bacterium
CGCACGATCTTCGGCTATAAAGTAATTGTTTTTTCCAGTCTGGCCATCGCCTTCGTGGGATACCTGGTCTGGGGGCATCACATGCTGACCAGCGGCCAGAGCGATACCGCCCGAATGGCCTTCTCGCTGTTGACCTTCCTGGTTGCCATTCCAAGCGCCATAAAAACATTTAACTGGCTGGCCACCCTGTATAAAGGTTCGATAGATGTGCAGCCTCCGTTTTTATACGCCATCACTTTTATGATACTGTTTACCATCGGGGGACTGACCGGGCTGGTAGTTGGCTCACTGGCCACGGATGTACACCTGCATGATACGTATTTTGTGGTTGCCCATTTCCATTATGTAATGTTCGGAGGAACCGGCTTTGTGTTTTTTGCGGCGCTGCACTACTGGTTCCCAAAAATGTTCGGGAAAATGTACAGCAAAAAGATGTCCTATATCGCCTGGGGAATCATGTTTGTCGGTTTCAATATGCTCTATTTCACCATGTTTATCCTCGGTTATGAGGGCATGCCGCGGCGCTATTATGATTATCTTCCGCAGTATCAGACGCCCCATGTCATTGCCACGGTTGGGTCATGGATTCTGGTCACCGGGCTGATCCTGATGTTCGGTAACCTGATTTCGGCATTGTTTAACGGGAAAAAGGCGGAAAGCAATCCCTGGGGCGGAACCACCCTGGAGTGGCAAATACAGTCACCGCCTCCCCAGGAAAATTTTCATGAAATCCCGGTTGTGGAACATGAACCTTATGATCATGGACATAAATTCCAGGAGGCCAAATGAGTCATCTCGCGGAATTCACTATTGAGAAACATCATGATGCCGAGGGCGCCAGGGTTGGAATGTGGCTCTTTCTTTTCACGGAGCTGCTGCTTTTCGGAGGAATGTTTTTACTCTACTCCGTTTATTTCAGCAAACATCCCCAGGAGTTTCGGTATGCTTCCGGGGAATTGAACCAGTTTGTGGGGGCCATGAATACCATTATTCTGCTGACCAGCAGTCTCACCATGGCGCTCTCGATTGCTTTCCTGCAGAAAGCTAACCGGAAAATGGCTGTCACATTTTTATTAATCACGATGGCCCTGGGCGTGTTTTTTCTGGTGAATAAATATTTTGAATGGGGCGTAAAAATTTCACATGGCCTGTATCCCAATTCACCGGAACTGCTCCGGCACAGCCAGGGGGAGATATTGTTTTACAGCCTGTATTTTGTGATGACCGGGCTTCACGGGTTACATGTCCTGATTGGTCTTGTCATTATCGGCTTTATGGTCTATTTCATCTCCAAAAAATCCAATATGACAGTAAACCTGAAACCCACCGTTCTGGAAAATTTGTCCGGCAGAAGGCTGTCTTTATCTGATGACGCCGGCAACAGGATTTGGGAAAGCGATGTTATCGGCCAGGATGTAACGGATGTTAAACTTGCGGTAAAAGGAAAGGTGAGTGATGCAGAAAGCCTGCGGGCCAATGCCATCAAGCTTGACAATGTGGGGCTTTACTGGCACCTTGTCGATATTATCTGGATTTTCCTTTTTCCGCTTTTCTATCTGATAGCAATGTGAAGGAGAACTGAATGGAAAAAAGTCATCAGGAACATGCGTTGATGGGATACGGCACCTATGTGATGGTCTGGCTGGCTCTCCTGTTGCTGACCGGACTCACCGTTACGGTGGCGGGTGTTAATCTGCGCGATTTTGCCATTGCAGCGGCCATCTTCATCGCCGCTTTTAAAACGGTATTGGTCATGAATTATTTCATGCATCTGAAGTACGAATCGGCATTGTTCAGGAACATGGTCTTTATTTCGATCTTTACCCTGGCGATTATAATTGGATTAACGTTCATCGACATATCTTTTAGATGAGGTGGCACATGTCAGCTGTTTCTTCACAAACCGGAACCGTCGATTTTGTCTTCATTTTCATTATTTCGATTTCGGTCTTCTTTCTGCTGCTTATTACTTTTTTAATGGTATTTTTTATTTTCAAGTACAATAAAAACCGCAATCAAAAACCAAAGGACATTCACGGCAACACCGCCCTGGAAATTGCCTGGACAGTTATCCCCACCATCCTGGTCCTCTTCATGTTTTATTTCGGCTGGAAAGGATTCGAATTCCTGCGCAAAGCGCCCTCCGATGCCATGGTGGTTAATGTGACCGGGAGAATGTGGTCCTGGGGATTTGAATATCAGAACGGCGCCAAAGTGGATACCCTTCATGTGCCGGTCAATAAACCTGTGAAACTGGTGCTGAATTCGCAGGACGTGATACACAGTTTTTACGTGCCTGCCTTTCGGGTAAAGGAGGATGCGGTTCCGGGGATGCAGAATCACTTGTGGTTCGAAGCAAACGAGACCGGCAATTATGATGTGCTGTGCGCGGAATATTGTGGTTTGAGGCATTCTTACATGCTCACAAAAATCAAGGTGGTTCCTGAGGAAGATTTCAATGACTGGTATGCGGATATTGGGAAGCAGGTAATAAAAACTGCCAGCGGTGAAACGACCGTTGATCAAAACGATTCTGTGCCGCCTGTGGCGGATGGCGAGCGCCTGGCGAAGATCCACGGCTGCTTCTCCTGCCATTCCACGGACGGCAGCAAATTAGTTGGTCCTTCGCTGAAAGGCGTGTTTGGACACCAGGTAACCGTCATCACTGACGGGAAAGAGCGGGAGATCACCGCTGATGATGAATATATTCGCCGGTCCATCTTAAAGCCGGCGGCGGATGTGGTGAAGGGCTTCGATCCCATCATGCCCTCGCAGGAAGGTCAACTAACGGAAGAAGAACTGGTAGCGCTCATCCAATACATCAAAGGACTGAAATGAACTATCTGGTTGCCATAAAAGAACGCACAATGCTGATACTTGAATTGGGTAAAATCCGGATCGCCCAGCTGGTAACGCTTTCCACTGCCATGGGATATATTCTGGCTACCGGACGCCTCTCGCTCGATATTTTTGTCCCGGTGAGCGGTATTTTGCTGCTGGCGCTGGGCTCGGGCGCGCTCAATCAATATCAGGAATACCGGAAGGACCTGCTAATGCCGCGCACGCGCAATCGGCCTGTTCCCTCCGGAAGAATGCGTCCGTCAGTCGCGCTGGCCGTCGCTATTGCGTTAATGATATCGGGCAGTCTTATTCTTTACTTTGGCACCAATTCAACCGCATTAGTCCTGGGTTTGTTTACCGCTTTCTGGTATAACGGGGTGTACACCTATCTCAAGCGGGTCACGCCCATGGCTGTCATCCCGGGTTCGCTGATCGGCGCAATTCCGCCCCTGGTGGGATGGACCAGCGGCGGCGGCGATATCCGGGCGCCGCAGGCGATTGCAGTGGCACTTGTTTTTTTCATCTGGCAGATCCCTCATTTCTGGCTGCTGCTTCTGAATTTTGGAGGAGATTACGAAAAAGCGGGCTATCCTTCGTTAACATCGCTGTTCAGCAGAGAGCAGTTGGGGCGGCTCACTTTTATGTGGATAGTGGCCACCGCCGGCGCCAGCCTGTTCATGCCGCTGTTTGGGTTGGGAAATTCTTCGGTCATTTTTCTGCTGCTGTTCATTTCCGCTGCCGGGTTGGTGTGGACTTCAACCATCCTCCTGAGGCCGCGCAGCAGAAAATTCTCCTTTCTGCCGGCGTTTAAAGGAATAAACTATTTCATTCTATCAGTGATGATATTGCTGACAATTGACCGTTTGATCTGACTTGAATTAAAAATTGATTTTATAAAAATTTGACGGAGATTTTTACTTTGAATTATTGATTGTTTTTGATGCAGTGAGCAAAATATCCGGGAGCAGCTGCCTGCAGAGGAGAAAAGCAGGTGTTGTTGAGGGTCACGATTTTTCAACAGCGTTTGGTTTTTTAAATGGACTTTTTGCTTGAATAAAAGGGCTAACTCCTGAAAACTGAACTTTTTATTCAAAAACAAGTCATAAATAAACAGGGAATTGTGAAGTGATCTGATGGGAAAGGTTTATTTCCTCTTCAGTAAAAATAAAGAGCAATATACCTGCATACTTATTGTCAGCCTGCGGGATATATTTTGAGTATGATGATTGGACGACATGTTGATTATTTCAAAACACGTTTTGATCAGATTTCTTGATGCCCTTGAAACTGACCTTGAATGAGATACGGCGGAGGATTTCCGATGGCGAAATTTCATGGATTTTCAAAAAAACAACTACTCCAGATTTATAAGAACATGCTGCTCAGTCGGAGGACCGACGAGAAACAATTGATACTTTTACGCCAGGGAAAGGTGCATTTTCATATCGGCGGCTCCGGTCATGAGGCGGCGCAGGTAGCCGGTGTCATGAATTTCCAGCCGGAACACGACTGGGCCTATTGCTATTACCGGGATCAGGCGTTTGTGATGGGCTGGGGGATGACGGTGAAGGAAGTTTTTCTCCATTCTCTCGCGAAGGCGGACGACCCGAATTCGGGCGGAAGACAAATTCCGCACCATTGGGGCCATCGCAAATTAAACATTGTATCAAAATCTTCATGTACCGGTGTGCAGTTCCTGCAGGCCACCGGCACTGCCATGGGAATGAAGAAATCCGGGACCGAAGAGGTGGTTTATGTTAGCGGCGGTGAAGGAACCACCAGCGAGGGCGAATTTTTTGAAGCGCTGAACTGGGCCAGCCGCGATAAACTCCCGATCATTTTCCACATCGAAAATAATAAATATGCCATCAGCGTGCCGATTTCCGAGCAAACTGCCGGCGGTTCAGTGTATAAGGTGGCTGCCGGATTCGAAAACCTGGACCGGCAGAACATAAACGGGACGGATTTCTTTGAGTCCTACAAAGCTTTTGAAAAAGCCGTGAGACGGGCCCGCAGCGGTAAGGGACCGACCATCATCGTGAGCGATGTGGTGCGGCTGCTGCCCCATTCTTCCAGCGATGACCATCGTAAATACCGGACCCCGGAGGAGCTGGAAGCGGACCGCAAGCGGGATCCGATTCTGCAGTTCGCCCATGCCTGCATGGAAAATGGCGCGGCGACCGCCGAGGACTTTGATGCGGTGCAGGCGGAGGTCAAAAAAATTGTTGATGATGCGTCGGATTGGGCACAGGAGCAGCCGGACCCCGATATTAAAACGGCAACCAACTTTGTTTTTTCGGAATACCGCTCCGATAATAAACCCGGTCCGCCATCCAGTAGCGGGGAGCGGGTGGTGATGGTGGATGCCATTAATCATGCTCTGCATGAGGAAATGGAGCGGAATGAAAAAATCGTGGTATACGGAGAAGATGTCGCCGATCCCAAGGGCGGGGTATTCACTGCAACGCGGGGATTAACCAAGAAATTCGGAAAAGAGCGGGTGTTTAATTCGCCTCTGGCAGAAGCCAGCATTGTGGGGACCGCCATCGGGCTGGCTGTTTACGGTTACAAGCCGGTGGTGGAGATTCAGTTCATGGATTATATCTGGCCGGCTTTTATGCAGATTCGCAATGAACTGGCCACCATGCTCTACCGCTCCAACGGCACCTGGAAATCGCCGGTTGTGGTACGCACCCCGGTCGGCGGATATATTCACGGCGGGCTCTACCACAGCCAGAGCGCAGAGGCGCTGTTTGCGCATACCCCGGGGCTGAAAGTTGTTTACCCCGGTAATGCAGCGGATGCCAAAGGTCTGCTAAAGGCTGCCATTCGGGGAGATGATCCGGTTATTTTTTGCGAACATAAAGGGCTCTACCGCCAGGGATTCGCCGCGCGCCCCGAACCCGGGAGCGATTATGTGCTTCCCCTGGGATATGCCAATGTGGTGCAGGAAGGAACGGATGTCACGCTGATTTCCTGGGGACTTCAGGTTCAGCGTTCCATAGAGGCTGTGAAGATGCTGGGCGAACTTAATCCTTCCGTGGAAATTATCGATATCCGGACGCTGGTCCCGCTGGATATGGACACAATCCTAAGATCAGTCAAGAAAACGGGAAAGGTTTTAATTGTCCATGAGGACAATTTCACCGGCGGATTCGGCGGGGAAATCGCCGCCAGAATTGTGGAGCAGGGTTTTGAATTTCTGGACGGCCCGGTGATGCGGCTCGCTGCGGAAGATTCACATATTCCCTATCAATCGAATTTGGAAAACCAGGTTTTGCCTACACCGGCCAAAATCGCCCAAAAATTAAAAAGCCTGCTGCTGTATTAAGCAGTACAGATAGCATATATGAAATTTTAAAATCTGAGTATCCGAACGTGAAAAACGGCGAGACCATTTTCTGAGTTATGAAATGATGGAATTCTATGAGACAAAAATGCTGATATCAGAAAAACCACAACGGAGACAAAATGAAAGTTGATGTCAAATTGCCCCAGTTGGGAGAGAGCCTCACCGAAGGCACGATCCTGAAATGGTGGAAAAAAGTCGGCGAACCTGTTCAAAAAGATGAAACCCTTTTGGAAATTTCCACGGACAAGGTGGACTCCGAAATTCCCAGTCCGGCCACCGGAACGCTGGCGGAAATAGTTGCGCGAAAAAACGGAAAAGAAAGTGCAGGAAACGCCCGGGTCCGAAGAGGTCCGCCGGGAAACGAAAGAAGAAAAACAACCATCCGCAGCCGCAGTGACCTCCGGCAAACTTGTGGATGTGCGCATGCCGAAATTAGGGGAAAGTCTCACCGAGGGCACCATTCTCAAGTGGTGGAAGCAGTCCGGTGATCAGGTCAAAAAGGAAGAGACTCTGCTGGAAGTTTCCACGGACAAGGTGGATTCGGAAATTCCCAGTCCGGTGGACGGCGTTTTAAGGGAAATTGTGTCGCAGGAAAATGAAACCGTTGAAATTAACCAGGTCATCGCCCGGATCGAATCGGCCGGAGCGTCAGCGGCGGCTGAAGAGCCGGCGGAAAAGGAAGAGGTTTCTGCTTCCGAAAAAATGCCTTCCCCGGGCCGCAAAATAAGCGCCCCGGAAGCCGAAGAGCCCGAAGAAATCTCGGCCAGGAGTGAAGGAAGGTTTTATTCGCCACTGGTCAGAAATATTGCCAGACAGGAGAATGTTTCCCAGTCCGAATTGGATCTATTGGCGGGTAGCGGTGCCGGCGGACGTGTGACCAAAAAGGATATTCTGAATTATCTTGAGATGCGCAAAGCGGCGGCTAAAGCGGAACCGGCGGCCCGCCCCGCTGCAACAGAACGCCCTGGGGCGGTTGAAGGTGAAGCCAGGACGACAGGGGCAGGCCAGCGCGAAATGATTATTCCCATGGATGCTGTCCGTAAACGGATTGCGGTTCACATGCGGCAGAGTCTGGACACCTCGGCGCATGTCTATTCTGTTTCAGAATGCGATATGACACGGGTCATGCAAATTATGTATGCCCGGCGCCCGGAATTTGAAAGAACGGAAGGATTCAAGCTGACCGTTACGCCGCTGGTGCTCTATGCGGTGACCAAAGCTCTGCTGGATTTCCCGCGGGTGAATTCATCTCTGGAGGGCAATAATATCATTGAAAAACGGTATATCAATTTGGGACTGGCGGTGGCGGCACGCCGCGGGCTTATTGTTCCCGTGGTTAAAAGTGCGGAAGAAAAGAGTTTCCGAGGGCTGGCCCGCAGCGTGAACGATCTGATCGTCCGGACCCGGGAGAATAGATTGACAGTGGACGATGTTCAGGGTGCAACTTATTCTGTCACCAATTATGGGATCTTCGGGAACATCATCGGCCTTCCCATCATCAACCAGCCGAATGTGGCGATTCTGGGTCTGGGCGCCATCAAAAAGCGGACGGTGGTGATTGAAAGTGAAGCAGGTGATTCCATTGCCATCCGCTCAATGGCCTATATCTCCATGTCCTACGATCACCGCGTGGTAGACGGGGAACTGGGCGGCAGGTTCATGCAGCGGCTGGTTGAATACCTGGAAAATTTCAGCGGGGATATTCTCTGAAAATGGATCGATTTGGGTTTCAATTTGATGAAACAGGCCAATGATTAATTTCGGGCAGGTTAATATCAAAATCCGAAAAGAGGCTTTATGCTGCATAAAAGAATGAAACCGGACTGGATAAAAGTTCAGCTCGGAAACAATAAAAGTTTTAAAGATGTAAAGCAGAATCTCAGAAGCAACCGGCTCCATACCGTATGCGAAGAGGCAAAATGTCCCAATGTTCATGAGTGCTGGGGCAGAAGGACCGCTACTTTCATGATTCTGGGTGATGTCTGCACGCGTTCCTGCCGGTTCTGCGCGGTGAAGACAGGCCGTCCGTTTGTTTACGATGAGGAAGAGCCAGCCCGCGTGGCGGAAAGTGTGCGAAGCATGGGATTGCAGCATGTCGTCATCACATCGGTCAACCGGGATGAACTGCCCGATGGCGGTTCAGCGATCTGGGCTGCTGTCATCCGGAAAGTCAGAGAAGTGAATCCCGGCACATCAATTGAAGTGCTGACTCCTGATTTCAAAGGGATTTGGGGGCAACTGAAAACAGTTCTGGACGCTGGTCCGGATGTTTATTCCCACAATCTGGAAACCATTCCTTCCCTATATAAGGACGTCCGGCCGCAGGCCAAATACCACCGCTCCCTGCGGGTTTTTAAAAACGCCCGGAACTGCGGTTTCCTCCCCAAGACGGGAATCATGGTAGGACTGGGCGAATCATTTGGGGAGATTGTTGAACTCATGAAAAATGTGGCGGATACCAGTGTGGATATCTTTACCGTGGGGCAATATCTCCAGCCGACCCCATCGCATCTGCCGGTCGAACGCTATGTCCATCCGGATGAATTCAAAGAATATAAAAAGGTCGGAGAGGAATTGGGGATAGGGCATGTGGAAGCAGGACCGTTGGTGCGCAGCTCATATCATGCCGAAAGTCAGTTCGCGAGATTGAGAAACCGATGGCAGAACCAGGCGTCATCGGGTTGACCAGACCATAACTCGGAAAAGGGGAATGGTAAATCCGGAAAAAACTTGCGGTTTGCCTCCCCCTGAAAAGCGAAACAGAATTTGCCGAGAACGATGCAGCTTTTGTATAAGTGATCTTTAAATGCGGCGGATGATGTGCCGAAACAGGCTGCTTGTATTTCAAAATGTATTTGTATAACGGGCAATAATTTAAGATATTAACGGTATCATACAGTTATTTTCACAGATTTTTCATCGTTTTTAAACGCAATATTCAAACTTCACTGTTACAGTTATATTTTAGAATCCAGTTAGTGTAACGATCATGTGATTAAGCACCAAATAGCCGGGAGACTGTTCTATGGACTTTTTGAATAATCTGTTCTTACCGCCATCTGCTACTCATCTGCACCTTGTTAAATATATGATTCTGCTGGTCTATTTTATTCATATCCCCTTTATCAGTTTGTTGTTTGGGGGATTGTTTTATTCTCTCTATTTTCGGGTCCTGACTGTCATCGAAAAGAAAGATTTTTACCTTGATGTTTCCCGTGATTTTGCCGATATACTCATTTTTCGCAAATCTGCTGGTATTTTTCTGGGCGTGCTGCCCCTCATCATTTTGACGCTGATTGAAGGTCAGGTATTTTATGATGCTCCCATTCAGATTGTCAGTTTCATGATTTACACGACTATTCTGGTGGCGGTAGGAATCTCTCTCGCCTATTTTTACCAGTCTACCTTTCGAATGTCCGGCGTCGGTTTTCTTCTGCAATTATTTTCCGGCGGTTTTGCTCTGATTTTTTTAATCATTGCATATTATATCTTCTGGGCCGCATCGGCGCTGGTGCTGGATCCGGGACGCTGGTTTATCATTACGCAAGTTTGGGAATTGCTATATTCCTGGAACGCCGTCGCGCGTTTCCTTCATTTTGTTACCGCTTCCTTCGCGGTGGCTGGCGTAGCGCTGCTCTTTTTCTTCTTCAATTGGAAAGAATTTCAACAGGAGGCTGATCCTGAGTATGCCTTCTACATGAGAAAAGTAGGGGGAGGGATTGCCCTGGCTTTCACACTACTGCAGCCTATTTTCATATTCTGGAATCTCGCCACTATGCCCAATGTCGCTCTCTCGGCGCCGGTTTACGCGCTTTCCATTCTGGTTTTAATCCTGATGTTTTTTATCAGCATGACGCTCTATCTGCTTCTGCGGGATCACCGTGTGAAGCTGGGAACCAACGCTTTTATGCTTTTTATTTTCACTTTTCTGGTAATGATTGTAAATGATCATGTGGCCCGGGAAAGTGCCACTCAAAATCAGACTCAGGTGTTGGTGACCCGGGCGGAGGAGGTGCAAGGCAAACTGAAAGCAGAACGGGAGGCGCAGATGGCGTCCGCCGAACAACCCGATGTTCAACTGGGAGAAAAAATCTATAATGAGCAATGCTCAACCTGTCACCAGTTTGACAAGCGGGTTGTGGGACCTGCCTATAACAGTGTTTTGTCCCAGTATTCGGACAAGCGGGAGGAACTGGTGAAATTTGTCAGGAATCCCTATAAAATAAATCCGGATTATCCGCCCATGCCCAACCTGGGCTTAACCGATCACCAGGCACAATCGGTTATCGCATATCTTTATAAGCACTTTGAAGAAGAAAAAAACAAGAAATAAAACATAACCAAATACCGAACCGGTAAATGAAAATTACAAGGAGACGGCAGTGAAGCGACGCATAATGCCCCTGGTATTAAGTGCATATTTTGTCTTGTTTATTATTTTTGTCGTGCTCTTGGCATATTTCTGGAACAGAGATTCAAAAACGCCTGTACAGCCAATCAATTTCAGCCACCAGATTCATGTGTCAAAAGTGGGACTACAGTGCACTTTCTGCCATGATAAGGTTGATAAATCCACCTTCGCGGGGATACCGCCCGTGCAAAAGTGCATGTCCTGCCATAAAAATGTGAAAACCGAAAGCCCGGAAATTCAGAAACTGACCAGGTACTGGGAAGAGAAGAAACCGGTGCCATGGAAAAGGGTTTACAGCTTCAAGATTCAAAATTATGTCTATTTTTCCCATAAAAGGCACATCAAGGCAGGGCTGGATTGTTCAAAATGCCATGGGGAGGTTAAGTTAATGCCGCAAATGAAGCGGGTCCGGCAGCTTGAAATGGGCTGGTGCGTTTCCTGCCATAAAGCAAATATGGCCCCGACGGATTGTGTGACTTGTCATAAATAATTGAGATTCGGAGGACTCAGATGGATAGACGGGATTTTTTGAAATTCTTAGGGATTTCCTCAGGCACAGCGATGATATCGTCCTGCGGTGTCGATAAAGCCAATGAGAAAATAATACCCTATCTCATTCCCCCGGAACAGGATGTGTATCCGGGAAAACCGGTATTCTATAACACAACCTGCACGGAATGTCCCGCTAATTGCGGTTTGAGCGCCAGGGTTAACGAAAAAGTATATGATGAGGTCCGGGGCCTTTTTCCCACCAAAGCGGAAGGCGTAAAAGGGCATCCGATAAATAACGGCGCGCTCTGTCCCAGAGGGCAGGCGAGTCTTTTTCGTCTCTACCATCCCAAACGGATCCAGCGGCCTATGATGCGCGACAATGACGGGAATTTCCGGGTGGCGACCTGGCAGGAGGCATATGCTTATGTTACAACCGAATTGCAGGCGGCGAAAGAGGAGAAAAAGGATAACCTCTATTTCTCCGGCAGAACCACCGGCACCCTTGCCGGTTTGATAGGCCGCTTTTGTGAGGAGATGGGCATTGAACGCCTTCCCGAGTTCGAAATATTTTCGCATGCCAATCTTCGCAAGGCCAATGAAATTGTTTTCAACCAGCCGGAAGTTCCCCATTACCATATTAAAGATGCGGATTTTTTGCTCACAATTGGGGCCGATATTCTGGAAACATTCGTCTCGCCGGTTTCCAATGCGGCACAATATGGTGAAGCGGTAAAAAATGAAAATTTCACCTGGTACCATCTGGAGCCCAATCTGTCAATGACCGGTCTTAAAGCGACCACCCGGCTGGCGGTGAATCCCCATAGCGAAATATACTTTCTGGCTTATCTGCTGCACGCCCTCAGCAGATCGGATATCCGAAAACGCCGTCCTTCTTGGGCAATCATGAATATGGTTCCTGATCCGTCAGCAGAAGAGGTTTCTCAAAAAACTGGCATCTCCGCAGAAAATCTGGAACACCTGGTTTCTGCGTTTTTCATTGCCAAACGTCCCCTTATTATTACGGGCGGAGTTTCCACCGCCCAGCCCGGCGGACTGGAAGCAGCACTTTTAACGGCACTGATTCAGGCAGCCATGGGGATGAATGATACCGTGGTGGATTTTGCCCATTCCCAGAATTATGAAAAAGTGGGCAGCATGCTGGATGTTCAGGAATTATTGGAACGCCTCCGGAACAAGGCAGTAGGAGTAATTTTTATTTCGCGCAGCAATCCGGTGGACGATATCTCCGCGAATTTCAATTTTGTGGAGGAGCTCAAAAATGCGCGGCTCCGGGTCGGCATGTCCGATTTTATGTCCGCTTCTATGCAGGAATGCGATGTGGTGCTGCCGCTCTCTCACAGTCTGGAGTCTTGGGGAGATGCCGCTCCGCGAAAAGGGATCCGCAATGTTATCCAGCCGGCCATTGAGCCGCAATATGACACCAGGACCGAAGGCGATGTTTTGCTGGAAATAATGCGCACGGCCAGTGGTCAGAAACAGGGACCCGATTACAATCAATATCTTATCGAGCAGTGGCATTCCCTTTATGGGGAAAGCGAAACGGTCTCTCTGATTGAAAACGGCTATATCGAGGAACCGGTCAGTCCGCTGTCGATTGCCGTAGATACCCGGTCTGTGGAGTCTTATCTGAAAAATACAGACTTCAGCCGGGAAGTCGCAGCACAGCCGGTCCTGATTATAACGCCCTCCATCAGAACGTATGATGGCCGGAGCAAAGTCCTCCCGCTGCTGAATGAAATCCCGGATCCATTGACGACTGTTACTTACGGCGAATGGGTTTCAGTCTCCGCAGTCGCGGCAAAAAAGATGGGACTTAAGGACCGGGATGAAATTCAGATTTCGGTTGAAAATGAAAATCTGAATTACCCGGTGAAGGTCCAGAATGTCCTGCCGGAAAATGTTTATATGGTCCAGCGCGGACTGATTTATGCCATTAAGACAGACATCGATTCACGCAGCGGTGAAGCATCCTGGTACCTGGATAACATCTCAGCGACAAAAACCGGTGCTGTGATCCCGCTCCCTATTCTGTCCGGTTCCATGCATGAAGAGGGCAGGGGAATTCTCTCCTCTCATGAGAGTGTTGTGGAACACAGTGAACACTATAATGAGAAACTGAAGGAAGAAGTGGATGTCGAAGAAGAGCGTATATACCCCAAACATCCCCATAAAAATTACCGCTGGGGAATGACCATCAACCAGGACAGCTGCATCAACTGTGCTGCCTGCGTCGCGGCCTGTTATGTGGAAAACAATATTCCGGTAGTCGGGCAAAAAGAACAGTTGCAGGGAAGGGAGATGTCCTGGATTCGTATAGAACCATTTGTCCGGGATGATCGTGACATTGAATTCACTCTGATGCTGTGCCAGCAATGCGACAATGCGCCCTGTGAGCCCGTTTGCCCGGTGTATGCCACATATCATAATCCCGAAGGACTGAATGTTCAGGTTTACAACCGCTGCGTGGGAACCCGCTACTGTTCCAATAACTGCCCCTATAAAGTGCGGCGGTTTAACTGGTTCGATCACCGCCTGCCAAAGCCATGGGATAAAATGTACAATCCCGCACTGTCGGTTCGCGGCCGGGGCATCATGGAAAAATGCACTTTCTGTGTGCAGCGCATCCGTGCCGCCGAGGATATGGCAAAGGATGAAGACCGGCTGGTCAGGGACGGGGAAGTCGTTACCGCCTGCCAGGAAACCTGTCCCACGAAGGCTATCACCTTTGGCAACCTGATGGACGATAGTTCCCGGGTATCTCAGATTGCGCGTTCCGATGAAGCTTACCGGGTGCTCGAGGAATTGGGCACCGAACCTGCGATTCATTATTTGCGGAAAAAGGAAAGAAAAAGCGAGGCATAATTTTATGAGAAGCATTGATTACAATGAACAACTGGAGCACGAGGTTCTGGCTGCGCTGCGAAAACCAAATCCATGGTACTGGGTGGCGCTGGTTATCTGCGCGCTTCTGTTTGGCATGGGTTTAACGCTTTGGATTTACCAGATGCTGAAAGGGATGGGCGTCGCTGGTCTCAACAATCCCGTTGGATGGGGCGTTTATATTACGGATTTTGTCTTCTGGGTCGGTATCGCCCACTCCGGGACGCTGATTTCTGCGGTGCTTTTTCTGTTCAGGGCCAAATTCAGGAATGCCTTCAACCGTTCCGCAGAAGCCATGACGATCTTTGCCGTGATGACCGCCGGCCTGTTTCCCCTGATCCATTTGGGGAGGTCCTGGTTTTTTTACTGGCTATTCCCATATCCCAATCAAAGAGAAATTTGGGTAAATTTCAAATCACCTTTGATCTGGGACGTCTTTTCTCTTGGCTGGGTGGGGAGTCTCCGGCAGTGGTGGCACTATAACCGTCTCTACATATTCCTGGCAGCCTTCGCCACGCCGCTGGTTATTTCGGTGCACTCCGTGGTTTCCTGGGACTTTGCCATGAGCATCATTCCGGGCTGGCATACCACCATTTTTGCTCCCTATTTTGTGGCCGGCGCAATTTTTTCGGGAACGGCCATGGTGCTGACCCTGGTAATACCGATGAGAAAAATTTTCAGGCTGGAACAGTATATTACTCTCAATCATTTTGAAAAAATCAGCCAGGTACTGTTATTTACTTCTCTTATCGTCACCTATTCCTATATCGTGGAATTTGCGCTGGCATTTTACGGTGATCATCAGTTTGAGGCCGCACACTTTACTTACCGGCTGCTGGGCGACTACCAGCCGTTTTATATCACCATGCTGATCTGCAACTCCCTAATACCCCTCACACTTTTCTTTCGCAAACTCCGCAGAAGTATTGTTTACCTGTTTATTCTGTCCATTTTTGTCAATATCGGAATGTGGCTGGAGCGCTTCGTGATTATCGTGACCTCACTGGCGAAGGATTTTGATCCCTATTCCTGGGGATTATATACCCCCACGATGGTGGAGGTGGGCATCACGGTGGGAAGCTTCGCCATGTTCTTTATGTTCTTCCTGATTTTTGCCAAAGTGCTGCCGGTGCTCTCAATAACAGAACTGAAAGAGGAGGCATCAGAATGAATGAACAACTTCTTTTTGATGATAAGAACAAGTTTCTCCAGAAGCTGGAAGAACTTGTAAAAAGCGGCGTGTCCCCCAGAAATATTGCTGTCTCAACACCCTATCCGGTGCATGAAGTGGAGCATATCCTGAAGACTCCGCCTTCTCCCCTGCGGTTTTTTACCCTGCTTGGAGCGCTCTTTGGTCTGCTTTTTGGGGCGTGGTTTACTTCCTGGACTTCCATCAACTGGCCGCTGATTGGTGGCGGAAAACCAATTATTTCTGTGCCGGCTTTTGTCATCGTCGCCTTCGAACTGACCGTTCTATTCGGCGGGGTCATCTCTTTTCTCGGATTTCTGTTTTTAACGCGTTTGCCCAGTGTTAAAAGCATCATTTCTCCGGAAGAATACGGTAATCGGTTTGTCATTCAAATTCACAGCGAGGAGAAAAAATGAATAAATTGCAGCTTAAACCTGTGATGCTTGGGATTGCCGCTATTGTAATTGGCGCTGTTATTGTCCTGATTCAAAACATTCTCATTCCCGAAAGCGGGGGCACATTCTTGCTTACCCTTACCTTCTGGGTCGCCCTGATTCAGGGAGCGGTTGCGGTAGTAGCCGCCGCCGATGCTTCGGCAGCAAAATGGATCACGCCGCTGAAACGTGAGCTGCTTTCCTTTTATCCCCTGATATTATTTATTGCCATTTTATTTCTGTTTCTCGGGCTTCAGATGGATGTTTATCCCTGGATCGACAAACAGAATAAATGGCTCAATGTGCCGTTTTTTCTAGTAAGAAATTTTCTCGCCATGCTGGTGCTTTATATTGTTGCACATTTTTATGCAAAGGCCACGCTGGCAAACAGCGAAGGCAAGGGCAGGTGGGCCATCGCCTATTTATTTATTTATGTAACTGTCCAGTCGCTGGTAGCCTTCGACTGGGTCATGTCCCTGGCCTATCCCTGGGTGAGCACGCTCTTCGGCGGCATCTTTTTCATGGAAGCATTCTATACGGGACTCGTGATTGCGGCACTCATTGCCGCCTATTATCTCCGCAAAGAAGTGGAAGATCCGGTCAGCATGAGTAAAGTGTTACGCGATACTGCCGTATTTACCTTCGGATTTGCACTGGCCTGGGCAGGATTGTTCTATGCACAATTTCTGGTCATCTGGTACGGAAACATTCCTGAGGAAACCAGTTACCTGGTGATCAGGATGCACCATTCGCCGTATATGGAAATATTTTATGTGAGCGTCTTCTTTCTGTTTATCCTGCCGTTTGTGGGCCTCATCGGCAGGAAGGCAAAAATAAGCCCCAATTGGGTTACGCTGGTTGCCTTTATCGTGCTGGCGGGTATCGTGCTGGAAAGGATTTTATTCATTCTCCCGGATGCTTCCATAAATCCTATTGCAGCCGTGGCGGAGTTTATTCTTATGGGATTTTTGTTTCTGCTGTTCTTTGCCAGCCGGGATCAATTTATCAAAGCGCTTGAAATGTCGAAATAAATTTATTTATTTCTGAAATTCAGTGAGAATTGAAGAGGGGTACATCTGATGTGCCCCTTTATTTTATATTGTTTTGAAATCAATTTTTGCAGAGAATCTGTTTCTAAAATGCGATTCCTACCCCGATTCGCTGAACATAGCCAAGATCGGACATATTGGAAATGGCGTAATCTGCCTGAATCATCCATTGCCTCAGCGGGATCTGCACCCCGGTCCCGGCGCTGAAGCTTTCCATATCGTGATTGAGCCGGTAGCCGCCGCGCAGGAAGAAATTGTCATTCCAGCCGTATTCCAGACCGAAACTGACGGTTTCGGCGGCATCGTTGATATGGTAGCCATCCACCAGAAAGGTGAGGCGCTGCGATTCTCTCATAAGAAAACCTTCTTTCAATCCAATGACATCCATGGCCAGCCCGATCCTGAAGCTGGTGGGAAGCGGCCAGCTCTGGGTCTGCAGCTTTGCCGGGGTCAACGGATTGCCGGTTTGCTGTTGTGAATTGTCGTAGCTGACAATCAGGTCCCTGCCGTCCATGCGCAGTTTGCCGCCAAAATTGGTCATGGCTATTCCCAGACGCATCCCGTTGAAACCGGTATGCAGAATGCCGCCGATATCAACTGCCATGGTGCGGGCAGATTCATTGAAAATTAACTGCTGTATATATTTCCCGCTTAAACCGAATGAAAAACGTTCGGTCATGCGGCGGGAATAGGTGAGTCCGATGCAGATATCCTGCACGTTGAAGAATATTCCAGTGCCCTCCGGCTCGGCGACGGTAGTCTGCTCCATTTCCGGGGAGCTCAGCGATATGAAACTCACGCCTACCGTCGAAGAAAGAGATAGCGGCACCACCAGTCCGAGATATTCATGGTTGATATCCGCGAACCACTCGGTATGGGACGCCAGGAACATTTTCTTCTCAATGGAGGCCGCGCCGGCGGGATTCCAATATAATGCCGTGGCATCATTGGCCAGGGCGGTGAAACTGCCCGCCAGTGCTACCGCCCGGGGGCCTACCCCGATTTTCAGAAACTGCGCAGCCGCCGTGCCGCTTTTTGAAACGGCGAGGCTTTCACTGGGGTAAATGAAACTTGCCACCAGCGCAAGCAGCAGAATATTTTTAAGTTTCATACATTTCATTTGGCGACTCTGTTTATTTTGCTTCCATTTACTCAAATTTTATGCCTATCCCCGACTAACGAATAATGACGAACTTGCCGGTATGTTTTTCGCCGGACGGCGTTTTGACAATAAATACATACAGTCCGTAAGCGACATTGATACCGGATTCATTCTGCAGGTTCCAGAATTCATAATCGAACGGGCCCTCGTGTTTCAGGGTAATAACATGATCTCCGGCGGTGGTATAAATCTGAATATCGCAGGGGGAGGGAAGATGGGTAAATTGCACGCGGCCTTCGAACTGGCTGCGTTCCCACCCGGCCCGGACGATGTAAGGATTGGGCACCACGCTCACCCGGCTGAGATCAGCTTCCCCTGCCGAATAATTGGGGACGGCCGTCTCAAATTCATAAGAAACAGCGCTGCGGAAGGGCTTACGGGAAATGATTGTGTACTGGTCGCCGTCCGCAGGCGGAAGCTGGCCCGGACGGTTCTGCGTTCTGATATCCACTCCGTTAACCCGGACCGTATCACCGGATCCATCCACGAAATAATTACGAAAGCTCAGGGCGTCCGGCCATTTCTCCACATTTGGGTTATATCCCTTCCCGCCCGGTACCAGATCCCAGCCCATCGGGCCAAAAAACTGGAACCAGCTTTCCGGTTCCGGCAGGCTTAGCCCGTGGAATGCGTAATCGATCAGCCAAGTATTTTCGGTCACATCAACCGGATGCGAGGGATCGGTGATGAGTTCTACTCTGGAAACGGGAATCATTTCCGGGCCCCAGGTGGCGCCGAATTCGTCGCTCACTTTTACGGGAATTCCCGGACCCGATTGATCGAAAGTGATGCGAAAGTCATCCCAGCCGTTCATCCACGGTTTGCCGGTTTCATTCCCGCGGACTTCCCGGTGCCAGTCAAAGGTGCAGGTATCGCCATGGACCAGCGTCCATCCCATAAATTTCACTTCCGGTTCGATATCTTCGGGGAGTATCCGAAATCCGCGTGTGGCAGGAATATTGTCTCCGCTCTCGTTCAAAAGCGGGTGGTTGAAGAGCAGTGTATCATTGGTGCTTAAATCAATAAGATTGAATGTGGTTGTGATGGCGGTATCGGCAACTCCCTGATTATCCGCGGTGATGACCATTCCCACATCATTGAAAGTGACCCGGTAATGGTGACCGGTTAGCTGCGCGGGATCAAGAATCTGGACTGATAAGCGGGAATCACAAATGCCGCTGACGGGTGAAAGCGAGTCCAGGTTTGCGCTGTTTGTCCGATCAATTCCGGAGGCCGGTGCGCCCGGAACAGCGCTGACTACATTGACTTCATCGGGATTGATTCCCCGGGAACTTTCCAGCGCCGGCACGCCGGTGGCGATATCACCGCGGTCGTATGCGGTGATGGCATACCAGTATTCCACGCCGTTATTGACGGTGGAATCAATAAAGGTATGCTTTAGTCCCGAATTGTTGCCCAGGTAAAAATTGGAATTGGGGTCTTTGCCGGAGATGGTATTATCCAGATCAAACTGGGCAACGGGCACATACCCGATGATATTTCCGTGCTCGTCGGTGATCTGTTTCCCCCAGCTCTGGCCGAAATCTTCACTGCGGTATATTTTATAGCCTTCAAAATCCATTTTGCCGGTGAGGAGGTCGCGGGAGTTTTCCGCCGTCTGTCCGTCCCAGGTAAGCGTGATGCGCCGGTCGCCGCTGAAAGCCTGCAGCGCAGGCGGTTTGGGCGCATTGGGACCCAGATAGTAATTCCGGGACATATTCTTGACCATCTGAGCATTGGCGAACATCTCCTGATCGGTGGCACCCATAACCACCGCAAAGGCAGAATGAACAGTGTCTCCCGGTGTCAGCGAGGCCGGGCCGCTGGATAAAATATAAACGAAATCTGTTCCCAGCTTCTGCCCGCTGGGATCCATGTCATCTGCAAGCGCGTCATCATCGATGCGGAAATTATTTCCATGGAAATAGTTGCTGCGGGTGATATGATTTCCGGAAGTGTCGCTGCTCATGATTTCCCAGATCTGTTCATTCGTGCTGGGTTCGTAAATATTATCGAAATAGTGAAAATCTGTGATTCCTTTATTTTGCGGCGTGAACAGTGAAAGGAGGCCGATATACCCTGTAATGTCCCAGATGCCTTCATTTGGGTCCGCATCCCATAAGTAGACCAGGTCCTTCTTCGCACCGGGTTTGTCCTCCAGGGCTTTGAAACGGATGTGGTCGTGGGCGTCGAAATCGACTTTGAAATCTGTCATGTAGCCAATCCAGACAGAATCCAGCGTCTTGGATGAAGTGTTTATGATTTGGAAATCAAAAATGATAAAATTCCGGGCATAACTGCGGCTGAAAGAATAGGCGGTTTGCCTGACCTTGAGGCCATAAGATCCGTTGATATTGTTCTGATCCGTATATTCCGAGTAGATATCCCGCTCCGACACAAACTCCCCCGGGACTTGCCGGCCGGTCTGCGGGTCCTGCCGGAATTGTCCCGGCCAAAACGGTTTTCCCTGGCTGTTCTGCGGCCAGCTTTCCATGTTATCCGATCCGGCAAGCAGGGGAGTGCCATCTGAGGCGGTCAGATTGCCGGAGAACAAATTTCCCAGTGAACCGTCCTGTGCCTCCCAGTCAAAATTTTCCGCGACCGTATTGGGATCATGAATCGAGGTAATGACGTCGCCTTTCACGCCAACCAGAAGTTCCATTCCGAAACAGTACTGGTGGGTGTCATCCGCCCAACTTGGCCAGTGAAAGGCGGGCGAGAAGAGGTGGAAATTGGAGAGAACGCCGAAATTGCCGGTCACATTGGTAAGTTCGCCACGGTCCAAAATACCGACTCCCCGGTCTCTCTTGCTGAGCGGCTTGTTCAATGCGGCCTGCGGACGGTTTTTGTACCTCTCATAAACCTGTTTCCCTTCATCCCTGGCTTTAAAAAGGGATTGTGAATTCGCCGTTGAGATCAGGGTCAGGCACATGAATAAAATCAGAAAATCCGGCCGAATTTTACATTTCATCAAATGCAATCCCATTTATCGTTTCTTATGTTAGTTAAATCCAAAAAATTATACATCAGTATCAGATCATCGGCCTGAACAAATCAGAATGTGACCAGACCGCCCAGGCGGATGAGCCGGGGAGGACCGGCATTGCTGGGATCGTGGATGTAATCGGTCCCTGTTGCCAGCAGATCCAGTTTGCCGGTATCCCACAATCTGCCGGTAAACGGCTGAACGGTAAGGGCGTTCAGCCTGTCAAACAGGTTAGTAACTTCCATAAAGGCGCCTAACTGAGTGCCCATGGCATTCCATCGTTTTTCCAGCCGGACATCCACGCTGCCGGTCCAGGGCATCCGTGCCGAGTTGGGTTCGATGAAAAGCGTGGGATCATCGGTGACCGGTGTATACGGATACCCGGAAGCGTATTGAATGATAAAGTTCATGTTCAGATTTGAGAAGATTGTTTTTTCCCAGCCGGAGGAGTTCTCTCTGATCGGGTAGCTGAAATTGATGGAAGCGCTGAAGTTATGCCGGCGGTCAAAATCCAGTGGATATTCCTGATGGGTTTCCTCCAGTCCCAGGTAGGCGTTGTAGGATTGCTGGGTGGGAAACGAACTGTTGCCGGTAGCCACCGAGTAGGAATAGTTGATGATGGCGTTTAAGAATTGGGGTTTGCGGATATTGAGAGAAAAATCGATTCCCTTCACGCTGCCGTAATCAATGTTGGTAAAAATCGAGTAGCGGTAAATCAATTGCTGACGATAAAAATGAGTGCCCAACAGATTTGTCAGATCCTTGTAGAAAGCGGTTGTCTCCAGCGCGCTGCTTCCCCCCAACTGAAATTTCAGACCCGCTTCATAACTCACCGTTTTTTGGGGATTCACGCCCGGATTTCCTACAATGACAAAAGCTTCTTTGCTCATATTTTCGGGGTTCTGGTAAAGCAGATTTGTATAAATGTTGGCATAGTCCGGGAACTGAAAAAAGTGCCCGTAGGAAAAATGGAAGACCAGCTGTTGGGAAATCGGGAAAGCCATTCCTAGTCGGGGACTCAACTGGTAGCGAGCGGAGGTCTTCTGCAAGGGAGAAAGGGGATTGTCGATGAGTTCCCACTGCCGCGCCCTTACATCCACATAATCCAACCGCAAACCTGCGTTGATGATCAGGTAATCATATTCCATCTTGTCCTGAAGGTAAAGGGCACCTTCCAGGGGATTTTTGTCAAAAGCGATGGTGCGATTGGCGCCTCCTTCACTCGGCCACGGCTCCAGACGCTTATATGAGGACAGTTCGTTATACTTGACTTCGAATCCTGTTTTAAATTCGTGATGAAGGCCTGCCTGGTAATTCAGATCGCCTTTCATTGAATACTGCCGGGAGGAACTGTTCAGATATAAATTATCATTGCCCTGCAGGTAGAACTCCAGCTCGTTGTCCTTTTCCCCTTTGCGGTATTCGGTGTCGGGATTTTTAAAACGGTTATTTGCCCAATCCCAAACCCCGTATTCACTGCTCTGGTCGGAAGCCGAAAAATTCAAATTGTAGAATACGTTGGAGGAAAGCGTATGGGTAAGGGTCAGGATGTGTCTGCGCTGCTTCAGTTCGTTCAGTCCCTGGTTTTCAGGAAGATATTTCCAGGCGTGACTGTAAACCTGGAAAATTTTCTGATTGTAGTTTTCCGTATAATTGATTTTAAACAGGGGTGTTATAAAGTAACTGAATTTTGAAAAATAATTTCTGTCCAGATCAAAGCCGTGGGGAAGGTATGAATCCAGATTGGAATATTTGCCGGAAAAGAAAAATGCCAGCTTTGACACAAAAGGGAACGGACCGCTGAGAGATCCCTGAAACTGGCCCGGGACTCCGGATAGTGTGGGGAAATTTTGAAAATAATCTGCAGGCGGGTCGTAGAAAAGGCGCTTTCCGGAAGCGGCGTCGGTTACCGGATTTTTGTCTTCCACCAGTGCATTTTGAGTGCGGAAGGGAGATGAATTTACATAGCCGCTGGTGAATTCAAGTTTCCCGGTATAATGGGAGGAGGGTTCCTTGGTGACAATGTTTACCACTCCGGACATCACATTGCCATATTCGGCATTGAATGTTCCGCTGATAACCACCATTTCATCAATTGCCTCCTCGTCGATGGTCAAGCCGAGATTGCCGCTCATTCTTTGCCGGGTATCGCTGTTTTCTCCCAGTTCACTCCCGAATCCACCCTGAAGCGGGTCGTCCATGTAAACCCCATCGATGAGATAAGCGATCTCTCCGCTTCTGCCTCCCCGGATGTGGAGCCTGCCCGACGCATCTTTGACCACCCCGGCCTGTAATGCCAGCAAATCCTTGAAATCCTTTACGGGAAGCTCCGTTATCTGTTTGCTGTCCACATACGCCTGACGGGAAGTGACGTCTTTTCTGATGAGGGGACGTTCGGCAACCACCACCACTTCTTCCCCCATGACGGGAGATTCCGAAAGCACAAAATCCTGCTTGGTGGTCAGATCGATGGATACCTGGACATCTCTGCGGATGATTTTCTGGTAACCCAAAAAACTGACTTCCATATCGTATGAACCGGGCGGAATATTCAGAATAAGAAAATTACCATCCAGGTTGGTGGAGGCACCCAGCCGGGTCCCCGCCAGCACCACGTTGACCCCCGGCAGCGGACTGCCGCTGTTTTTATCGGTAACATTCCCTACTATCTTACCGGTGGTGCCGGCAAACGAGATGTCCTGATGAATGAACAAAAGCAGGAGCAGACAGAAGAGCAAGGGATATTTTTGCATGTTTGCCTGTCTGTTTTTTGAACTGAATTTTATGCCTTACTGGTCAGGATAACCGGGCTTCCGGATTATGCCCGCATGCGAAACCGGTTTAAAGAACCGGATTCAAAAATTTCCAAAAACAAGCATTGAAAGCATCCTGATTCATGCAATTATCAAATCAAAATTTGATATATTAATAGAACAGAAATACAGAAAGAGAGCCAAGCGTCCCGGAAGAAATATAATTTGAAAGCTAGCTCCTTCAAAAGACTTTTATTGCTTTGATTTAAAACCCAGGTTCAGCAATCGACACGGTCCGACCGCATGCTTTTTCATCGGGGATCCTCACCGAACCAGTTCAGGGAGAATCCTTATTAGGCAGTCTGGTGACCTATAAAAAACAGTTGAGGCTCTATTTCATCAGAATCATTTTCCGGATTTCCTGATAATTTCTCGAGGATAACCGGTAATAGTAAATTCCTGAAGGCACTTCACGGCCAAATTCATTTGTCCCGTTCCAGACAATTTCATGGTCGCCCATCGGCAGGTCCCGGCTGATAAGCTGCTTCACTTTTTGTCCAATTGTGTTATAGATGGACAAATTCACACGTTGCGCCTCGGGCAGGGTGAAAGAAATTGTGGTTGTGGGGTTGAACGGATTGGGATAATTGGGATTTAATTTGAAGCTGCTGGCAACCGGTTTATTTTTTCCGATCCCGGTTGTACTGAGCTGCTCAATTTTTACATTATCAAAATAGCCGGGGAGAGAGGCGCCCTGCTGAAAGGAAAACAGGCCGAAAGTACCGGGGAAAAAGGGAGTGTGAACTGCGTCACCCACCTGATGGGTGTAATCGTAGACTGGCCCGTCGCCCACCATATTGCCGTCGAAGTATACCCAGTAAGCCACCGAATCCGCATTCACCACGCGGACTTCCAGCCTCATTTTATGCCAGCCGTCGACTTCCGGGATACCCCCGGGAATCTGGCTGGAATAAAATTTGACATCAAAAGAATAGGAGAATGTCTGCATGCTCAATTCACTATTATAAAGCCTTAATCGTTTGCCCACGCCCATATTTTCATCGAAATCCGCGACGAGTTTCACATATCGGGTATTGATCTCGCCGTTATCATCGCTCGTGTCCGCCATCAACGCAATTCCGGTATAACGGCTGGTGCTGCCGGTATCGGTATAGCAATAGACATCCGCTTCAATGGCCAGATACTGAAATGAAAAATCGTCGCCGCCAACCAGGGCTGCGCCCGTATAACTGGTATCAGCATCCTTGACCAACCCGACATTTCCCTCCCCAAAGGGATTTGAGACTACCTCCAGATTTTCCTCCCATTGCTGGTCCGTATTCAAATAGAACAGCGGATTCCAGTTTATATTTCCTGAGCCCTCGAAATCGTCCTCATAAATAACCTGTGCTG
>JARRQT010000113.1:0-10539 GCA_037381445.1 Calditrichia bacterium
TCCCGGTTCCAGCGGAAATCACAATATTGCCGCCAGTTCATCCACCAGGGATCAATATGCACAACGTCAGCCGGCAGATCATGCTCCTCCAAGCTGTCCAGCAGCTTTTCCATGGCTGCCTGGTTACGATAGGTTCCTCCTGATGAGACCCACAAACCAAAACTCCACTTAGGAGGCAATGGTGCATGGCCGGTCAGCTCTGCATAGTGCTGCAGTATTTCGGCGGGCGAAGGACCATAAATCAGATACAGATCCAGATCTTCAGATTCGATCGTGATCGTCGCACTCTGACAGGAGACCATTCCCAACTCCCAGGTGATCCTGGCGGTTGAATCAATGAAAAGTCCATCCCCCGGGTGCTCCATAAAAACGGTATATTTTTATGGGATTTTTCACTGGTAGAACCCAGCGCATCCCGGGTCCAGCTGACAATCCGTTGACCCATTTTATTAAGTGGGAGGAATTTTTCTCCAAGACCATAAAGACGTTCATCCGGCCGGAGATGAAAAGAGAAAGTCACTTTCCGAACGCCATTTTTATCGCGAACATATCCCAGCGGAAGGACAAAAGGACGTCCCAGTCCATCCACATCCTCCGGATTTTCACGAAATATATCCTGTTCGAAATCGTTCCCGAAAAGGATACGCCACGGTTTTGCCCGGAGCTTCAATGTCAGATTGGCGCCGGTGACCATTATTTCATCATTATTCGAAGAGAATACCGGTTTTTCATTCAGGCCGGCTGGAATTCTTGCGGGGGAATCTTCCCATTCGCCCTCCGGATTCGGGGAAAAGCGGATACGCCAGATATCCGGCGTCAGGGGATGAAACAAAACGGGAACACTTTCACCGGCAGCGGTTTCCGCCATCACCTGCAAGCGGTCTTCGCCGGGAAACCAGGAATAGGCAGCTGTGATCCAATCGAAGTTTTCAGGAGCATTATGCGGGCGATTTGACATTCGTATTCAGCCTCATCAGTTGATAGATTTCGTGAAGATCCGTTACCGGCCAGTCTTCTCCGGTAATCCCATTAGTTATATCTACATTTATAAATAAACCACGGGTCGTTTTGCTGGAATTGAGTATACGGGTCACGTAATCCACCATTCCCTGAAATTTTATTTCCTGGTTTAAGCCCACGCGGCATGCCAGTGGAATTTTTCCACCGAAATGCCCAATGACATCCTGGTAAGGGGCTTCACTGGCACCGAACTCGAGGCCACGCAGCCGGTGCACCTTGTCCAGGCTGGGAAACTGGTGCGTCCAGTTGCCACAGGAATGAATATAGATACCGCCAAATTCCTCAGAGAGTTGATTCACATAAGGAATATGGAATTCATCGTGCATATCCGCCGAGATCATGACACATTCATCATTGGAGATTGAAATGCCCTTTCCGTTTGGCAGCCATGGCTGGAACATGGCAGGAACGAATTCCACGTTGTATTCTTCCACTATCTCACGCTGGGCTTTTGCAAATGCGATCGTCAGTTCGGTTACCGCCTTCATAAGAAAATGTACTTCAGCCGGGTTTGTCAGCATGGCGGTGAACAGGTTGGTATGCCCAAAGATAAGCGCGGCATTGTCGAGCGGGCCCTGGATGTCGGTCAGGCGAATGGGGTATTTGCCTTCGGTTTTCTCTATAAAATAGCGGGTATAATCCAGAATCCGTTTAAGCTCTCCGTGATGAATGGAGGGCATCTCCAGGTCATATATCTTCTTAGGATCGCTGCCGATCACCGGACGTGCAGAAGGAAAGTCATTATCCCACCACACCACCTCGCTCCCAAAAGCCGATGCTATGGCGATCACGCCCAGGGACGGGCAGAGACTGGGGACATAATCCCCTTTCAGTTTCAATTGCCCTTCAATCTCCTGAAGCTGCGCCTGCAGGTATTTTTCCGGATCCAGCAAGCGGTCTTTCACTGTATCCCTGCCTTCGGTTGAAAACAGCGCGCTCTTTACGGCTTTACCTCCCTTTACCCCGGATCCGGGGTAACCGATCATAAATGCCGGCCGCTCATCATTTTCCAGATTCCAAAAGCGATTTAAAAAGGCTTTGTTTTCCCTGATGTGCTCTTTTATCACTGCGATTATCCCTTTTTGTCAGTTTATAGAGACAAAGTTTCAAAATAAGGGAACGGATACACCTGTATCACCATCCTCTCCAGACACCTGGTCCAGGCAGTCCGCACTCCCAAAAGACTTTCTACCGCTATTGCGGTTTCGTTGTTTAATCATAGCGGCCGTATTGTTCGGCGGCTTCCATCATGGCATTGATGTTCTCCACAGGGGTTCCCGGTGGAATGTTGTTACCATCCTGGAGAATGAGTCCGCCATAGGGGCCTAGTTTTTCGATGACTACCCTGCAAGCCTGACGCACCTCCTCCGGTGTGCCGGAATGAATTAGCATGGGATTCACATTGCCGATCAGAACCACTCTTCCGCCCATCACTTCGGCTATGGTATCCAGATCCACCTGGTATCCGAATCCCTGCAGCTCGTTTATTTGAAGATCTTCAGCAAAGGTTTTTAAGAGATGGTCAGATTTTCCACACATATGCAAACTGAGATAACCATCAAAATGGAAGCGCAGTTTCTTTTCAAACGGAAGCACCAGCTCGCGATAAGTTTCTTCGGAAAGGGAAACTGCCAGATCATCGGTCCAGGCGAAATCTTTTGGGGTCGGCAGATTTTCTTCTTCCCAACAAAAATCCAGGTATTCGATTAATTTATCGGTAACAATTCGCAGTAATTCCCTCACAAATTCAGGCCGCTCATATACCGCAGTGAATATTTCGGTGACGCCCATGAGATCGCCTGCTACGCCAAACGGCCCGTCAGAAGTGTGGGTAAGAGACGGATTTTCGCCGGGATAAAATATCTCTCCGCCCTGGAAACGCACCGGGTACTTTTCAGCTACGGCCATCATGGCATTGCGGTATTCCACCTGTCGGGCATTCAGACCACTGTGGATAAAATCCATATCCTCCAGCCGCCTGAGATCGTCATCATTTTTAACCCAGGCAGGCCCCACCCAGGGAATATCATCATCGGGAAACACAATTTCGCACCCCAGGCTGCCGGCCTCAAAGGTATTCTGAAAGTCGGTCCAGGCACCCACCCAGGCACCGGTAATGGAATAGGCATCGGTACGGATATTTTCCATCAACCATTTCTGGGCCAGAATCTGGGTACGCAGCATGGTCTCGGGATCGCGATAATAATCCCGGAAGCGAACGCCCACCTGTGGCACCAGAAGACGGTGCGCAATTGCCGGTACCACCGGAACCCGATCCGGTTTCTCAAAGTGCTTTGCTTTCCGTATTCGCTCTTCTCTTTTGGCAATTTCTTCAGCAGGTATTTCAATTTCAATGATATCTTTCATGGGCAATTCCGGCTTCTGCTTTCAGGATATCTGATAATTTAATAGACACACTTTCTGGCTTCATCGGCAAAAGCTTCGATCAGTTCCGGCTGGGCATCGAAGAAATGATCGGAGGGCGAAAGAATGAACCCGCCACCTTCTCCCGCAGCTTCAAAACAGGAACGCACCGCCTGACGGGTATCCTCCGGGGTGCTGTCCTTAAAATAGTGGAACTGATCAAATCCGCCTATCATACACACCTGATCACCGATGCGCTGCTTGGCTTCCTGCAGAATGGTGTCCCCTCCCATGGCAGGTGGCGTAAAGGTTTCCATGGCATCCGGCTTCATACCGGCCAGCTTTTCCAAAAAGGGCATCATCCCGCCGCAGGTATGATACACCACTCGCTGGCCCATTTCCTGCGCCAGCACTGTCAGGGGACCATCATAGGGGAGTACATACTCTTCCAGTATCTGTGGCGAGATCACCGTGGAAGAGGCATCTCCGCCCCCATGTTCAATAATATCAAATCTTGCATCCTTCATCGAGCGGATGTAAATTTCCTTCCGCTCCTGCAGAATGCGAAGAAAAGTATGCAGCCATTCAGGATCGTAGAATGTCTCCATGATCAGATTTTCTATTCCAAAGAGCACTGCCGCATCCTGCCAGCAGCCGGATTGGCCATAGACTTCAAAACCGGGTATCAGCCCTCGGACCAGACCCCGCTGTCCAAAAGCGTCAGCTTCACGGTTGACGGCTTCCACATCACAGAGTGGTGCGGGAGCATATTTGGCGATAATATCGATGTCGCTTTTTTCCTTTACCAGACGTTCAGACACCCAGGAGGTGTATTCATTACTCTGAAGCGCCATGCTGAGTGTTTTCTCCGGCGTAGCAAAGTGGTAGCGCACCGTATGATACTGCTCACCGGGGATCTCTTCCGTTTTTACACGCCAGGTATCACTGGCCATGCGCCGGGGTTCCAAAAATCCGGGCCGGGTATGCCCGGGATCATAATAGGCGCCCTTTGAAGCATCGGGTTTATGCAGTACCACCCAATTAATGGGATCCAGCCCAAAACGGTCAAAGAACTCCTGGTAAGAAATTCCATCCAGATATGTTTTTAAGAAATAGGGCATTACATGGTGGGTGGTCACCGGCAGACGATCGGGTATCTTCCTATCCAGAACCGTCAGAAAGCGTTCTTTGGAGGTCATGCTCATACAACTGTTTCCTTACTGATAAAAGTTTAATTTAAACAGAACAAAGCCAGTGGGCAAAGCAATAACCGTTCAGGCCTGTTCGACAAACATACTTTCCTATTCGATCACCGGGATTCTCTTAATATTCGGGTCTGTAAAGTAATCGGTCTCGTCACTGTTCGTGGAGGAAAATTCCGAAACAATGGCACCTTCATCTCCCGCCTGAAACCAATGCAGGGTATTGGGTGGAAGCGTATACTGATCACCCGGTTTCATCACGATTTCCTTCCAGACGGTGAGATACGGCCTGTATTTTTCCGGAATCCGGGCTTTTGGATTAGGAGTAGGTTCGCCCTCCAAATAGAGATACACCTCTCCCTGGCGGCAGCGAAATGTTTCCTGTTTGCCGGGATTGCTCTCGCTTAAACGAGGATGTCGGTGCTCAGGACAAAATTGACGGGGAAAAAGCACCAGTTCCTTGGCGCAGTAGCGGTCATTGTTTTCGTAAACCACCAATTCAAGGCCAACATTTTCGACATCGCCCAGGCCGAAATCGGCTATCTCAATATTCTCACGCTCGGCGTCGGTCAATGCAATTCCGGCCTTTTCCAGAATGCGGCTGGTCCGCTCCTGCAGTTCTTTAGCTTCTTCATGTTTCATAGCCAACCCCTTTGTATTTTGGGTTATTCTGAATGGTTCAGACTATTGATGGCGTTTTTCCTGTCTCCGACGGAAACAGTTCTTCATATCACAAATGGCACAGGGATAGCTGAGGCGCTTTACGTTTTCCCCTACACCAATGAAACCGCTCACTGATTTTACCGGCACCATCAGTGCTGATTCGGTGAGGCGGATACCCAGAAATTCGGGCGGCAACAGGGAGAAGAGTTTGTGCTGTTCAAAGACATCCCAGCCACAATATCCCGGGCTGAAACGATTGGTGATCTTCAGATTCTGTGATGCAAGCTGCTCAATTAACCGCTGTTCCAGCCAATCCGCTGCACTCTCCACGATCTCAGATCCTACGCAATCCACAACATAGCCACCAGGGAAATCCCCTTCGTTGAAGAGCTCCTTTGACCATTTATCAAATACCGCACCGGCGGTGGAGGCAAAAAGCGCTACCGTGCGGCTGTTTTTTAACTGGCGGGCAATGATCTTTCCGGTTTGAAACGTCTGCCGGCAGCAGCTCACCTGTTCCTTTTCCAGCAGAAATTGTTCGGGCGGGAGAATCCGATATCCGGCACGAATATCCGCGACCTCGGCAGAGCGAGTAATGATCTCGGTGATTTTCTCCCGGTAAAAATCAGGCAGTGAACCGTTTTCGTATCCCATTCCCCGTTCCACAGACGCTTCATTAAAATTAAGCTCCTGCAGAGGAATCCTGAACTCCCTTACCTGCCCTGTTTCGATACCGGATAGGAAGATTTGACTGCTTAGCGTTCTTTCTTGCATAATATTATTTCTGACCGCCTTTTGACTTTCATTCCAATTATTTACAGAAGGTTCTCCAGGTAAGCCGGTAGTCCATGGGGAGACTGGAAATAAGCGTCAGCACCAATTTTCTTTCGGTAGTCATCGGTTACCGGTGCTCCACCAATGATGATTCTTACGTCCGGATGTTTGGATTTTATCTCTTTGACAGATTTCTCCATATTAAGCATGGTGGTAGTGAGCAATGCGCTCATTCCGACTGGTGCTTTTGGATTTTGTGCAATAGCCTGCAAATATTTTTCAGTGGTCACATCGGTACCCAGATCGATCACCTTCCAGCCGGCTCCTTCCAGTATCATCTTGACAATATTTTTTCCGATGTCATGAAGGTCACCAGCCACAGTGCCGATGATAAAAGATCCTTTATGCTGAATTTCGCCGGAGGAGAAATAGGGTTTGAGCAGTTCGGAGGAGGCAGTCATCGCCTTGGCGGCAATCATCAGGTCAGGTATAAAGGCCTGCCCATTCCCGAATTTATCTCCGATACGGCGCATCCCGATCATAAAACCATGAGTCAAAATTTGCTGAGGCTTGGCGCCGTTGTCCAATGCCTGTTTGGTCAATTCAACTGCGCCGGGCTGCCCTTTCATATCAGGCGGATACGGCGAAGTTTCATTGACTTTCCCCCGCTCAATACATGTAGCTATTTTCTCAAAAATTTCATTCATTGATAACTCCCTGTTGTAAGATACACAAAACTACTATTCGATATGCAATTCAAAGGAATCACAAAAGGCTACGGTTATTAATACGACCGGTTGAATATTATAAGATTTCAGCATCATGATCCGATCAGTCCATTAAAAATTTTGAAAGGATCAGTTTTGCCAGTTCCCGTCCTGATCCGGAGGCTAATTTCGCTGTATGCTTCTTTGATCGACAAATAAGCCTCCTTGTTTTCTGGGATTTTTCTTCTCGTCTCATCCACTTTCACAAAAGTTTGCGTTAGAGATTGAAGATCCGACTCCGAACCATTCTCCCTGGAATATGCCCATGCCGCATGAATGGCGGCACCCAGCGCAGCTCCTTCACCCTCTACCGGCACTGTTTCAATCCCGAACACATCTGCTATGGTTTGACACCAGGCTTCGGATTTGCTGAGTCCCCCGGTCAAACGGATTTCCCGTGGTACAACCGGCATTCGGTGAAATCCATCATACAAATTAAGCACATGGCCCTCCAATACTGCCCGGCACAACACCGGCTTCTGGAAATCATTAAGACCGAATCCCCAATATATCGGTGATGCCTCAGGAAGATCCGGCGTCCGCTCCCCCATATACCATGGAAAAAGCAATTTGCCCTGGTTCCCGGGGGGCGTTTGATGAAGGATATCATCGAATTCCTTATGATTGAGATTGAAGAGGTCCAGAATCTGATTATACCCATTCGCCATATTGGATACACACAACAGGGGCATAAATTTTCCTGTGCTGTCACAAAAGGATGCGATCTCACCTTGCGGATCCACATAGGGTTCATCAGTGATTGTATAAGCTGTGCCGCTGGTTCCCAAGCTTATTGTTACAATTCCCGGCCGGATATTACCGGTTCCGATTGCACCGTACATATTGTCACCGCTGCCCGCATCGATTCGGCAATCTTCATCAAAACCATATTTTTGAACCAAATCTTTGGAAATAAATCCAATCATTTTATCAGAAGTCTGCACCGGGGAGAGTTTATCCATTAGATCCGGGGAAATCGCATTGCATACTGTTTGATTCCAATCATTTGAACCCGGATGCCTGAGGGCCATTCCCGAGACATCACCGGGTTCCATCATCCGAATTCCGCCTTTTTTTCCGCCTGTTAAGAACCAGTTAATAAAATTATGAACCAGAAAGAATGTAGCAGTGTTTTTCGCTGCTTCTGCTTCATGACGATAAAAATGAAGTATTTTGCCGGCAGTGTAACCCGGCCGCTGAGTATTTCCGATTTCCGAAATCATCTTTTCCGGGCCGCCAACAGCGGCAGTTAACAAATCACACTCCTCAGCAGTAGAATAATCATTCCACAACTTGCTCCGGGATCGCGTGAGATTACCTGCAATGTCCAGGGCCACCAATCCATGCTGCTGCCCGGATACCGAAATAGCGCGGATACTCCCAATTGGAAATTTGTTTTCCACCATTCTTGAAAATAAAAGGTCGAGTGCGTCAAGCCACATATTGGGATCCGCTTCTGAAATATTCTTTTGACTCGAGAGGATTACTCCGCCGTTTGTCTGGTATTCGGGCAAGTCATGATCATAATTGATCGAATCCACATATTCGATTTTGCCTGCCCCGGTGTTAATACAGACCACTTTACAGCCTTGAGTGCTGGAATCAATTCCCAGGAATAAAGTCTTCATTCTTATTTTGTCCAATGAGTAACTTTGACAACCCTAATAAAATGTTAACGATAACATGATAAAATCAAGCATTTTTTTAGATATTTTAAAAAGCATTCTAATCACAAATAGTGACTAAAAATCTAGTTTTCTTGCAGCATATGATGTGTTTCAAAAAGTTCTGCCTTCTCAACCGGTTGAATACCTGCGCGGTGAAATTGCATAGTTCCTGCAATGATTGCCATTTTTGCCGCCGATACAAGATCTCTTCCCTCTGCCAGACAGGCTGCTATAATCGCAGTCACCTGATCCCCGCAACCTGTCTCATCCCGGATTTTGCTTTCTTTTGCTTCCAATACCGGCAAATGCATGCTTATTTCGTTATTAAACAAATAAGCCCCCCTCGCCCCGTGAGTAATGAGAACATTTTGGACGCCTTTTCCCAACAAGACTTCAGCAGCCAACTTTGCCGATGTAAAATCCGTAACGGATAAACCGGTTATCATTTTAACCTCATGTTCATTTGGTTTTATGAGGAATATTTTCTCGTCCAGAATATCATCAACTGCCTCACTAATTCCTCCGGGATCAAGAATAATACGAATTCCTTTTTGCGAGGCTTTTTCAAGAGCATAACGGACGGCGTCCACAGGTATTTCCAGGGCAAGCATCATAATTTTTTGTCTGTCCGGATTCTCAAATAAAATGTCGGCCTGGTCCAAATCCTGCCTGCAGAAATCAGCATTTACCCCAGGAAGCACATAAATCTGATTTTTTCCTGATTTATCAACAGGAATAATGGCAATACCCGGAAATTTTTGACCGGCTTCATCAAACTCTAATATTTTCACAAATGATATATCAACGCCGGCTTTTTGCAAAGACATGAGAGGCGATTTCCATAAACCAAAGGGATCTTTGCTGCTGCGACCCATCATGGCAACTTTTCCTTTTCCCAGATAAGACGCTGCCATTTGCGCCATGTTTCGGGCTTTTCCCCCCGGACCAATTTTCAGTTCTCCGCCTAATGTCAATTCACCCGCTCCCAACAATCTGTCAACACCAAGACCAATAATATCCGTATTCAGCCCACCGGGCACTATCACTAAATGATTTGCCATTCAATATCTCCCCGAATTTTCTCTTTCTGGCTCATGATTATTCCATCAAGCAAAACGATTTAAATATAAATGTTCATGATAACATTTTCAATCACCATTAAAATCGTACAAAGAATGATAATTCTGTAAGCATAATATTAAATTTGAATTCATGGATGGTTACTTTGATCATAGTACCAATACGGCAGCCAATCCGCTTGCTAGATTTCAAGGAGCAATCTTATGAGCTTATTAATTTCGTTGTTTTTCAGGCTCCATTTTTCTATATTTTTACTGAGTTGAATGTTAATTAAATATTGCTTCCGTTTTAACCTGATTTTAGACGATGCCGATTTTTGTTTTAGTGCTCAGTTTTGAGATTCGAATCATTCCCATTTCTCTTTGCAAAAAAACTGCTTTAGTTATCCAGTTTTAATGATCATATAAAAAGAAGCGAGGAATTTATGGTACGGAAATTTATTGTCTTTGGAATTATGTTATCGCTATCATCCCTTATAATACTGGGATGTCAGAGTAAAAGCAGCAGCAAAAAATACGTTATCGGATTCAGCCAGTGCAACAGCGCGGAGCCCTGGCGCGAAGCCATGAACAAAAAAATGGCTGCGGAAGCCGCCAATCATCCGGAGATTGAACTGGTGATCTCCGATGCCCAGCAGGACAATTCCCGGCAGGTGGCCGATGTGGAAAATTTTATCGTGAAGGAGGTTGACCTCCTTATTATTTCCCCCAATGAAGCGCAGCCATTGACTGCCATCGTCGAAACGGCATATGATAAAGGCATTCCGGTGATCGTCCTGGATCGAAAAATACTGTCTGCCAAATACACCACTTTTATCGGGGCCGACAATGTGCAGATCGGTGAAGCGGCCGGACAATATGCCGCCAGGCTCCTCAATGGAAAGGGCAAAGTGGTGGAGATATGGGGGCTGAAGGGATCTACCCCGGCGATAGAACGGCACAACGGTTTTATGAAAGGCATCGCTGGATTTCCCGGCATCGAGATCATCTACGATCAGGATGG
>JARRQT010000114.1:0-19066 GCA_037381445.1 Calditrichia bacterium
GGCCCATAGCTGCGAGGCGCTTTTATAATCGCCCTGTGTTTCACTGATCCCGGCGAGCCGGGCAAATGCTTTTGCCCGCAGCGGATGCACCTGAATGTTTAGCAGGAAATCTTTCAGATATTCGGTAGCTTTTGCCAGATCGTTCTGCCGGAAATAGATGTCGGCAATTTTGAAATATGCCGTGCCGGCCAGATCCGGATTCGCAGATCCCTTCGCCGCATTCAGTTGGATCAGCGCATTTTGCGCGTCTCCCGCCTGCAGGTTTAAATCGGCCAAAATGAGGCGGGCTCTATCCGCCAAACGGGAATCGGGATAACTGGACACAAAATGATTCCAGAATTTTATTTTCTTATCCAGAGGGATTTGCTCAGCAGAATGTTCGCTGGTGGTTTCCTCCAGAAATGCGTAGGATAGACTGTCTTTTTCGGGTATCGCATTGAGATAACCCATAGCATCCTTAAGTGCTGTCTCGGCTTTGGCAGCATTTGACAAATTCTTCTCTCCCCTGAATTCTTCCAATGCGGCCAAACGCTGGTAGCTTTTCCCCATCAGGAAATAGGCCTGCCCCACCAGCGAGGAATCGGTATTTCCGGCGATAACAGACTCACAAATACGGATGGTTTCGGGAATGTCCTTCAACTGCTCCAGGTAGAGGTGGGCCAGTTCCAGTTTCAGCCGCTGAACGTTCTCCTGTGCCAGAACGCGGCCGATCAGACGGGCCAGTTTATTGACCCCCACATTTTGATTCACCGTATAAAAATCCTGCATGATTTCCAGGTATTTCCGGGCCGAATCATATTTTGAGGAGCAGTAAAAATCACCGGTCAGCTCATTCAGTTTTCCGGCGCTCTGGTCATACTGCTTCTGCCCGTAGTAATATTTTCCCAGGGCGAAAAGAAGCTCATCCCGATGGGGATAACTGGGATAATTCCGCAGGATTTTTTCATAAATATTTTCGGCAATGTGTATCTTGCCATTTTTCAGGGCGGCGTAAAAAAGGTCGGCGTAGATTTCATCATTTCCGTTGTACTGCGGATATTTTTCAATATAAGTGCTCAGCTTTCCATAGCCCTGCTCGAATTGGTTCCGATCGAGGAATAAATATCCCAGTTGCTTCTCCGCTTCCTGAATGTAATCTGCACCGGCAGTTTTGTATTTTTCATTAGCCAGCAGCGCATTAAAATTTTGCTCGCTCTGATCAATTGAGATAGTTGACGGCCGCCAGCAGCAGGTTCAATTCGGCATTTTGCTTATTGGTTTTATACCGGGTCAGATTCTTGTTCAACAAACTGACAGCCTGATCAAACTCCCGGGTCTTGGCCAGCAGGTTACCGAGATTCAGCACCGCATCAAACGCCACCGGCGAATCTCCATATTTATCAATGACCAACTGGCACTGTTTTTTCGCCCGGTCCAATTGACCCAGTTTTTCATAAAAAACAGCCAAGCCAAGGTTGGCTTCCGCCATGACGGCGGGTTCGGCATCGGACTGCAGCACCTTCTCAAATTCTTTGTTGGCCTGATCGAAATTCTGCTTTTGAATGAGTAATTGGGCAAACAGCAAACGTCCCCTGGGATATACGGCACTGTCAGGATAGCGGTCCAGGAAATCCTGCAGCACCAGCTGCGCCTTGTCTATTTTATTTTGCCGGAAATAAATTCCGGCGGCATTGTAAAGGGCCATGGGTGCACCGGGATCATCGGGATACAAGACTTTTACAGTCTCGAAAGCGCGGGCAGCCTCGTCCGGTTTATGCAGTTTGACATAACATTCTCCCACCTTCTGCCAGGCTTCCGGGGCACGGCTGTTATCGGGGAAACTGACCGCCAGCGACTGGAATTCGATACGGGCGTTCTCGAAGTCCTTCACCCTGTAGAGAGATTGTGCCTGGTAATATTTCGCATCGGGCACCCGTTCGCTGTTGGGATAGCGGTTCACGAACAGATTGAACTGCTGGGCGGCGATATCAAAAAAACCTTCATTATACAACTTCAGCGCATAGGAAAAGTCATCGCTCTCCCCGTACCGCTGGGAAAAAGCCGAAACGCTGAACAAAAGAATAATAAGCAATACGAGAGATTTTTTTATCATGATTGAGACTCCGATTTGTCACTTGTTTTCAAATTTGCATACTCGGCAATCAATTTTTTGATGCTCCGGTTTGAAAACTGAATGGTCAATTTTGTACCGAGGTTGCTTACGTCCACATTGAGAATTTGTCCCCTGCCAAATACATCATGCTCGACATACTGGCCGATTTTGAAATCGCTGCCGTTGTTGGGAGCGTTGTTCTGTTGATTTGCGGCCATCTTCCGGGCAGTCATCCTTTTGAATCGCAGCCGCTCCTGGTAGCTGCGGTAGCCGGATCCCTGAGGAGCAGAAGTGCGGGTATACTCTTCCGGGATTTCCTTCAGAAACCGGGATGGAATGGAACGGAACCCGCCGCCGAAATCACCGCTTTGAAAGCGGTGCCGGGATTGTGCATGAAGCAGATACAGCTTTTTCCGGGCCCTCGTGATTCCCACATAGAACAGGCGGCGTTCCTCTTCCAGATCATCCGGGTCTTCCGCAGCCCGGGAAAGGGGAAACAGCCCGTCTTCCAGCCCGGCGATAATAACAACCGGAAACTCCAGCCCCTTGGCGCTGTGCAGCGTCATGAGGGTGACAGACGGCCGGTCAGGGTCCCAGCGGTCGATGTCGGTCAGCAGGGATATCTCGTCCAGGTAATTCTCCAGCCCGGTTTCTCCCGGGTGCGAGGCCACGAATATATCGATACTGTTCAGCAGCTCGACAACATTCTCCAGCCGCGCTTCATCCTCGGGCTGGCCTGTTTTTTCATAGATGCGCTTCAGCCCGACTTCATCCACCAGTTTCTCGGCGATTTCAATAGCATTGGATTTTTCAAGAAGTCCGCGGTATCGTTCCAACATCGCATGAAACTTTTTGAGCTGCTTCACAGTCCCGGAATTGATTCCCTCAATCTGGTCCAGTTCCCCGATACACTTTTTGACTGGTGGCGCCGATTCCCCGGCTGGGGAAATTCAGAATCCGCTGCAGACTCACCGAATCACTGGGATTCACGATGACCTTCAGATATGCCAGCACATCTTTAACTTCCTTGCGCTCATAGAATTTCACGCCCCCCACCAGCGAATACGGCACTGCATTCCGCCGCAATTGCTCTTCCAGTGCTCGGGACTGGGCATTGGTCCGGTATAAAACAACAATTTCGTTGAGTGAATGATCGTTCTGCGAGGATTCCGTCTGCACAATGTTCACCACCGAGTTGGCTTCGGCAATTTCATCTCGGGTTTCCAGAATATTGATAGGCTCGCCGACCTCTTTCTCGGTCCACAGATTTTTTCCCAATCGCTGGGTATTGAAGGCCACCACCGCGTTGGCGGCGTTGAGGATAGTCTGCGATGAACGGTAATTCTGTTCCAGCCGGATGACTTTGCTCTCCGGGAAATCCCGTTCAAAACTCAGGATGTTTTCGATATCCGCGCCCCGCCAGCGATAGATACTCTGGTCTTCATCCCCAACTACGCAGAGGTTGTGATGCCCTGCGGAGAGCAGCTTCACCCAGTAGTATTGCGCCTTATTAGTGTCCTGGTATTCATCAACCAGCACGTAACGAAAGCGGTCCTGGTATTTTTTGAGAATTTCCGGATGCGCGGTAAAGATTTCGATGGGCAGGATCAGGAGATCATCAAAATCCATGGCGTTATTGCGCCGCAGGGAGACTTCATATTCCCAATAGATTTTTGCGATTTGCCGGGAGCGAAAATCATGGGCCTCTTTTTCATATTGCCTGGCATCCTTCATTTTGTTCTTCGCCTGGCTGATCTCATACTGCACCTGACGGGGCGTAATCGCCTCCCGGCTGATATTCAACGCTTCCATCAGGCGCTTGATCTGGTTCTGCTGGTCTTCCACATCATAAATTGTAAAATTGGACTGGTAGCCAGCAAACCGGGCTTCGGAATGCAGGATCCGCGCGGATATGGAATGGAATGTTCCGATCCAGAGCTGGCGGACCGGGGTCTTAAGCAGCGATTCCACCCGCGATTTCATTTCGCTGGCCGCTTTATTGGTGAATGTTACCGCCAGTATTTCGTGGGGTGCAGCCAGTCCTTTTTCGATCAGGTAAGCAATCCGGTAGGTCAATACACGGGTCTTGCCGCTCCCGGCGCCTGCCAGAACCAGCAGCGGCCCCTCCGTCTGGATGACTGCTTCTTTTTGCCGTGGATTAAGTTCCGCAAGTAAATCTTGATCTAGCATTAAATAAAACCGTTATTCATTGATTCAATCAACTTCAAATTTATGAAATATTTCAATTTATTGAAAGGCAATTTTCGGTAACGGAAATAAGACATTTATTCATAGCCAATCAGCGGCCCCGATCCGCAGGAAATACAATCATATGCCGCAATAAAATTTCAGACTTTAATGACGGTGGTTGCGCCGGACTTCCCGCCGCACCCGATTAAAACGCGCCTTCCATTGAGCATGTTCTGCCGCCGTTCTGGAAAAATGATGTCCTCCATCCCCGGTGGCGACAAAAAACATGTAATTCGTCTTCTCCGGATAAATGGCCGCCAGTATGGATCGTTTCCCCGGATTGTTAATAGGTCCGGGGGGGAGTCCCCTATGCAGATAGGTATTATAGGGGGAATCAATCTCCAGGTCTTTGAGCAGCAGGCGGCGCGGCCGGCCGGGAAGAATGTACTGAATCGTCGGATCCGCCTGCAGGGGCCACCCGCGATCCAAGCGGTTATGATACACCGAGCTCACAACAGCTCTTTCGGAATCCACCTGCACTTCGCCTTCAATGATGGAGGCCAATGTCAGAATCTGATGCGGCGTCATATTTAAAATTTCCAACTGTCTGCGAATGCTGTCCGGTTCAAATATAGCCATCGTTTTCCGGACCAGAATGGATATTACCTCCTCTTCATTCACGCCAAAAGTGAAAAAATACGTATTCGGCAGCAGGTAACCTTCCAGATTGTTGGCCTTTACACCCAGGGATTGGCAAATTCCGCTGTCGGTGGCCAGATCCATGAAGCGGAGGGAGTCAATTTCCAACTGCTGTTTGAGAATACCGGCAATTTGGTCCAGCCGGACACCCTCTGGAAAAGTAACTTTGATATCCGCGAAACGGGGCTGTGAGAGATATTTTAAAAGTTGCCAGGGATGCATGTTTTCAGGCACTTCAAACAGACCGGCCTTCATTCGGTTTTCGTATCCGGTCAGTCTTCCCAAAAACAGAAAGAGCCCTTTTTGTTTTACCAGGCCGCTGTCAGCAAGAATGTCTGCGACCTCGTTGAAACTAGATCCTTTATGAATAAATACTTCTTTTACATTCCCGCCGTTTAAATCAGGCGCATGATAGGGAGGAAAAACCAGTAGCCAGACGGACACCCCTATCACAACAAATCCGAAAAATATTGAAAAAAACAGATAGCGGCGGCCATAATATTTCAATACCCGCCAGACCAGAAAAATACCGAATGCGATTTGTGCTATATATTGATATATCTTTTTCAAATGCTGTAAACCTTGCTCATTATTCAACCGATTTCCCGGGCCACAGGGTATATGCCAGGCGTTCAAGTTCTTGAACCGGATTCTCCCACAGTAACCATGAATCGGGCAGCAGGAACTGGCTTATTCCCTGCGCTTCCCAATCCTGCCTTTCCTTTGCCGTCCGGGGAAAATGGATAAGAAGAATGGGCAGATCACCCTGGTGCGCTTCCTTTAGCTGCCGGAATATTGCGCTGGACCGCAGGATTTCATAACCGGATTTCTCCGCCACGATTCCGCTTATCAGTTCCAATTCCGTCTTTTCCAGATTTTGGGGATTGCTGATTTTCAGGAATGGCTCCAGTCCCATCGCAAAGGTTATTTCCGTGAATTGGGCCATTTTGGAAGCATCCAGAAATGCGTCATCCAGCAGAAGTCCGTCTGCACCGATGGATTTGGCCTGGTAAATCTGTGCTTCATCGATAATAAAATCCCGTTGAATGACCGCCACATCCGAACCGGTTTTTACCAGATTAATATGAGAAGGATCGCCGCCCAGATAATCGGGATCGCTGGCAACAAACAAGACCGGGACTTTCAGTTTGATCAGAGCCCGGGCCAGGCGGAACGGCTGATAATTTTCAATGTGATAATCCAGTTCATTAATGTTGGCGAGCAGCGGCACTGCAACAGGAAGGGAATCGGGTTCCTGTAATGCCACCTTTGCACTGTAAAATTCGGTGCCCACTGAAAAGGCGGCATTGCGGATCAATTCAATATCAAACTGCTCCCGCAGCAGTCTCATTTCTTCCCGTATTTTTTCCAAAATACGCTGTATAATATCATGCTGCATAAAAAACTCGTCTTGTAAATCAATTATCTTTCTTCGGTAGTCCTATATCCTTTGGGCTCTTTAATTTAGTTTCTGGCTGATCTGAATCATTTGTTCCAATTTATGCAAAGCCGCCCCACTATCGATGGCTTTGGTCGCCTGTTTTATTCCATCGGCCAAAGTTTCCGCCAATCCGCTAACCTTGAGTGCCGCGGCGGCATTAATAAGTGTAACATCCCTGGGTCCGCCGTTTTTTCCCTTTAGAATATCCAGAAAAATGGTCTTGTTTTTTTCCGCGTCCCCGCCCTGTATACTCTCGATGGGCCATCTTTTTAGACCCAGGTCTTCGGGCTTGATTTCATATTCTTTGATCTCATCACCGTTGATCTCTACAATATGGGTTTTTCCGCAAATGTTCACCTCATCCAGTCCATTCTCCCCGGAAACCACCATGCCGCTGAAAATTTCAAATTCCTTCAGGACCTGCGCGATGAGCAGCGACAACTTCTGATCGTAGACGCCGATCAACTGACGTTTGGTGAGGGCAGGTTTGGTAAGGGGATCCAGAATATTGATCATGGTCCTGGCACCCAGATTCTGCCGGATGCCCGCAAAATTCCTGGGGGTCGGTTTATAGCGCGGCGCAAAAATAAAAGCCAGTCCCGTTTCTTCGAAGACCTGGTAAAAGTCATCCGGAAAGAGTTCGGTCTTGATGCCCAGCGCCCGCAGCACATCCGCGCTGCCGCATTTGCTGGATACGGAATGATAACCGTGTTTAATCACTTTGGCGCCGGCACCCGCCGCGACGATGGAAGCTGCGGTGGAAATATTGAAAGTCCCCAGATTGTCGCCGCCTGTTCCGCTGGTATCGATAGCGTTTTCATCGGCAATTGAAAGAGGAGTAATCCGGTCGCGGTAGGCTTGCACGGACCCGGCCAGCTCATCCACGGTGCTTCCCTTAATCTGAAGCGCCACCATGAAAGCGGAAATCTGGGCTTCCGTGGCGTCCCCGGATAGAATTTCTTCCATTACCTTATATGCCTCTTCTCGGGTCAGGCTGTGACCGTCCATAAACTTGGCAATTGCTTCCTTAATCATAGGATTTCCTCTTCAATTGTTCAGTATATAGTGAATAAATCATCATTTGTTCCCGCCCGGCTTACTTTCGCCGGCATCAAAAAGCGCCGCTTTTAAGTTTCCTATAATATTGATCAACATTTTTCTGAAATATTTCCTTTTTCCCCAGACTTTCATTCACCGGACGGAATTGATTTTTGTAAATTATTTGACCATTCTCTTTGGTAATCTGCAGAAATCCGATGTACTCTCCGTCAACGCCTGGCTGCAGAACGATCTGTTTTCCCGGCATCCTGCTTTCCTTCCGCTGTGTATGGCCTGTGATTATGACATCCAGCGCCGGAATATCCTCTGCCAATTTCATTCCATCCTCATAACCCGCATGGCACAGCAGAACCAGAATATCGCACTTGTTTTTGATATCGGTGATGGTTTGCTCCAGTGCTTCTGATGCGGGCGCAATCGTTATGCCCGGTTCATCGATAAAATCAAATGCAGATGAATAAACAACTCCGATAATTCCGATTTTCAGGGAGTTCCTTTCGATAATGCGGTATGGCATGAATTCCGCTTTTGCCTTTTGTCTATCAACAATATTACAGCTTACCAATTGCAGCGGATATTGTCGACTCTTCTTTCTGATAAAATCCTGCCCCTCCACAAATTCCTGGTCGCCCGGCGAAATCGCATCATATTTTAACGAACTCATAAATTCCCACATCAGTGAATTCGCCCCGGGCAGAGTATAGGAATTCAAAAAATCTCCACTGTCCACCAGAATCAGATCCGGGTGTTCTAACCGAAGGGAATCAACGGCGCTGCCCAATTGCACCATTCCCCCAAGAGTATTGCCTTGGCAATGACAGGATTCCAGGGTGCCGTTCAGATTTGCAGTGTATGCCAGGAAAATCGTCTGCGCCTGCAGACTGCTTACCAGTAAGAGAAGTCCGAGGATAAAAGGAATCAGGTTTTTATTTTTCATTTCCGACAAATTGGAATTCATAAAATAACTGAATATTATATTTCCATTAATTTGAAAGTTAAATCCTAATCGAGGTAAATGAAATACGAAATTGAAATAGGTGTGATTGAACTTTTATGAATTCCTGATAAAGTTCGGATAAAAAGAGATGTCGGATCAGAAACTAAGACCCGGTTTCCTTTAATTTTTCAATCTGTTGATCGGCATGATAGGAGCTTCGCACCAGCGGACCGCTTTCCACATGGGGAATTCCCATGCGCTCTCCAATTCGTTTCAGCTCCCCGAATTCGTCCGGCGAATAGAATTTATCTACCGGCAGGTGTCGGGCAGTTGCCTGGAGATATTGGCCAATCGTTAGTATATCAAGATTGATGTTAACCAGACGTTCAAATAATTCCAGCAATTCCTGCCGGCTCTCCCCCATGGGCATACAGCCGGGGCACCACCTCCAGATTATGGTTAAGGATATCCGGTTTGGCGTCAAAGATTGTTTGCAGGGCCGCTGTATCTCCCTTTAGGTCGGGAATGAGCACCTCGACCGAACAGCCCGGCGTAAATTCCCTGATAAAACGAATGGTCTCGCTGAAAATAAAAGCGCCGCCATCTGCCAGATCGTCCCTGGTCACTGAAGTAATGACGGCATGACGCAGGTTAAGCTTTTTGACCGCGAGCGCCACCCTGCGGGGCTCTTCCCTATCTGCCTCACCGGGAACGCCGCCCTGCACCGCACAAAAGCGGCAATTCCGGGTACAGATATTTCCTAGAATCATAAAGGTTGCGGTGCGCCGCGACCAGCAATCCGCCAGATTGGGACAGCGGGCGCTCTGGCAAACGGTATGCAGATTCTCATCATCCACCAGTTTTCTGACATCCCGGAATTCACTACCGCCCGCCAATCGTATTTTTAACCACTCGGGTCTTCTTTTAATATCTCTCTTTACTGAATTATCACGCATCTAAAGAAACAACCCTCCAAATCCCGGACCACTACCAGCGCACCAAGCCTGAAGCCCAGGTAAATCCGCTGCCAAAAGAGGCCAGCGCCACCAAGGAATTATCTTTAATTCTGCCTTCCTGCCACGCTTCACTCAGGCAGATGGGAATACTGGCTGAAGTAGTATTTCCGAATTTATGTATATTGCTGAACATCTTGTCCATTCCCACACCCAGCCGCTGCGCAACCGCTTCGGTAATCCGCAGGTTCGCCTGATGGGGAACAATCAGATCCACATCTTCTATCTTATTGCCGGTTGCGTCCAGGGCTTCATGGATCACTTCCGGAAATCTTGTCACCGCATGTTTAAAAACATATCGCCCCTGCATCTGGGGATAGATACGGTCTGTTTCCAGCATATCGGCGGTAATGCGGGGATGATGGGTCACTGCCGGCCATTCGACCCACAATTTATCGGCATACTTTCCGTCAGCATGAATATGGGTAGTTAAAACACCACGCTCGGGATCATCATGCGGGACTAATACCGCGGCTCCCGCGCCGTCGCCAAACAGTACGGCAGTATCCCGGCCCCTGGTAGTCAGATCAAGACTGGTGCTTTGAATCTCCGCGCCGATCAGAAGAATTGTCTTATACTTCCCGGTTCGGATAAACTGGTCGGCAACCGAGAGGCCGTAAACAAATCCGCTGCACTGGTTTCGAACATCCAGGGCCGGCACGCCGGGAATTTCCAGCCTGGCCTGCAAAAAGCAGCCACCGCCGGGAAATTCATGGTCAGAAGCCATGGTTGCAAAGATAATCAGATCAATGTCCGTGGGCTTTAAACCGGCACGATCCAGGGCCATTTTGCTTGCCTCAAAGGCCAGACCGGAAACCGACTCGCCCTCCTTCACCCAGTGCCGTTCCACGATACCAGTTCTTTCCCGGATCCATTCATCGGAAGTTTCCATGATTTGTTCGAGATCATGATTTGTGACAACTTTTTCAGGAACATAATGACCAACACCCACGATTCTGCTTCTTTTCATAAGCCACCCGTCGTTTTTATTTTCCCTAAAGTTTCCGTTATCTCTGATTTGAATTTATGGAGTGCAGGCGATAATTTCAAGAAAAGATTGAAAATAGGAAAATTTTTAACTTGCAGAGATGATAAAATAGTCGAAAAATGATAAATAATGTGAAGGGGAAACAGCCTTCGGCATGGGAAATTACTGAAAACTCTCTCCAACCGAAATTTTTTGACCTCGCAGGAATTCGTCTGTAGACATCCTTCTTTTTCCTTCCCGCTGCAGCTCAAGGATTTGGAGGATCCCCGGCTTGCAGGCGATCTGCAATTCCCCTTCATCCGCCTTTAAGACTGTTCCGGGAGCGGCCTGATATGATTCGTGGTCCAACACCCTGGCACGGTAAATCTTCAATGTTCTATCACGATAAAGGCAAAAAGCGGCAGGATAGGGAGATAAACCGTGTATCCAGTTTTTGACTTTTTCCACCGGTTGATCGAAGGAAAGATGGCACAATTCTTTGGTCAGTTTTGGGGCTGGGGTGGCATATTGATCCTGCTGGGGAATGGGAGCGAGCTGATTGCGGGAAATATTTTCAATCGCTTCCAGCAATAATTCGGCGCCTGATTCGGCAAGGCGGTCATGCAGGCTTCCCGCTGTTTCATCCGGGTATACGGCCATTCTTTCCTGCAGCAGGATATTTCCCGCATCAATATCTTTGGAAATCCGTATGATGCTAACACCCGTTTCGGCCTCGCCGTTGATTATGGCCCAGTTAATCGGGGCAGCTCCGCGATATTTGGGAAGCAGCGAAGGATGAAGATTGATGGTTCCTTTGGGAGGAATCGAAAACACCTGCTCGGGCAGAATCCTGAAGGCCACCACCACAAAAAGGTCTGCCTGCAAATTGCGCAGCCCTTCGATAAAATCTTCATCTTTTAAACTGATCGGCTGAAATATGGGGGAGATGTTGGAATCAATAGCAGCTTGTTTCACCGGGGTCGGGATTAATTTCTGTCCCCTGCCCCGTTCTTTGTCCGGTTGGGTTACTACGCCCACAATAGTGTTCCGGGAGGCAATTAATTTTTTAAGGGAAGTCACTGCAAAATCAGGACTTCCCATAAAAATAATTTTTAATCCATTCACCGGTAGGCGTAAGCTCCTTCCAGCTCTTTCAATTGGGGTTCAAGTAATTTCCGCTTCAGGAGGGGAAGTTTGTCAACAAAGAGTATGCCTTCCAGGTGATCATATTCATGCTGGAAAACCCTGGCAAGGACTCCGTCCATTTCTTCCTCCACCGTTTTGCCGTTCAGCAACTGGTATCTCGCCCTGATTTTGGCCGGGCGATCAACTTCGGCCCGCACTCCCGGAATACTGAGACAACCTTCTTCAATTCTCTCCGATCCCTCCCTGGACAGGATTTCCGGGTTAATATAGGCCTGCGCCTGCCAGTCCTCGTTGATCAATTCTTTATCCACAACAAATAATCTTTTGGATACATTGACCTGTGGAGCTGCCAGTCCGATCCCATCGTTCAATTTCATGGTTTCGATGAGATCACTGACAAAATTCTCCAAATCTATATCAAATTGTGTTACCGGTTTTGCTACTTTGCGCAGCGTGGGATGCCCCATTTTTATAACTGGTAAAACTGCCATAATTATCTATCCATTTAAATTTTGATTTTTAATACCCTTATCAAAATACTTTGTTCCTTCAAAGTTCATAAAATTAGATGCATCAGGCAGACCGTTTGATACTCGAAACCGCTGTTCGGTCAATCTCCAGCTTAACATTATCATCGACCTTTACCAGCAAAACCTGATCGTTGTTTTTCAGACCAACGACTTTCCCGTGAATCCCGCCGGCGGTTACGATTTCATCGCCTTTCTGAACTGCATCAAGCATTTTCTGACGTTCTTTCTGCTTTTTCGCCTGGGGGCGCAAAATAAGGAAATACATGATAACGATAATTAGTATTAACGGTAAAAAAGATAAAAATGCATTTCCACCCTCTGCCCCGCCACCACTCGGCGCCATTGCATATAATGTTTCCACCACTTTTTGTTCTCCTCTTCTTTTCTATTATTCTGTTAAACTTAATTTACATTTTAAAAAGTTGAATTTAATATGTTCTCCTATCCTATACAATTTGTTTTTTCGGGAATCATTCGTGACCGCTCTCAAACCGGGAGACAAATCCCGCCTTCCATTCGGAAAAATGATTAGCAATAATAGCATTTCTGGCCTGTGATACCATATCCATATAGAAATGGATGTTATGAATCGTGGCCAGCCGTAGGCCAAAAACCTCGTTTACATTGAACAAATGACGGATATAGGACCGCGAGAAATTTTGGCAGGCGTAACATCGGCAGTTTTCATCCAGGGGCCGGAAATCTTCTTTATATTTCCCATTTCTGATCACCAGCTTTCCAAAACTGGTAAAAACGGTCCCGTTTCGGGCATTCCGGGTGGGCATCACACAATCGAACATGTCCACTCCCCGCTGAATGGCATCCAGAATATCCAGTGGTGTTCCTACGCCCATCAGGTAACGAGGCTGGTTCTCCGGCAGCGCCATGGTGCAGAGCTCGGTAATCTCATTGCGTTTCTCCTGAGACTCGCCTACCGCCAGCCCGCCGATGGCATATCCGTCGAAGCCGATCTCCAGCAATGCTTCCATGCTCTCCTGCCTCAAATGGGGATAAATTCCCCCCTGCACAATTCCGAATTGAAATTGCCGGTATCCGTAACGGGGCTCAGTATTCAGAAAATGCTCGCGCGACCGGCGTGCCCATTGCACAGTAAGTAAATGGGCCTCTCGCGCTGCTTCTTCATTGCTCGGATTGGCAATACACTGATCGAGCACCATCATAATATCCGATCCGATGGCGCGCTGAATATTCACTACTTTCTCCGATGTAAAGAAGTGCGTGGAGCCATCCCAATGGGATTTGAAATGCACCCCTTCGGAATTGATTTTACGCAATTCATCCAGGCTGTATACCTGAAATCCGCCGCTGTCAGTCAGTATGGGCCCGTTCCATCCGTTGAAGCGGTGCAGCCCGCCTGCTTTCTGCAGAATTTCGATTCCGGGTTTTAGATAAAGATGATAGGTATTCCCCAGGATTATTTGCGCCCCATTCTCTCTCAAATCCACAGGGCTTAAGGTTTTAACCGTCCCGATCGTCCCAACTGGCATAAATATGGGTGTTTTTATCTCACCATGGTCGGTATGAAAAGTCGTTGCTCTTGCCCTGCCCCGACTCGTTTTTGCGTCAATTGTAAAGATCATCCAGTTTTACTCTTATTTGGGGGCAAAATATAAGGCAGTTGTAAAAGAAAAGCAATACTTCGCAATATTAGCCGGGAAATCACTCCCGATCAATCCGGAAATAAATGAGGAATCTTAGGCGGCTATTCTTAAACTTCCATCCTAAGACTAATGGATCAAATATTCATCGGAAGCGCAATCAGACCATTTCGATGGCAATAACCAAATCCTTTTCTATATCAAATGTTTTGGTCATCTTCTTTTCCAGTTCGATCCGGTTAACTTTTTCAATCTGGATTGTAAAATTGTTCTGGTCGGTGGTTTTCTCCAGAAGAATTCCTTCCGTATTCAATGTCCCTTTTTGCTTCTCATCATAAAAAGCAACAATAACCCGGTCTTTAACATCCAGGGCAGTCAAAATTTCCCGAAGCTCATCCAGATTTCTTTCCTGCACCAGGAGCTCTTCGTCTTTCGAGACAGTGATATCCTTTATATCGCCATCGCTGTATTTGAACACGATTATTCCACCGCCTTTCTTGGCATATACCAGCTTCTCAGTGGCGCTTTCGATCATCTTCCGTTCCACATTAATGATTCTTCCGGTAAAGTCAGAGTCGGTAATGTCAATGATTTCAACAATGACCGGTATATCATCAACGGTCCCGTCATAACCGACGCGGGTAATTTCAATCCGGTTCCCGATGCCAATCTCACTTATTTTAGACCGGACCTTGTCGGGTGTCATTGCCCCCCGCCTTAAATTCGGAATTCTGGTTCTTTTTCGTTTCAGCGGCCACCAGAAATGCCTTTGAGCATAATTAGGACTCTCTTCAAATGAAAGGTTCTTTCGTTGGTCAAAATAGTATCGTTCCAATCCCATTCTTGCTCCGAATTAATTCATATTAGTGATTTTCCTAATATTATTACATTTCAATAAATAATGCAAATTAAATTTTTATCATCTTAATGTTCTGCAAATCAAAAGGTTATTTCTGCTGTTAGAGAAGTGACACTACCATTATTTTTGCTTGGAATCATCTGCCGGCTGAGAACGTATATCTAATTCCGCAATCAGATATATGCCATTTGGAATTGTGTCCAGCATTTCTGATTTTTACAAAATCATTGAAAATTTCCGCATATATTTGTAAGCTTAATCAAATTTTAGAATGGTAAAGGGACAAAAAACATTTGAAAGGGAAGTTATGGGAAGAATACTGGTCACCGGCGCCTGCGGCCAAATCGGAAGCGAACTGGTTCTCTATTTGGCCGATCAATTCGGTGAATCTGCAATCATTGCAAGCGATATTAAAAATCCATCCTCTTTTATTAAAAATAATATCCCCTTTTTTTATCTTGATGTTCTTGATTTCGCGGCTGTCAACCGCATCGTCGTGGAACAGAATGTTGGTACAATTTTCCACATGGCAGCCATCCTCTCTGCGGTGGGCGAGAAAAATCCGCAGTTGGCCTATCAGATAAACATGCAGGGACTGATGAATGTGTTGGAAGCTGCCCGCCAGCACCATATGGAAAAAATAATTATCCCCAGCTCAATTGCGGCGTTCGGACCGGATGCGCCCAAGGATAAAACCCCGGACAATACCATAATGAATCCCACCACCATGTATGGCGTGACGAAAGTGGCTGGAGAAAAACTCGCCCAGTATTACCATTTCAAATATGGGGTTGATGCCAGGTCGTTGCGGTATCCGGGTATCATCAGCAGCGAAACGCTGCCGGGAGGCGGAACCACAGACTTTGCAGTGGATTTGTATCTGAATGCCATCGACGAAAAGAAATATACCTGCTACATTGCAGAAGAAACAGTATTGCCTTTCATGTACATGCCGGATGCAATTAAGGCGATTGTGGACCTGGCGGCTGCCCCCGGGGAAAAATTGACCCAACAGGTTTACAATGTGCACGCACTGAGCCTGGCTCCGAGAGATATTGTGGCATCAATTCGGAATGAATATCCCTCATTTCGCATCAGCTACGATCCGGACTTCCGGCAGAGTATTGCAGAATCCTGGCCCAGATCTTTAAATGACAGCGCCGCACGCCGGGACTGGAATTGGTCTCCGCGGTATGACCTGCACGCCATGACCAGGGACATGCTAAAAAAATTAAAAAAGTGAACAAATTCCATTTAACAAAGTAGCTAATAAAAATTATGGAAATTATAGATTGAAGAAGATTTAACAAGCAGCGGTACATTTTAAAATGAATGATGAAGTTAAATGATCGCAAATTATGAGGAAGTTGAAAAATGGTTTTTTCAAAAAAAGAGACACCGTTACAGGAAAAAATTATGTTCCTCTTTTTCATTGACACTATATATGAGAGCTATTAAATTTTATTGAAATTTACCGGAGGTCGCAGTATTGTCTGAGCGGTTTCAAAAATCTTTCATTTCGGCACGGGAGTTTGTGGAAAGCTGGGATAAAGAACTTTATGAATTGAATAATCTGGATTTTTTTATATATCTGACAATTAACCGTTTGGGGAATCAGCTTGAGAAACGTTTTTTTGTTCAGGACAAAGTTAAGTCTACTCTTTTCCTCGATTTTGAACATATGGGTACCGTATGTTTTAATATCGGAGACAGTCTGGAATTTTTTCTGGAAGAAAATTGCCTGGGTTCCTGTCCGCTGAACTGCCCCCGAAACCTGGAAGGTCGGGTGGATGTGGACAAAGCCCAGGTAGCAGACAATATCAAACGCAAACTCCGTATTTTGCAGTCATTTATGGCCGGGCAACTGGACAAGGAACAGTGCCTGCGGATGGACCTTATGAATCATGTCATTCTGGACACGCTTCTTCAATTTTATAATGAAGAACTGGAGCTTGAAATCAAGGAAAATGATCCGGATCTGCTGGAGCTGGCAGAATTTATGGAGGAAGTCCTTATAGAATTTATCCGCTTTGAGGGACAGACCCTGCTGAGCAGACCTTTTGAAATAGCCCTGAATTACTTCGAAGAACTATTACAAACTGAGGCAGATGAAGAATCAAATGCAGAATGGTTCGACGAAGATAAAGGCTGGGAATCCGAGGAGGATTCGGAAGACTGGCAAAGGCCCAACGAAGAAATTACGGAGATCTTCACAAATTTTGTCTCGGATGAACATTACAATCCCGGTCAATCCGGCAGTGCGCTCATGCATGATATCAAGTTTCTGAATGTCTATTTGAAAGAACACGCCCATATCAAAAATATCAGGGAATTGAACGAACATCATCTGGCGGAATTTTTCAGTGTCTGGCTGGTTCAGGAGTTGTATCTTTCAGATGAGAAACAAATCCCCTTCATTTTTCGGGCCACGGCAAGATTCATTACCTATTTATACCATCATTACAATATCAATCTTAAAAAAGACTTTTTAAAATATTACCAGAAACTGAAAACTGATTTACCGCGAGTCATTGAGGCGAGTCATCTGTTTTTGGATGATTACAATCTGCTGGACATTCTGCTTACGCCGGAGAATGGCGAAGGTGAAGAGCGAACCGGGTTCTTTGAAATCACTCAAATTCATGATCGAGGTTCCCGCAAAGTGGACCTGAGGGAGATAAATCTATTCGAGCAGTTAAATGAAACCGTCATTAATTCCGCAGCTTTCTCCAAATTGAAAAAGGGTGATATTATCCATGCCGGTGTTTTGAAAAAAGAGGGAGGCTGGGAGGTTCTGGAGATCCAGTTTGTATATCCTGCTTTAGCGAAGGAATATCTGGGATAATCTTTAAATGAAAATTTTAGGCAATTCCGCCAAAAAAATTCTTGATTTTAAAATGTCTTGAGCTTAAATTGAAAACGGTGATGGGGCTCTCCCCTCAAAGAAACCTCCCTCCCAAAAAATAAATTTTAATTTGGCCCCATCGCCATAAAGGGACATCAGAGGATGTCCCTTTTTTTATTGCCTGCCATTTTTGTCGTAAATATTCCGTCACAAAGAACATGCTTATGCTTCATTGGGCAATCCGGGAAATCGATATTTTCCGATTTCCATGGTAAAGTGAAATATTCAACTCAGACTTCCATTTCATCAATCAACACAATCTATTGATTTTTCTCGAAATATTATTTAGAATTAGTATTGGTAAAATTGAATATGAACTTGTTGTCATCTAATTCGTTTTATTACTGTTTTGATTTGAATGTCTGAATAATAATCATTCAACTTACAAAGGAGATCCTATGGCTGCCTTATTCATGAACAGCTTTCAGACGCTGAAAACATTCACGATTGCAGGAAAAGAGTATCTATATTTTTCTCTTCCTGAACTGGAAAGGAAGGGACTTACCCGGTTATCGCGTCTCCCCTTTTCCATTCGTATTCTGCTGGAGAATATACTTCGCAATGAAGACGGTAGACTTATTTCGGAAGAAGATGTGATGAAGCTGGCCAAATATGATTCCAAAAAGATTGAGAAGACTGAAATACCTTATATGCCGGCGCGGGTCATTCTGCAGGATTTTACCGGCGTGCCTGCAATCGTAGATCTGGCGGCTATGCGGGACGCTTTTAAAAAGATGGGCGGCGACCCGGATCGTATTAATCCTATCGTCCGCTCCGATCTGGTGATTGACCATTCCGTGCAGGTGGACCGTTTCGGCACTGCCGATTCCTTCAAATATAATGTGGAAAGGGAATATGAAAGGAATGGTGAACGCTATGCCGTCCTTAAATGGGCCCAAAAAAGTTTCCGCAATTTCTCCGCTGTTCCTCCCGGGACAGGAATCGTACACCAGGTAAACCTGGAATATCTCGCTCATGTGGCAATGGTCTCGCAGAAAGGTGACCGGACAATTGTTTTTCCCGATACGCTGGTTGGAACCGATTCCCACACCACCATGATCAACGGTTTAAGTGTGCTGGGATGGGGCGTAGGCGGTATCGAGGCCGAAGCGGTGATGCTGGGCCAGCCATATTACATGCTGATCCCGGAAGTGGTGGGGGTTCGGCTGACGGGGAATCTGCCGGAAGGCGCCACCGCCACCGACCTGGTTTTGGTTATCACGCAGATGCTGCGCAAACAGGGCGTGGTAGGAAAATTCGTTGAATATTTCGGACCGGGTCTGTCGAATCTTGCCCTGCCGGACCGGGCAACCATTTCAAACATGTCCCCGGAATATGGCGCCACCATGGGTTTCTTCCCCATTGATGACGCCACTCTGGCGTACCTGCGGCAGACAGGGCGTTCGGATGAACAGGTAGCCCTTGTTGAAAAATATGCGAAGGAGCAGGGATTATTTCACTCAGAAAAAACAATTGATGCGGAATATAGTGTCATGCTTGAACTGGATATGTCTGAAATTGAACCCAGCCTGGCAGGTCCCAAACGGCCCCAGGACCGCATTCCTTTGAAAGAAATGAAGCCTGTTTTTTATGATTCACTGCAAAAGGT
>JARRQT010000115.1:0-19723 GCA_037381445.1 Calditrichia bacterium
CTCGGGACCGGTGACTGACTACAAGATCACCCTGGGAGGCGAACCGGCCATCTCGGAAACCGATTGGATGTCTTATCTCTTGTTCGGCAGGCCCACCGGCGCCTCCGCGACAGCAAATTTACGGTGGTTAAAAACACCGAGCCCGCCTACCAGGACCAGAAATTTATCACTGAAGCCAGCAAGCTGCACGGCGACCTGCTGTTTGCCCATATCCGCAGGCGTTCGCAGGGACCGGTGCTCATGGAGAACACCCATCCCTTTGTCTATAAAAACTGGATATTCATGCACAACGGAAACATTCCTGACTTCGAGCAGTGCAAACTGGAGCTGAACAATCATTTGCCGCGCAATATGAATATCAAAACCGAGGGGTCCACAGACAGTGAATATCTGTTCAAATATTTCCTGCACTGGTTCGAAAATTCAAAGAAATGCGACGTTTACTGTATTTTAAATATTATCTACAATATCATTCATAAAATCGTCAAGACAACTCCCGCAGAAAAACAGGAGCTGCTGGCCCTTAATTTCGTTTTCACGGACGGCAAATACCTCATCGGTTTCCGCCGGAACCGATCTTTGTTTTACACGCAGCCGGAGGACGGATTATTGATTTCTTCCGAACCTGTGGACAAAGAATACAACTGGAATGAAATTCCGGAGAATCATTTTATCCTTTGCCATAACCCGCATGAAATAAAAATCGCTGCCTATGACATTGAATTAAGCCGCCGGGAAATGGGATTCGTTTAGCACTTCCTGGAAAACAATGCAGGCTGGGTCAATTTTTTTGTGTGAATGAATAGATGCGGTTATCTGTTTTCCACCGATATAAATATGAAAAAAGATGAATCCAAAATAGATATCGTGGCGTTTGGCGCCCATCCCGATGATGTTGAGCTCGGCTGCGGCGGCACCCTTTATAAATTGAAAAAGCTTGGCTACCGCACCGCTGTCATCGATCTGACCGAAGGTGAGATGGGGAGCCGCGGAACGGTGGAGCAACGCTACCGGGAGTCGGCCAAATCGGCGGAAATTCTGCAGGTTGATCACCGCAGCAATCTGAAAATCCCCGACGGCAATATTGAAATCAATGCGGAAAACAAGGCAAAAATAATCAGTCAGATCAGAATCTTCAAACCATTGCTGATTTTTGCCCCCTATGCGAACGACCGTCATCCGGACCATGTGCATGCCAGCCAGTTGATTACGGAAAGCTGGTTTTATGCCGGCGTACGAAAATATCTGCCGGACAGTCCCCCGCACCGACCCTTTCGAATTATCTATTACATGGCGAAATATGAATTTGAGCCGAGTTTTGTGATTGATATTACGGATGAGTTTGAAACCAAATTCGATGCGCTGAAAGCCTACGAGTCCCAATTTTACAATCCAGAATGGCCGGAACAGCAGACTTTTATCTCTTCCTGCTGGTTTCTGGAATCCATAGAATTCAGGGCCCGCCATTTCGGCTGGCGGGCCGGCGTTAAATACGGCGAACCTTTCTGGATAAAAGAACCGCTTGCCCTGGATGATCCGGTCCCGATATTTTCGCGCAGAATCCTCTGATCTATTAGAATTTCCCCCAAAATATCTACTAACATCGCGCAACAAAACGCACCGGATTTTTTCTGCAAACCTGCTACTTGGTTTTCATGACGAATATTCCATCCCAGTCCTCTGCCGGCGGATGAGCCATAAACTCCTGGCAGCGCAGCAGATAGAGCCGCGAGGGACCGTCATCACTTTTCATCTGCACCGCCTGGCGGAAATAGTTGTTCGCCCATTCCCAGTTGCGCTTCAGATAATTTTCAAACCCCTGCTCATATTGGCGCAGCATCTCAAGGAGTGCTGTATCGACCGCCTCTTCTTTGGCAGCGATCAGCTCATACGCCTTTACCGGCTTTTTCTTTCCCTTCACCGCCAGCATATCCAACGGACGCACGAGGAATTTATCTTTCACCAGTTCGTATGTTTTTTCCCCAATCATGATTTCAGTGCCATACAGTTTATTGGCGCCCTCCAATCGTGAGGCCAGATTGACTGAATCCCCCATCACCGTATAATCAAAACGGGTCACCGAACCCATATTTCCGACCACCATATCACCGGAGTTCACCCCAATCCGCATATGCAGTTCAGGCTTGTCGGCTGCTTTCCAGCGCTCCCGCAACTGCTGCAGCCTCTTCTGCATCTGCAGTGCCGAACGGCAGGCCAGTTCCGCATGGTCGGGCATTTCCACCGGTGCGCCGAAAACCGCCATGATGGCATCACCTTCATACTTGTCGAGCATTCCCTGGTTCTCAAAAATCAGGTTGGTCATCTCCGTCAGATATTCGTTCAGAAGTGTTACCAGTTTTTCAGGCTCAAGCTGTTCGGAGATGGTCGTAAAACCGGCGACATCCGAAAAAAGAACGCTGCAGAATTTCTTTTCGCCCCCCAGCTTCACTTTTTCCGGATTCCTGAGCAACACATCCACCACCGAGGAGGATACATAGTGGGAAAATATCCTCCTGACCCGTCGTTTATCTTTCTCCTCAAACATATACCTGTAGACATAGGTGGAGGCGAAAACCACCACCACCGCGAACATGGGTTGGATCATTGGCATCCAGTAAGAATACAATTCCAGCGAGTAAAGCCCGGCCAGAATAATGAGGAACATAAAAAGAACGGTCAGCAATATGCTGCCCAGCGGCCGGACAAACACCAGCACGATTCCGGCCAGGACCGCAATAATCAGAATAAAGATAAAATTCGTTACATCGGACATTTTGTGGATATACTTGTTCTGTAAAATCTGGTAGATTACATTGGCATTCACCTCCACGCCGGGATAGGCGGCCTGCAGCGGTGTAGTCCGCAAATCGAACAGGCCCGGCAGGGAAGAACCGACCACAATAATTTTATCTTTCAGATACTCCGGCTGGACAAATCCCATGAGCACATCATAAAATGAAATATACCGGAAAGCACGAAATCCGCCCTCGTAATGGATCAGCATCTGGCCATGCTCATCAATGGGAACGGAATACTGTTTTCCATCCGCAGAATTCAAAATGAGATCAGAATGGCTTTCATCATAGCCGATTTTTTGAATCCCCAGATTTTTCATGGCCATCTGAAACGCGAAGGAAGAATAGACATGATCATTAAATTTGAGAAAGGCGGGTATTCGCCTCAGAACGCCATCCGGGTCCGGAAACAGATTTACATAACCGGCTGTATAGCTTGCATTGAGGAATTCAGGAGAATCCGGGCCCAGCCGTTCCTGGCTGATTAAACGGGCGGATAATGCGGGGGGAACATCATACAGGAATCTTTTAAAATCCAACCCCTGGGGCTCACTGGTCATCACCGGCCGGAAATGCTCGCTGTCCGACACGGAGAAATAGAGCGCGCTGCAGACATTACCGGCATTGCGGATTGCAGAAATAAAAGCCCTGTCCTCGGCCGGATTCCGGCGATCGGGATCAAAAATAAAGTCCATGCCAATCATGGCGACCCCTGCTTTTTTCAGGTAATTGACCATGGTTTCCCAATGGGTGCGGGGCCATTGATGGTAACTTCCCAGCTTTTCCACACTGCGCTCATCAATATCCACAATTACAATATCATCTATGGGACTTTTGGGCTGATCGATGGCACGCCGCATTCGCCAGTCGTAGGTTTGAGCCTCAATAGTGAAAAAGAAGTTTTTGAACAGCATATCGCTGACCACCCACACCAAAATGGCACTTAACACACCGGCCAGTACTCCGGTCATTATTTTTCTCAGGAAGCTCTGCTTCATGGTCTTTCTCCGTCATTCAGACTGAAATAATTTAACGAGTTATAATTAATGTCGCCAAAAAACAATTTCGTTTACTCAATCAAAGAAAATTTATGAATGATTGTCAAAATCATGTAAGTAATCCAGAAGTTTGTCAAAATCACTTTGATCATTATAAAAATGAGGCGAGATGCGGATTTTGCCTTCCCGCAGTGAGACTGTCACTTTATTTTCTTTCAGGAAATTAAAAAGTTCTTCGGCCCGGTCGTGATAAACGCTCACAATTCCTGACCGGACTTCTGGCTCAGAATGGGTAAAGAGCCGGTAGCCGGATTCGGTGAGTTTGCGGACCAGATAATCCGTATTGCCCAGCACCTTTGTTTCGATATTCTCCGGTCCGATTTCCAGCATAATTTCCAGCATGGCCGCGGCGGCGATAATCCCATAGGTATTCGCGGTTCCAGGTTCAAAGCGCTGCGCATTCTCCGCAAAAGGCTGGCCGTAATTGAAGAAATCCCAGGGGGTCTGCACGCTCAGCCACCCGGCCTGCGCCGGATAAATTCTGTCGAAGATATGGGCAGCAATATAGACGAATCCGATTCCGGCGGGCCACATGAGCCACTTATGCCCGCCAGTCGCCATAAAATCGATCCCCGTTTCCTGCACATCCAAACGCAGGCCCCCCAATCCCTGAATTGCATCCACGCAGAAAATGATGTTCCTTTGACGGCACAACTCGCCGATTCTTTTCAGATCATTGCGATAGCCGTTGAGGAATTCCACAAAACTGATGGAGAGTAACCGCGTGGCAGGCTTGAGACTTTTTTCAATATCTTCAATAAAAACTGCGCCATCCCGGTTTTTGACGAAATCGATTTCGACCCCTTTGCGCCTGAGATTGATAAACGGAATTACATTGGAGGGAAATTCGAAGTCATTTAAAAGAATCCGGTCGCCCGGCTTCCAGTCCAGGCCCATGGCAAGAATATTTAACCCGGCGGAAGTGTTAGGAACCAGGGCAATCTGATTCTGCGGCGCATTGATAAGCTTTCCGATCAGTGTGATCAGCCTCGCCTTTCGATCCATAGCTTCCGGCCAGAATTCTATGTTTTTCTCCAGACGATTCTTAAAAAATTCTTCAACCGCTTCGAGGGTACGGGTATTCATGGGGGAGATCGCCGCGTGATTGAGATAGACATGCTCCCTGAGGTGCGGAAACAATTTCCGGTAAGATTCCCAATCTATCATTTAAAAATATCCTTTCTGAATACAAATTAATGAGTGTCCAACAATGACAGAATTCCGGGCAGATCCTCCAATTCAAATACGGGCATTCCCCTGAAGTAGCTGTGGGGGGCCAGTTGTGCAGGAAGAGTAACTACCTCGAGGTCCATTTTATATAACCATTCTTTTTCAAATTCCGACGGACAATTTAATAGTTCAGAGACATCAAGCGCAAGATATTGCTTGGGAAATTTCAGAATAAGGGCAATCCGGTAATTGTAAAAATAAGCAGGGTTGAATTCTCCTATTACCGCGGCGCCCTCTTTAAACAGAAAATAAAACTGCAGCCCCATAATCCAGGCCGGATAAGCCCTGCGCAGATCCTCCTCGGTAAAGGGAAGCAATTTCGGATTGCTTCCCTGCATGCCGCAAACCAGTTCGAACAATTTTGAAGCGGGGAGCAGCTCGTCGGCAAAATTCAAATGCAGACAAAAGTATTCATAAACATACTGGGGAATATGGATCCATTCGCTGGCCGGAAAATTTTGTTCCTGGATTTCCGCTTTCTCAATCATGGTCATCAAATCATGATACCTTAGACCGGCATTTTGCAGCCAGTCTCTTTTCTGAAAAAAAGTCCGCAGATATTTAAATAATTGAGGATTCAGGGGATGTTGAATAAATATCAGACGAAGCCAGTCCATCCAGTTGGTTAAGTTGAAACTTTCCGTGAAATATCTCTCCAGTCGTCGGAATATGCCCGTATCAGAAGGATTTCCCATCAGGTATCTGAATGTCATTTCCTCGAACTCGTCATGCTTATCGGCGGCCTCTTTTATATCCAGAGAACGTCTGATCCAGTATCCTCGATTGGATCCCTTTCCAAGAAAATTGTCTGTCAGCTTTTCCGCTTCATCTAGCCGGGAATGATGAATCAGGTAGTCCACTTCCAGACTGTCAAATTCCCAGGATTTCAATTGCGGCAGGCCGGGATATTTAGTCAGCAGTCTCTGGTAGGTCTTTTGGGGCTTTACATGATCCTGCTGATATTTGATCGAAACATATTTTATTAAAAAATATTTGTCGGGATTTTCTTTCAACATCCTGCTTAAAATGCGAAGGGCATAACTTTTTTGTCCATTTCTCACCAGCGCCTCGCACCACAGCAACACAAACCAGGATTCATCCTTGAACTGCTTTTTCCAGGTGGAAAGAGTATTCAGCGCCTCGCCGTTACGGTTTAACTGCAATAAAAGAGTAAGGCATGATTTTAAGGCTACAGCGCGCGTTGCCGGACTTTTTATCGCCAACAGATAGTACTGCCAGGCACGCCCAAATTTACCCTCTCTTTCCGATTTGACCGCCAGGGAATAATTTACATAGCCATCCCCGGGATTGCTTTTCAGAAGTTTTTCGAGGATCTGTCGGGCCTGAATCCGGGCACCTAATCGATTATATGTTTCAGAAAGGGAGAGCAGCAGCACGGGATGATTGGGATATTCAAGAACTGCCTGCTCAAGGGTATGAACAGCTTTGTTCCAGAGGTTTTGCGATTCAAATTCCCGTGCCAGCAGCAAATACTGGCGCAAGCGCCGGTTCGCCGGGGCTGTCGTATTTTCTCCATTCTGCGATTTACTTTCGTTCATCCTGAAATCACTGACTTTGATTAAAGATTAATTCATCGTATTCCAAAACCGGTAACCGCTCAAAAACTGATATTGGGAAATCCCCCTCCCAGAATATAATGCTATGTTAAAGATAATTAATGACATATAAAATTAAGCGCAATCGGGCAATAAATCAATGGATTTTCAAGGTAGAACAAGATTTGCAGGAAGGTACCAATCATATTGATTGAATTAAAATGGTAAAAGCCTCCGGGAATCAACCGCTTCATTATTTCCATTTTTTATATGGTGATTAAATTTTGATACAAACCAGCTTTTTATTATCTTTTCTGGAGAATGAAAACGGAGCCTGATATGACCAAAGATCAAAAGATCAAATCGCTAATTTCCGAATTGTCAAAAATTTATCCTGAGCCAAGGCTGGCACTGAATTTCTCAAACGGTTTTGAATTGCTAGTGGCAGTCATTCTTTCTGCCCAGTGCACCGATGAACGGGTCAATAAAGTGACCGCTGACCTCTTCAAAAAATACTCCGCACCCGGAGATTATCTAAAGACACCCGATAAAGATTTGCAGGAAGACATCCGATCCACCGGATTTTATAAAAATAAGGCCAGGGCTCTTAAAGCCTGCTGTCAAAAATTATCTGAGGAATTTCAGGGAAAAATTCCTCAGAATATCGACGAATTGACAGCACTGCCGGGGGTAGGGAGAAAAACCGCGGCCATGGTGCTGGGAAATGTTTATGGCAAAAATGAGGGCATCGCTGTTGATACCCATGTGAAGCGGGTTATTCAGCGGCTGGAGATTTCCAAAGAAAACAGCGTTGACAAAATGGAAAGAGAGCTCATGGAACTGATCCCGCGAGAAAAGTGGACCTGGGCGAGTAATGCTGCCATTCTTTTCGGACGAAATATCTGCCAGTCACGGAAGCCCAAATGCCCGGAATGTCCCCTGCGGCAGTGGTGTCCCTACCCCGATAAGACTGTTTAAAGATTTTTTTGAATTGATCGACCGAACTGCTTGATAAACGGATACATTTCAATACAGAAACTGGCCATTGAAAACAAATTGCCAGTCAACCGGATATTTTGCTGAATAAAATAAAATCAGTGCACATTTCTCTTATGAACAGAGAAACTGCCAGCAAGCTCCTTTTAGAGCGAATATTAAAGAACATTTAAAATAATTGCGATAATAAGAAGAGAAATGTATATTTTTAGAAATTTTGAAAATTTTTCATTTTTAAAATTATGAAAAGCTATCGAATTTTATTGTAATTTGCAGAAAGAAGGTTGGCAAGAACTATTAATGAGTTCATAAATTGCAGTTTTATTTTGACAAGAAATTCCGGGTACCAAAGTTTTCAATAAGACCAATTTACTCCCTTTCAAATTCTGAATGAAATAAAGGAGGCGATTTTTCGCTCATTTCTTCATCGTTAAATTTTGGGAATCCGTTAAGCGAATAAAATCGCGTCTGATTTTGATGCATTAAAAATGATACACATAAAGATCGCTGTTCAGGCTATGAAAAAGTTTTTTCTCAAAAAAATTAAGATCCCCGTAGCCTCTCCGCTCAGGATCATACTTATATATATTGTATTGGGCGGAATCTGGATTTCCGTATCTGATCTGTTGTTGGAAAAATTAGCGGGCCCCATTCCCGAACTGACCATCCTGCAGACTTTTAAGGGCTGGTTCTTTGTGATTGCCACCGCGCTTCTGCTTTATTGGCTCATCCGGAGAGGATTCTTTAAGCTCGAAAAATCTACTCGGGAACTCCGGGAAAATGAAGAACGATTAAATCTTGCCCTATATGGGACCGACCAGGCACTCTGGGACTGGGATATCAAAAAGGATAAACTTTTCTTTAACGAAAAGTGGTCAAATATGCTGGGGTACGAGTTAAATGAGATCGATGGAAAATATAGCAGTTGGGAAAATTTGGTCCATCCCGCCGACCTCCCCAAAGTTATGGATTTATTAAACAACCATCTTAAAGGAATTAGCGCCATCTACGAAGCACAATACCGGCTACAAACCAAATCGGGTGACTGGAAATGGATACTGGACCTGGGAAAAGTGGTCGAAAGGGATTCCACAGGAAAACCCATTCGGATGATCGGAACTCATAGGGATATTACAGCTCAGATCCAGGCGGAAAAAGCACTTCTGCAGAGCCAGAGAACTTTGTCTACCCTGATGAGCAATCTCCCGGGAATGGCATATCGCTGCCGGAATGATGAGGATTGGACTATGGAATTTGTGAGCGAGGGTTGTGTTCATCTGACCGGCTACGCCTCGCAAGATTTGATTGACAACCGAAATATTTCCTATGCCCGGTTAATTCATCCGGATGATCGACAAAGAGTCTGGGACGAAGTCCAAAAAAGTCTGGCTGCCAACCGGCCGTTTCAGTTGGTATACAGAATTGTGGCGGCCAACGATCAGACAAAATGGGTATGGGAAAAGGGAAGGCAGGTTCTGATCGATGGAAACGCACAGGGGATTTTGGAGGGATTCATCACGGACATTACCGAAAGAGTTAAGGCGCAGGAATCCCTGGCTATCCGGAATCTGCAATATGAAAACTTCATCCAAAATAATTTAGTCGGTATTTGGCGTCTGGAATTCCCGGAACCAATATCCGCAGAACTTCCTCCCCGCCAAATTGCCAGGAAAGTTCTGGAAACGGGTTATTTTACGGAAGGAAATGAAGCACTCCTGAGAATGTATCGGATATCCAACAAATCGGATTGGAGGGGAAAAGAAATAAAGAACCTTATTATAGATTGGGATACTTCTATTGACCGCCTCGAAAATGTTATCAAAAACAATTTTAAGGCGGAAATACTTGATAATGAGGAAAAAGATTTTGACGGAAATATTCACTATTTCCGAAACTCTTATTTTGGATATATCGAAGATGAAAAGCTGCTGTGGATGTGGGGGATTCAGCTTGACATTACTGAACAAAAGAAACTAGAAGAGCAGTACCTGCAATCACAAAAAATGGAAGCTATCGGGAAACTGGCAGGGGGAATCGCTCACGATTTCAACAATCTGATGACGGTGGTCACCGGGTACAGCGAAGTTTTGCTGAACCAGCTAGACAACCGAGAGCAATTATTCAGCGGAATCAGCTCCATTAAGAAAGCTGGCGAAAGGGCGGCCTCGCTCACCCGCCAGTTGCTTGCATTCAGCAGGCGTCAGATCATTCAACCCAAAACCATTGACCTCAATTATATTGTCCATGATATTTATAAAATCTTAAAACGCCTCATCGGCGAAGATATCGAACTGAATCTGAATCCTGGCGAAAATCTGGACAAGGTCAGGGTGGATGCGGGTCAGATTGAGCAGGTGATTATGAACCTGGCGGTTAATGCCAGAGACGCCATGCCAAATGGCGGGAAACTGACAATCGAAACCGAGAATGTTTACCTGGACGAGGCCTATGCCAGAAGGCACATGGAAGTTGACACAGGACAATACGTCATGCTGGCCGTCAGCGACACCGGCGTCGGGATAGATGAAAAAACCAGGGAAAGGATTTTTGAACCGTTCTTTACTACAAAAACAAAGGACAGGGGCACAGGTTTGGGTCTGTCTACGGTCTACGGTATCATCAAACAAAGCGGCGCGCATATCTGGGTTTACAGCGAGCCCGAACACGGGACTTCATTCAAGATTTATTTCCCGGCAATTCGGAGTGACATTCCCTCATCCGTTGAGAAAAAAGATTGGTGGTGGAAGACGAAGAAGATGTTCGGACTTTGATCCATGAAATTTTGAAATCCACCGGGTATGAGGTATTGGAGGCGGGAAGCGCTGACGAGGCAATTAATTTTTGCCGGAATCAAAACAACTCTGTTAATCTAATACTTACCGATGTAATCATGCCGAAAATGAACGGCCCGGAACTGGTTAAAAAATGTGCTGAGTTCAGAAAAGATTTGAAAATATTATACCTGTCCGGCTATACCAACAACACCATAATTAATCATGGTGTTCTGGAAACGGGCGTCGCATTTCTTCAAAAGCCGTTCACGGCGGAAAATTTATTGAATAAGGTCTGGGAGGCACTGAATTCCAGCTCCCATGACGGATGGAAAAAGAATTAAAGCGGGCTAATTTTATTCATAATCCGAGAGGAATTAAAAATATCTTTATTTCATGGGAGATATGTATTAATTTTGCGGGGCCAAAAATTAAGGATGGACGAGTTATCAGGAGAGGTGCCGGAGCGGTTGAACGGGGCGGTCTCGAAAACCGTTGACCCCCTTTGGGGGTCCCAGGGTTCGAATCCCTGCCTCTCCGCAAGAAATAGATAATAATCAAGGGCTTATGCGAATGAGTATAAGCCCTTATTTTATGTCTGAATTGCATCAAAGTTGGCGTTTTGGAGTTCAATGTTTGGTCTCAATTTGGACACACTTTTTTCTCTTCTCCGTTTGCATTCATTAATCTCCTTTCGTCAGTAAGAAGGAAATGAACACCCGGGACATTCCGCCGGAAGTCTCTTTTGCTAATATTTTTCTGACCAGTGAACCCGTCCGCAAGAAGGCGGACCATGAAGACAAAAGCCTCTTTCACATATTATTGAGCATCTTTAACATCAATGTTATTTCACCATAGCAACCCATTACACCAACATTATCCATAATTTAAGAACAATATACATTTAGCTTGTAAATGACAGCAGCAAAAATTAATTTTGAAAAGAATGTTTCATTTCTATAATCTCTGAAACAGGAGATGATATGACTTTCCCATCAAATTTAACCACCGATATACTGGAATCACTCAGCGAAGGAGTCTTTACAGTCGATAAAAGTTTTAGAATCAATTTTATGAACCGCGCCGCAGAAAGGATTACCGGGTTTCCCAGGGAAGAGGTGATCGGAAAATTTTGCAAATATGTGTTCAGGGCGGAGCTGTGCTCTCACCAATGCCCCATTGCGGTGGTGCTGGAATCCGGGCGGGATTTAAGGGATTTTGAATATTCGATCTATCACAGAAACGGGAACAATCTTCATATCCGTATCAATGCCGCAGTTTTACGAAACAGAGAAAGTGAACCGGTTGGCGGAGTCATTTCTTTTCGCAATCTATCCGAATATGAAGCGATCAGAAAAAACTTGGAAAAGAGCGCCCATTTTCATGGTATCATAGGCCACGGCAAATCCATGCGCGAGATATTTGATCTGATTGAGGAAATCGCCGATACTGATGCCACGGTGTTAATTCAGGGGGATTCCGGCACTGGCAAGGAAATGATCGCCAATGCCATCCAGTCGCTGAGCACGCGGAGCGACAAACCGTTTATAAAAGTCAACTGCTCGGTCTTTACCCCTCAGCTTCTGGCCAGCGAGCTGTTCGGGCATGTAAAGGGAGCATTCACCGGGGCCATTAAAGACCGCCTGGGCCGATTTGAAATGGCACATACCGGCACTTTGTTTCTCGATGAAGTTGCGGAAACCCCGCTGGAAATGCAGATACAGTTATTGCGGGTGCTTCAGGAAGGCACTTTCGAGCGGGTGGGTGAATCCCTTAGTCGCAAAGTAGATGTGCGGGTAATCGCCGCTACTAACAAAAATCTGAGCCGGGCACTGGCAGATAGCAAATTCCGGGAAGACCTGTACTACCGACTGAATGTGATCCCCATTCATGTGCCTTCGCTGCAGGAACATCCCGAGGATATCCCCTATCTTGTGCGGCATTTTCTGCAAAAATATTCCCTTCTATATCAAAAAACGATTGACGAAATAGAAGATGGAGCACTGGAAATCCTTGTCAATCAACAGTGGAGAGGAAATGTCCGCGAGCTTGAAAACAGTATTGAATATGCATTCGCCCGCACGAAAAGCGGGTCGGTTATTCAGGCCTGCAAACTGCCCCCCACTATCCGGCACACAGTGCGCTGTCGCGATTCTCATAAGGCCGCTAATTTTGCAGACGATGAAGCCGCCCGCATATTTGATCTTCTTCAAAAATACCGCTGGAACAAATCGAAAGTGGCAAAAATTATGGGAATCGGCCGCACTACCCTGTGGAGAAAAATACGCCGCTTTGATCTGGAAATCCCGGAATGAGATGTTCCAACTGTTCCGCCCGGAACAGAATGATCCACCGGATATGAATCCATTATAAATACTGAACTTAAGATTTTCAGATCACCTCCATATCCCTCAAAAGAAACAAAATGTTCCATTTCTTGAATCCCCCCACATCCATATTCTAGGCCTTTTTTCGATTGGCAGTAAAATTGTATCAGATAAAGAGAGGCTGCCATGTACGAAATGCTTGGAAATCAACAATTCTTAGCACGTAACTATGATAAAGCGGCGGAATATCTTGCCAGGGCAGCAGCGAAAGATCCCGGGAATAAAGGTATCCGCCGAAAACTTATCATCTGTTACACTCAATTGGGAAAAGTTGACGATGCACTGTCCGTTTTTCTTCCACTGGTAATGGAAGATGCGGATTTCATCATCAGAACCCATCCGGTGGATGATGACTGCCCCTGCCGGGAGATGGTTTACGATATGGAATCTCGGACCCGTTCGACGGAAAAATCAATGGGCGAACAAATCATATTAGGCATCCTATGGCTATATTGTGATCTTGAAAAATCAATCCAATATTTTGAACAGGCCCATAATACAGCCCCGGAAAATCCTGCCGTCAAAACTGTTTTAACAATTCTGTATGCCCGTTTCGAAAAGGAAAGAATGAAAAAATCCTTGAATAAGGATCACTAAAAAGCAAAATCCGGAATCTGGCTGCAGATGAAAACTGAAAATTGTTGTCTTATTTCATTATCCGTGAATCACACCAAAAGAAGGGAGTTATTTATGAGACATTCTTTACTAAATTTCAGGATTCTGTTATTGCTGGTCGTCTTTTCATTTGCTTTGTACGGCCAGGCGAATTTTGCCACCAGTTTACACAAGGAACGAAAGGGTAAAAACTACTGGTATGGGGCCGATACCAGTGTAACCCATGCTCCGGCTCCCGGCTTTGAATCTCTGACCAATGTGCCAATTTCCAATCCGAATGTGGCTTGTCTATCCTGTCATCCGGGAGACAATCTGGATGCCAATGGAGATCCCTATCCTATCCCCTATCCGGGGGCAAACTGCGTGGACTGCCACGCCACCGCGACCTCGCCATTCCCTGGTCCCGTTACGGAGGATGATTGTTACGGATGCCATAGCCGGCAAAAGGCAGAGAAGGTAACTTTGGGATACGCTGATGTCCATCGGGACGCCAGCACCCCTCTGGAATGCTGGGATTGTCACCGGAAATCGGATTTGCACGGAGATGACGGCATCAGCTATAACTCGATGCTGGAACCGGGTGCCATTAAGGCCGATTGCGCCAATTCGGGATGTCACGACAATTTGCCTGCCGGTCACGCCGCCAACGATCCACATGGCGGTGCACTGCACTGCAGCGCCTGCCATACAAAATCCGTCATAAGTTGTTATAACTGCCATTTCGAAAGTCAGGTGGATGCAGCACTCAAACGGGCCAAACAACAGATTCATGATTATGTGATTCTGGTTAACAGAACTTCTGACGGGAAAGTTCATACCGCCACATTCCAGTCATTAAGCTATAAGGGCAATTCCTGGGTTGCTTTCGCCCCTTATGCGGCGCATACTATTACGAAAACCGATGCCAGAAAATGCGCGGACTGCCACCTGAATTTCGGCGGACAGGTGGCCGCGATACAGGAATATAATACAAATCACCTGATTCAATTCGCCACCTGGAATTCCACGGACAGCACGCTGAGCTGGCTGCATGGGGTGGTGCCTATGCCTGCGGATTATCAAACGACATTCAAGATGGATTTTATCACTTATAACGGTGATCCCTCTGATCCGGTGGCACCTTCCAAGAACTGGTCATTCCTCAAGAGTAACTGGGACGGCCATCAGATGTTTTTTGCCACGCCGCTGACCAAAGTACAGATGCAGAAACTTGGTTTCGACACCACTCTAACGGCCATCGAAAAGAATTCAGACGTGCAAATGCCCTATGATTTCGCGTTGGAGCAAAACTATCCCAATCCCTTCAATCCCGGCACGATCATCGAATTTGAGCTGAGGCAATCGGCGACTGTGACACTTAGGGTGTATAATATCTTGGGCGAAGAAATCGTAACGCTGATTAATAATCAGAAAATGGCAGCAGGGAAACATCAGGTGAATTTTGATGCCGGCAACTTATCCAGCGCCATCTATTTCTATCGCCTGGAAAGCGGAGGTCTTAGTCAGATCCGCAAAATGTTTCTGATGCAATAGAAGTTGGATTGCGGTATAATTAATTGGACAGATTATCGTTTGCATGATAAAAAGTATTTTATTCGGCCAAACTTTTTCGGAACAGAAAGATAAAAAATCATTCAAACATTTTCACAACAATTGCCTCAGGGCAGGCAAACCGGAAATTACCTGCCCTATTTTCTTCATTTTCGCTGATCAATCATTATTTCAAGTCGGTCCTCTTTACTTTCAAAGAGCATCAGATATGTCTCATCCATCTGAAATAGACAATAGATTTTTCACAATATCACGATATAATATTCTCATTTTCCCCGGCGGCAAATCCCATAAAACAAACATTTGATGCTTCAGACTCCCCTCCCTTGACTCATCTTGCGACATTCGAATGCAAATCGGGTTTTCATTAAAAACTCATTTAGACCTGTTTTATTCAGTCAGAACAAGAAGGATATCTTTGAACAAGCATAATCAGACTGAAATATAAAAAATCGGGAGGAAACCGTTATGAAAGAGAATGTTGCATTTATCGGCTTGGGAGCGATGGGAAAAGGAATGGCGCTGCGATTGCTGGAAGCGGGATTCCCGGTGAAGGTATACAACCGCACACGGGAAAAGATGAAGCCGCTCACCGATAAGGGAGCGGAGTCGGCGGAGAGCCCGGCCGATGCGGTGACGCCCGGTAGTGTCCTGGTTACGATGCTGTCCGATGACAATGCAGTGGAAGCGGTAGCTGATAGCAAATTGCTAAAGAAACTGGGGAAAGGCAGTATTCATCTTTCCATGAGCACCCTGAGTCCGGAAGGCGCTGGCAGACTGGCCCGCCGTCACGCCGAATTCGGAGTGGATTACCTCGGTTGTCCGGTATTCGGCAGGCCCGATGTGGCAAGCGCCGGCAAGTTATGGTTATGCCTGGCCGGAAACTCGGTCGCCAAAAACAGGGTACGTCCCCTGTTGGATGCCGTGGGGCAGGGCGTTTATGATTTCGGTGACAAGCCGGAACTGGCTAATGTAGTGAAGATCGCAGGCAATTTCCTGATCGCCTCAGCCATTGAGGCCATGGCAGAAGCATTTGCTTTCATGGAGAAAAACGGAGCGGATGCCGGGAAGGCCCATGGCCTTTTCAGCGAATCGTTATTCAACTGCCTCATTCATAAAAACTACGGTAAAGCAATCCTGGAACGGAGCTTCTCACCGGCCGGATTCCGTCTTTCTCTGGGAGCCAAGGATGTTCGTCTGATAAGGGATACCGCCCGTAATAGTCATATTCCGATGCCGCTGGCAGCCCTACTGGAGGATCGTTTCCTGCGCTCCCTGGCCCATAACCGGGAGGAACTTGACTGGTCGGCCATCTCACTGAACCAGCGTGAAGATGCCGGACTGTCTTCGTGAAGTCCTCCCAAAAAAAGAATTTTGGTGCCCGGATCTCTTTAGTCGGGGATTATCCCTGTGCCTTATCGAACTCTCATTTTGGAATTTGCAGAGCAAACGACACGCAGGATGATTTATCAATAAATCATCCTGGCCGAACTCCACAGATTGTATCCGGATCCCATCTGAGAAAAACGCAGTTTCGGTGAATTTACTAATGGTTAGCTAGCTAGTTATCATTGATTATTCTGCCGGTTCCGGTCACACTGGAAATAATGGAAGGATTGCCTTTGTAATACACATTCCCGGTGCCGGTAAGAGTGACCACCAGCAATTCGTTCACGCGAATCCGGCAATTCCCCGTTCCGGTTATTGTAATCGTGCAGGTATCAACCGGCAGAGCATAAGCATCCACATTTCCGGTACCCGTCAGATTAAAAATGATGCGGCTCTGCTTCGCCCCGGTCATGGTGAAATTGCCAACCCCAATGGAATTGATGTCCGAAATCGCGGCTACAGTAATATCAGCCTCAATCTCTTCCGACGTTTTCACATTAATATTTTCTCCAAAATCCAGGGTCAATTTGCCGGCCTCAACTTCACAACGAAGCACATCCAGAACATTCTGCTGCGCCTTCAGGACTACTTTTTGCGGACTGCCCTTTGTGACGCTTACCCGGGTCATGGCAATATTCACAATACTCTGAAATGCCGGAGGATCGACCGTTTTTAAGACAATGGGCCCGCTTCCGATCACCATCGTTTTATCATTGCTTATAATTTTGTTATCGGAATCGCATCTGAAAAGAATGATGGCCAGCATGGTTGCGGTGATAAGAGAGATACATTTTTTCATAGGGTATCTTCTTTTATTATTTGTTTGTGCCCCTCCTATAGTTGAGCTGATTCAAATAATCTCCCCATCATTACTGGTCATCTCCGGAATTCTTATCGATCAATTCCAGCACAAATTCCTTTTCCGCATCCCGTCCTGCCAGTATATCTTCAATGGCCGGTCGGACGGTATAATCCGGAATGATGCCACGGTCTTTGAACATACCCTGAACCGCTACCGCGAAGGAGCCCTGCGCGACCTGCAGCATGAGATTTGTATTTTTAAGCGGAATGATTGCCTTTGCATCATTACAGGAATATGTGCCTCCGGTTTCACTGCCGATGAAAGTGCCGATGCGATGATATTTGAGCAGTGCGGCTAAATGCCCGGTGGTGGAAAAGCATTTGCCATTGATGAGCGTATACAGGCTGCCGGCAAATCTGTTCTCAGCCAGATGGATTGGCTGCGCCAGATCAGCATATTTTCCGAAAGGCTCGTCAAAATAAGGTATCGGTTGCGGAGTGAGGTATGACAGCAGGTAGGCTGAACAAAAAGGATCGCCGCCATCATTATCCCGCAGATCCAGAATCAGATTTTGTATTTCCTCATCATTAATTTCTGCAAAAGCGCTGTCAATAAATTTATAGAATCGCTTTTGTTCGTTGTAATAGTTGAAATTGTTAATGGTCAGGATCGCGGTGCTTTTTCCCCCGATAATCTCAAATTCGAGCAGCGGTTTCCGGGGACTTGCTTCCGATAATATTTTTCCGGCCACAGCTTCAGTTTCAATACTTTTCTGCAGATTCTCAGCGGGCGAAAAATAGGAGATCCTGAACTTTTCCGGGAATCCATAGTGCAGGGCATACAGCCAGGCAAATCTTTCGTTTAAATGACTTATTCTATATCCCTTTCTGAATCCATCCGAGGAAATACCGGACAGCAGCCGCCCGGCGATTTCAGATGCCGATAATCCGTTAATGGAATCGATCCTGCTTCCAGAAACAATTTCATTCCTGCTGGAAAGATTATGAAGCACAAAGAGTTTGTTCTCGACAAATCGGACCTGCAGGGGAAAGAACCGGTCCGGCTGGCCCTGCCACCAGGCTTCCGGCATATAAACGGCGGAATGGCCGCACCCGATGCTGGTCATCAGGGGATTGACGATCCGAAAAAATTCTACCCCGGTCATGGGTCCGTCAATGAGTCGGTATCGAGCCTCAAACAAAGAATCGAAAGTCGCTTTGTCCGTGAAATCATATAACGCCGGATGCAGACCCTGAATGGTTTCCCTCATTTGGCGGTAATCTTCCTGCAATTGGGGAATACTGAATTGATAATTGGCGTTGAGAATATATCTGTCCAGATCGAATGGACTCGCCGGCAAAATCTGCGGACTTCCTGAGAGGACAATCTTGCGGTTGCCATAAGGAGGATTGTCTTTCTCGGGATTTTGTTCCCAGATATCTCTGCCGCCCGCCTGACGAATCACAAATTTATATTCGATAACGCCAGCCTCGAATCCGGTGAAATCATGACTGAGTGTATAAATACTATCGGAATCCGCATCCGATAAATGCAGCCTGTTCCCCTGCCAGCCATTAAGATTACCCCTGAGCACCAGGCTATCACCCTGCAGAGGTCTGAAAACAGAATGCTCAATGGGAATCCTCATATCCACCTGAAATGTCAACTGATTTTGGGAAAACAAATTAATGGATAAAAACAATATAACAACCACAAAGCAGAAATATTTTTTCATTTCCAACCCTTTCGAATATGCGTTTGTGAGGATGTTCTCATTTAAGATTATTCCGGAAACCCGGAAGTTCAGAATAATCATTGGGAAATGTAAAAAACCGAACAGAAACTTCTATGGCAGGAAAATTCAGAATTAGAATTTTGACCAAACGGTCATAAAAGGAAGTGGCATCTTGTTCTTTTTAATATATAATAAAAATGCCGGCAGTCTGTAACTTCCCTGGGTAACCTCTTTCATTCGCTCAGGATCAGCCGGCATCATCTGCAACGAATATACATCAGGCAGAATGTTTATCAAACCCATATTTTTTAACAGGTATATGCAGAGATTGACATCAGCTGTGAAGAAGAGACAATACCATATTCCAAAAACCGCTTAATGGAAATAAATATCTGCCAATATAAAATTGAGATAGAAATCAAATGTCTGAGGCGGATATATCATGCCATTCGCAAGCATGATATATCTCTTTTCTATTAAATGGATTTATGCCGTTTTTCAGGCACCCCTGCGGGTAAGCAACGATTTGAAAGATTCGTCTTTGCTCAACAGATCGACGGCCACCTGAGTGACACCCTCCGTATCCGTATCAGCAAAGATGGATAATTGAACTGAACCGCTGTGTTCGCCAACCACCACATTTTCGAATACAGCCGATTTGCTGTGTCCCAGAAGCGCCACATATAAATCCTCATCATCACGATAGGATTTGAGCGCCTTTTTAATATCTCCGACTGTCATTTTCAACCTCCTGTGTATTTTGTAAAAACCTGTGTTAAAACATTTCTATTTTATAATATTAGATTTTTATGAAGTTTCAGTGAAGTTTTATTCATTT
>JARRQT010000116.1:0-1976 GCA_037381445.1 Calditrichia bacterium
TCCCTGACCTTAAGATATCCATTCCCGATTTTGCCTTCCATAGCACTTCCCTGTTTTTGTTCCAACTTAATGTTAGAGTAATTTTCTAACTTTTCTCTAAATATGTTCGTCTGATATTACCCAAACTTAAATGCAAATTTTTATTTGATTTTTTTGCGGGGAGATAAATAATCAACCTGGTTTTCTTTTGGACAGCAAAAAGAAAATGAAAAATAAATTTGTCATTGCGCCATCAACGCAGTTGGCGAATTCTTATAGAATTGGAGAAATATAGACCTCATCGGCTTGGAGGCAGTAAAATTAAGAAATGTCCATTCCCATAATGATTTGCTGGTGAGGGCGGCCATTTATTATGTAAGATTTTTCCAGAACGCCTTCTTTCCGGAAGCCTGCGCTTTCATATAACTTGATTGCATTAATATTGTCTTCGAAGACAGCAAGAATTATCTTTTTTAATCCACTTGATTCCCGGGCCCATCCCAGTACCTCATTCATCAATCCGGAACCGATTCCCTGGTGCTGATATTCTTTGTGCACGGCAATACCGAATACACCAACATAGGGCATTATTCCCTGAGTTGATACGCGGATGCCTGCATACCCGATAATCTGTTGATTGTTTTCAGCCAGCAGCATGAGGCAGTTTTTTGCATCAGCGCACTCCCGGATTATTTTCTCTTCCTCATCCCTGCTGTGGTTAAAATCATCGGCTTCAAATTCCAGATATTCCGAATCTCTGACCATCATTTGCAGAAAACTGTTGAGGAGCGCTGCATCAGTTGCCTGGACCTCCCTGATCCGGTATTCAAGATTGTTTGCTGTCAGAAATGTTCCGGACTGATATTTCATATAATTATCTGACGTTTCTTTCACACATGCCCGGTAATGGATTCAAAATCATTTATCATCCGGTCCATCAGGGAATCCAGTTCCGGATTGATTTGCTGACGGCCCTGCTCTGCAAAATACCAGCTCACAATTTCTTCCGCACCGCGGGAAAAGGGAATGTCAGCCGAAAAATCCGGAACAGCATGCTTAATCTTTGAATTATCGAATATCATGCTGTGGGACTTGTCGCCCAGCAGACCTGCTCCCCATCCTGCATCGTACCTGGCAATAAAATCAGAAGGAAGGTGGACGGTTTGCAGGTCGAGCTCCGCTTTTTCCGCCAATGTCGCTGCGATCTGATTCCAGGTCAGCCATTCATCCGAAGTGATATGGTAGGCCTCCCCTATCGCGGAAGCGTTTCCTAACAGACCGACAAATCCCTTCGCGAAATCACAGTGATGTGTCAGCGTCCAGATAGAAGTTCCGTCGCCGTGGATGATCACCTTTTTCCCCTTTCGAAGACGATCAAACAGAAGAAATCCGCCGTGAAAAGGGATGGACATTTTATCATAGGTATGGGAAGGCCGGACGATGGTCACCGGAAATCCCTCCCTTTGAAAGGCTTTCATCAGAAATTCTTCGCAGGCAATTTTATTGCGGGAATATTCCCAGTATGGATTGCTCAACGGCGTGGTTTCTGTCACGGGAAGTTTCAAAGGCGGTGTCTGATAGGCGGAGGCGGAACTAATGAATACATACTGAGCGGCGATGTCCCGAAAAAGCTCAAAATCATTTTTAACATGTTCCTCCGAAAAAGCAATCCAATCCACTACCACGTCAAAATTCTGCTGGCCGAGAACTTTTTTCACCTCCCCGGTATTACGAAAATCAGCATGGATGATCCGCGCCTCCGGCGGCGGTGTTCTCATGGACTTTCCCCGGTTCAGGAGATGAAGCTCATGGCCCTTTTCAATGCAAAGCCGGGAGCAGGCTGAACTGATAGTACCGGTCCCGCCGATGAATAATATTTTCATGAACAGAGTCCCTTTCCCGATAAATTTATCCGCTTGCTTATCTCACCCTCATTTAAAACAGAGAGTAAGATAGGAATTGTGCGCCAAAATTCAAATACCTTTTGAATCGAAAAT
>JARRQT010000116.1:2005-19020 GCA_037381445.1 Calditrichia bacterium
ACCGGAAACTATTTGTCAGCATCCGGAATATATGACTCAATTTTTACGGGTAGAACTGGTAGCAGGGAGTTGCAGCGGGCCATATCTGGCTGGGCCGATTATTTTTTTCCGTAATCGGAAATAATGGACAATTTTTTTGATGAAATTTATCTTTGCGGTGCTTAATTTACATGTTACATGCCGTTCGGATTTTGAACTGCATTTCAGTCAAATAAAAAGAGGAGGCATTTATGCACAGCAATCATTCTTTCCGGAATTTTTGTTTAAAAAATGTATTTCTAATTGGCGCGATGGGATTAATATTATTTTCCAACGGTTTTTTGTTTGCCGGTGAACATGGCCGGGCTGAAGCGCAAAATATCGCGACATTTTCCATTGTTGCCCACGATTCGGCAACCGGGGAACTGGGCGTTGCGGTAGCCTCCCGCTTTTTTGCGGTTGGAACTGTTGTTCCCTGGGCCAGAGCCGGTGTGGGCGCGGTTGCCACCCAGTCTTTTGCCAACACCTCCTTTGGCTGGCGCGGGCTGGATCTTATGGAATCCGGTCTGACTCCCGATGAAGCATTACAAAATCTTCTCAGAAACGATGACAATCCTTCACAGCGCCAGGTAGGCATTGTGGGGGCGGACGGCAGTTCTGCAACCTATACCGGCGGAAATTGCCTGTCCTGGGCTGGCGGACGGCACGGAACCAACTATGCGGTGCAGGGAAATATTCTGGCTGGCGAGGCGGTGGTTGCCGGGATGGAAAAGGCATTTCTGGAAACCCAAGGCAGCCTGGCGCAGCGTATGTATGCGGCATTGCTGGCCGGTGAAAAGAACGGCGGGGATTCCCGCGGCAAGCAGTCGGCGGCCCTGCTGGTGGTTAAGGAAGGCGCGGGATATGGCGGATACACCGACCGGGCCATCGATATCCGCGTTGATGACAGTCAGGAGCCGTTCAAGGAATTGGGCAGGCTTCTGAAGATGGCGGAAATGAATTACGCGTGGAATGAGGGGTGGACCCTGTTCACAAAAGATCAGCCCGCCGAAGCCCTGCCCCATATGGAAGATGCCATCCGGATTGCGCCCGATAATCCGGAACTGCTCTACGACCTGGCTGTCATCCGTCTGGCAGCGGGAAAGCAGGAAAAGTCCCTGGCAGCCCTTAAGAAAGCAATTCAATTGAATCCCAAATTAAAAAAACAGGCCAGCGTGGACAAAGACCTTACCGGCCTGCATGGGAATCCGGAATTCGAGCAATTAATAAAATAATCGCTGAATTTGACATATCAATGTGAAAATGGGTAGAAAACAGCCTGGTTGTTTATTACATTCTGTGCCCTGTAAATAACGGGTGATGGAGTCCGCCCCGGATCGCCAGATGGCTGATGACTCCTGAGACATGTTGCTTGCGGAAAGGAAATGAAGTGTTCAAGATTTTATCGATCGGATTTGGCGGATTCCTTGGTGCTGTTTCCCGTTATCTCATGAGCGGTCTGGTTCACAAAATTCTGGCCAATCCCTGGTTCCCCTACGGCACATTTGCGGTAAACATTCTGGGCTGTCTGTTTATTGGTTTTCTGAGCGGACTGGCGGAATCGCGGCAGGTGTTACCGACGGAATTGCGAATGTTCCTGCTCATCGGATTTCTGGGCAGTTTCACCACATTTTCCACATTTGGATATGAGACTTTCAGTTTTATGCGGGATGGACAGATGTTATCGGCGCTGCTGAATATCTTGCTGCAGATAATCGTCGGCCTGGGGGCGGTTTGGACAGGAACCGTTCTGGCCCGTTACATATAGAGGAGAAAACATGGTGCTTCCCGAAGAAGGACATTTGCTCCGTATTTTTATTGGTGAAAGCGATAAATTCGAAGGTCTGCCGCTCTATGAGTGGGTAGTGCGCAAAGCGCGTGAGCACGGGCTGGCCGGCGCCACGGTGGTCCGCGGACTGGAAGGTTTCGGCGCTCACAGCCGCATCCACACTGCAAAGATATTGCGATTGTCGGAAGACCTGCCAATCATCATAGAGGTTATCGATACCCGCGACAAAATTGAAGAATTTTTGCCGGAGATCGATCATGCCATCCGTGAAGGTCTGGCGACGCTCGAAAAAGTGCAGATTCGGTTCTATCGCAGCGGAGAATAGATGATGCTTGGCATTTTATAGATAATTTAAAGTTTTTATCCGTACATCAGATATTTCTGACGAACGGGCTCAAATGAAATTATTTCCCGGTTAAGCGTTTCTTCGATCTCGGGAAGCGGGGTCATATCCATAATCATCTGACGCAGCCAGCCATTCCCCAGCAAAATGTCAATGGGCAATTTCTCATATTCATATTCATAGGGCGGCGGTACCCATTCGAATTCCGAGGGATAAAGGTTTTGAATCTCCTGCAAAAGTGCGAGCGTTGTCAGAACCGGCTTGAATCTGTCCCTGTCAGTCACATGAATAAACGCTCCCTCGCAAATCTGATCCTGATATTTATCAAACGTAGGCAAATATTGGATGGGGCGGAAAAATACGCCGGGAAGTTCCAGCTGGTTCAGGCGCTTGCTGAGGGTCCTTCCGCTGATCCATGGCGCTCCGAAAGTCTCGAACGGCCGGGTGGTCCCCCGCCCTTCCGAAATATTGGTTGCTTCCAGCAGGCACATGCCGGGATAGACCACGGCCGTCTCCCAGGCCGGCATATTGGGTGAAGGAACCGCCCAGGGAACGCCGGTCTCGGCAAAATACATCCTCCGCTTCCATGCCTTCATCTTTACAATCTTCAAATCGAGGTCGCTGAAATAATTTTCCTTGAGATACAGCGCAATTTCTCCCAGCGTCATGGCATGCCGCTGTGGCAGCGGGTACAGGCCAACGAAACTGCTGAACTGCGGATCGAGAACGGTCCCCGCTGCCCTCTCTCCTGAAATCGGGTTTGGCCTGTCCAAAACCAGCACCGGAATGCCGGCTTCCTGACAGGCTTCCATCGCCAGCGCCATGGTCCACATGAAAGTATAGTAGCGTGAACCAACATCCTGGAGATCGGCCACAAACAGGTCCACGCCCCTGAGCATCTCCGGGGTTGGTTTGCGGTGCTGCCCGTAAAGCGAATAGATAGTAAGTCCGGTGTACTTGTCGTGATATCCTTCCCATTCAATCATATTGTCCTGCGTATGCCCCCAGAGACCGTGCTGCGGCCCGAAAACGGCCTGAATGGTGAATTGCTTCCGGTCATGAAAAGGAAGCATCACACTGATAATATGTTCGTAATTTTTGTTGATGGAAGCCTGGTTGCACAGCAGGCCGATCTTCCGGCCTCTCAGAGTCCTAAAATCCTGCTGCTGCAGGATGTCCAATCCGCATAAAACATTCATTTCGTTCTCTCCTCATTTAAACCACTTCAACAGATTTTCCCATAATTCATTGTCTGACTGAAAAATTCTGGACCTGACGGGTAATGACTGCAGAAATATTCGGCCGTACATTTTTTTGATGACACGGTTGTCGAGAATGATGACTGCCCCGTAATCAGAGCGGCTGCGAATCAGGCGGCCGAATCCCTGGCGGAATTTGATGACCGCTTCGGGAATAGTGTATTGCATGAAGGGATTACCGCCGTTTTTCTCGATTAACTCGGCTTTGGCCTGGATGATCGGTTCGGACGGCACATCGAAGGGAAGTTTGGTGATTAACAGGATCTCCAGTGATTTCCCGGGCACGTCGATCCCTTCCCAGAAACTGTCCGTGCCAAGCAGCACCGAGTGCGGTATTTCCTTAAATTGTGTGATGAGCGAATGCCGGCTGCCGTTTATTCCCTGCGCAAGCAGCGGTATCTTTTCCGATTCAAAGGTGCTGCGAAGCGCCTCGTACACATCATTCAACATGAAATAGGAGGTAAAGAGGACCAGCGTACCGCGGCGCTGCTCCCGGCTGAGCTGCTCCAGGAATTTTTTTACATAATTCTTGTATTCCGCTGCCCGCGGTTCGGGGAAGTAGGAAGGGACCGCCAGAAGGACCTGCTCTTCGTAATTGAAAGGCGAGTCCAGAAGGAGTGTGTTCAAACGGTCGGGTTCCACTGAACTGAGTCCGATCCTGTTCAGCAGGTAATCGAAACTCTTTCCCACCGTCAGAGTGGCAGAGGTAAAAACGGCCGAACTCAAATTTTTATAAAGCTTGTTGAAAAGGATTTCAGAGATATTCAGCGGCGCGGCATAAAGACGGCCGGCATCGGGGACATCCTTTCCGGGCAGCTCAAACCAGTAAACCCAAGTATCCCATTCAGCATTCAGCAGAAAACTCAGACTATCCCGCAGCGCGTCCAATTGCGTAAACTGGGCCTGCAGTTCCTGCATCATCTGTTTTTGATAGCGGAAGGAATCCTCGGGCAGTTCCCGGAGCAATTCAATCAAATCATTTAGTCCGCTCAATATACTTCGAATCTGCTCCATCAAATCATTGTGATATGATTCCATCTTTTCCAGCAGGTTGTCTTCTCTGCGGTACCGGAAGCGGACCGAGTACCCGTTTTCGTCTTTTCCGGGCAGCAGGCCATGAAGTTCGGAGGTCAGTTGACGGAAGAATCCCTGTGTTATCAAAGCCAACGAATTGACATGGGGAATAAGAGAATCCAGATGCCCGAACAGCAGTTCTTTCTTCGAACTATCCATATCGCTTAACTGGATCCGTTTGCGCATCTGTATCAGAACACCGGTTTCGATACGTTCTTTATGATACAGTTTCTGGAAGGCGTCCCGGAAATTCCACAGGGAAACTTCCATTCCCAGGTATTCTGTGGCAATTTTCTCGATATTATGCGCTTCATCGAAAATAACATTGGAATATTCGGACAAAACCGCCTGGTCCGCTGCCAGATCTGAAAAAAGAAGCGAATGGTTCACCAGAACCAGGTGAGCATCGCGGGCATTATTTCGCGCCCGCCACAGAAAACACTGCCCGTAATATTTGCAGTTTTTGCCGGGACAGTAATTATTCTCGGCAATAAACTTGCTCCACAGACCGAAATTTCGCTCCGGGGCAAAACCGTTGTTTTCCGATATGTCGCCGGTCTCGGTATATTTTACCCACATATAGAGGGGCAATATTTTTACCCGTTCGTATGTGCTCAGCCGGTATTTCATATCATGCAGGACCGTAAACCATTTATCAAGGCACAGGTAATTAGCCTTCCCTTTAAGCAGAACCGCTTTAAAACGTTCCTTCAGGATGCTGTGCAGGATCGGCAAATCTTTGAAAAAAAGCTGTTCCTGCAGGTTTTTGGTATTGGTGCTGATGATCACCCGTCCGAACGGACCGTAATTTCTCATGCTCCATTTGATGGCAGGCAGCAGATAAGCCATGGATTTTCCGGTGCCGGTCCCGGCTTCCACCACCAGAAATTGATGCTCATTGAAGGCCCGGGCCACTTCTTTGGCCATCTGAACCTGAGAAGCGCGCAGCTCGAAAACACCGAAGGTTTGCTCCAGGGCGCCTTTGCTGTCAAAAAAATGGCCGATTTCCTCGCCGTCAATCGGTTCGGTTTTCAGACGGCCGGTCTGGGGAACGTCTTCCTCACCGATGATATTGTAATAGTTGGCAGAATAGACAAATGTTTCCTTGTCCAGTTTGTTGGGAAAATGATATTTTCCCGTTGCCAGCAGGCTATGCAGATTGAAGAAATAGGTTTTGATGGGATCGTCGGTTGGTTCCAGTATTTCGAGAATCCGCCGGATATCCTTAAAGTCGGATCGCAGTGATATATCAACCAGATTGAGGAATATGTCCCCCGCCGTCCGCGCATCGGGCAAGGCACGGTGGGCTGTTTCCGGTTTCACATCAAAATATTCCGCCAGTTTCCCCAGAGAAAAACCGGAGAGAAAAGGCAGATATGTTTTGGCAAGAAGCAGGGTGTCAAATTTGTCATTAGGGAGATACAGATATTCCCGCACCTTTTCAGCGCCGCTTCCCGGTTCCTCGGAACGCCGTAGGTGGTATTCCAGAAATGGCAAATCGAAAAAGACATTATGCGCGACAACGGGATCCTCAGCGATGAAGGACCGGATTTGCCCTGACACATCGGAGAAGGAAGGCGCGGAGGAAACGTCCTCATCGGAAATACCGGTGATGCGGGTAATATTGCGGGGGATGGATTTTCCCGGTTTTATCAACTGACTGAATGTTTCATCTACTTCGCCGTTTATGTAGCGCACCGCACCGAATTCAATAATCTCTTCCCGCTGATAATCCAGCCCGGTAGTCTCGATATCAACCGCCACAAAGCGGGAAAGATGCAGATCGTACAGTAGTTCCAGGGCAATTGCCATTCGATTGAATTACTTTCCTTTAATTTCGCTGAGAATTTACAAAATTTTCATTCTGTTATCTACAGAAAAGGAATTGTCCCGTTACAGACAGACAAAAGAGGTAATATTTTTTTATTTTTTGGAAAAGGAGGGGAAATTATAAAGACAGGGAGTAAATCAGATAAAAATTATCAACAAATGGAGCATCCTGAGGCGGATGCTCCTTATTCAGATTCGTCAGTCAATCGACGCCTTCCATCATTACCGGCTTGTGGTGAAGCACCTGATTGGCCTGCAGTTCAAGCTCTCCCCGATTTAACTCAACCGTCTTGATGGCATTCGATTTTAAATACTCTTTAAGGGCGCGAGTTGCGATCCAGGGATCGACAGTATCGCCACACGTAAAAACATCGACCGCCGCATAACCGTATTCCGGCCAGGTATGTATGGCTAAATGCGATTCTGCAATGACAACAACTCCACTAACACCATGGGGGTTAAAAGTGTGAAACACGGAATTCACGATGGTTGCGCCGCATTCAATGGCCGCCCGTTTCATATAATTCTCAATTCGTTCCACATCGTTTAAAATCTCCGTATCACACTCAAAAAATTCTGCCAAAATATGACGCCCTAATGCTTTCAATTCACTCACTCCTCCAGGGTTAATAATGTACCATCAAAATTTCTGCGGGTTTCTTTGACAAATTTTTCATTGAAATGGTGCTGTCAAAGAACACGTAGAAACAATCACCTTTATTAATAACTCTCTTTTCTTCATCAATTTTAAGTTCAATACTTCCTTTGGCGACGTAGCCAAATCCCTCATCTTCTTCAAACTGTTTTTTATATTCCACCAACGGTTCCAATGTCAGGAAAATGGGATCCATTTCCAGATATTTCAGCTTTGGAATCAAATTCTCGATCTTGAATTTTTCCGTCACTTCTTCAACCGTCCGGTCCTTCTTACAATAGATGTTCTTTTCTCGTTCCGAAATATCGCTGAAAAATGAAGAAAGCTGTACACCCAGAACATCCAGCACCTGTTTCAGGGTTGTCACTGACGGCACCGTCAGATCTCTTTCCAATTGGGAGATAAATCCTTTGGTCAGATCAGCTTTGTTTGCTAATTCCTCAATTGTCAAACCCCGTAACTTGCGCAATCTCCTGATTTTAGAACCTATTTTCATTTTACCAGTTTGTTTTTTATATTAAACAAATCCTTTAAAAAATCGAACAATTTTAGCATTAAATTTTTAAAAATCCAAGCAAAAATAATTTTTATATTAAAATAATTGTTTATAATATTAAACAAAATTTTTGATCCATCCAATTGGTTATTCAGGATTAAAGTTGTTGACACTTTTATCCGAATATACAAGATTGAAAGTCGCGTAACTCTTTCTTGACTTTAATTTTTTGTTTGTTTATTTTAATTGCGACTATTTTATCATGGATTGATATCGGGCTTCATTTTTGTTTTCCTCTTTTTTGGTCATTAACATGTTTTAACATTATTCGGGGCTTTAAAATGATTAAATCATTTGTAGCAAAGTTCGGCGCTGTGGTGCTTTTTATCGCATTCCTATCAGGCGGAAATGCAGTGTTTGCTGGTGTTCCCTCCTGGTATACCGCCTATCAAAATGGATTGAACGCCGTTGAAGCCGGCGACTGGAATTCCGGTATTGAAAATTTCCGGGAGGCGCTTAAGTCCAAAAATAAGGATTCCGGGAAAATGCGGGCTTTCGGCGCCATATTTATTGAATATTATCCCCATCGGGAACTGGGAATTTGCTATTATCATATCGGGGATGCTGTCAATGCGGAGAAGGAATTGCAAATATCGCTGAAGCAATCGAGTTCCACACGCGCAACTGAATATATGGCGCTGGTTTCGAAGATGGATAAATCAAAAGCACCGGCGGTGAAAACCCCTGAGGCAGTTCCGGAAACGCCTTCCGAAACCCAACCGACGCTAACACCTCCTGCTTCCAGTTCGGAAACACGCGCTTCGGAAATTGTGGGCGATCGTCTCAGCATCGCTGTGCTGCCTTTTGACAGCAAAGGTTTAGGCGATGAACTGGGATCTATCGATTTGCTCGATAAGCTGATCACCGGTTTTGTGAACATCAACCGTTTTAAGGTCATCGAGCGGGCCCTGCTGGAAAAAATTCTGGAAGAGCAGAAACTGGGGATGAGCGGAATACTGGACGCTTCCACCGCCGCGGAAATCGGTAAGGGAATCGGCGTGGATGCGGTGGTGGTGGGGAGCGTGACCCGCACCCGGACCGCCTTAAGTATCGATGCCCGGCTGATTGACACCGAAACCACCGCCATCATTACCGCCCGGGACGCCTACAGCGATCACATCTCGCTGCAGGATATTTCCCAGACCATCAGTGATCTGGCGGAAAAAATAAAAGCTGATCTGCCCATTGTGGGCGGATATGTCATTTCCGTGAATGAAAACAAACTGACGCTTGATATCGGCAGAAGCAACGGCATCCGCAAGGGAATGAAATGCCATGTGTATCGTGAGGGCGCGCCCATTATCCATCCGGTTTCCGGAAAAGTGATTGCCCGGGAAATCGATGAAATCTGCGAGGCGCAGATCACCGATATCTTCGATGTCTATTCTACTGCCATCATACGCGAAAACAGGGATGGAAGTCCCAAAATACAGGACCGTGTTGTGACAAAGTAATTTATTTTATTTTGTGACTGGTGCTGCGAGGAGGTTCTATAAATCCATAACACTTTACCCAATTGATGGAGGTATTATTATGCGCAGGATATTTGCATTGGTTTTGATTTTTGTACTGTTGCTGCTTTCTGTTCAGGCATTTGGACAGATCTCCCGAAAAAATCAGATAGAAATCTACGCCGGTGCCGGCTTTCCGATTAAACCGGACGCTTTCAAGGATTTCTACAAAATGGGCATGAGTTTGAATGCCCAATATGTAATCTTCCCCTCAGCCCGGTTGGGAATTCCCATTTTTGCGGGTTACGAAAGATTCACAGTGGACGATCAGGCCATTAGTGATCTATTTGGCCAGGGCCTTATCGGAGGATATATACCTGATAACAGCGGTTATTATTGGGAAATTACTGATGCCAGCCTGGAATCCAGCGGGAGTGCCAGTCTGATAAAGATCGGAGCCGGTATTCGCCCTTACCTGACTGCTCCAGAAGCTTCCACTCAAATTTTTCTGTTTGGAAATGCGAGCTATAATTTTTTAAAGACTAAATCTGAAGTAAAAAGTGCGTCACTAGATGTGCAAGAGTACTACACTGGCACAACTGGAACCATAAAGTTAACTGCAGCGGATTTTGAAAAATATGAAGAAAGTGAAAACAGATTCGGCGCGGGTGTGGGCGCCGGTCTTGAAGTGCCAGTCGGCTCCTCCTTTAACATGATTTTCCAGGGCATGTATAACATGATCTTCACCAAAGAAGAAAGCACATCATTTGTCGGAGTGACCGCCGGCGTTGTTTTCTAAAAATGATCTACAGTCCTTGCAGAAAAAAAGAAGCCAATTTGCACATACAAATTGGCTTCTTCTCTTTATAATGGTTCTATTCTATTTTAGAACGGAAATGCAATCAGCGAATGAACATCATAGCCCTTCAATAAATCGCGGCCTTTCAGTTCCAGCAGTTCAATCAGGAATGAAATACCGACGATCTTACCACCCAGCTTCTCGATCAGCCGGCAGGCCGCTGCGGCGGTTCCTCCGGTCGCCAGCAGATCATCCACCAGAAATATTTTCTCCCCTTTCCTGATGGCATCTTTGTGAATTTCAATGCTGTCCTTGCCGTACTCCAGATCATATTCCTCAACCAGGCATTCTCCCGGCAGTTTTCCCGGCTTGCGGATGGGAACAAACCCCACATTCAGCTTATAGGCCAGCGCTGATCCAAAAATAAATCCCCGTGCCTCTATGGCCACAATCTTCTCCAATTCCTCGTGACGAAAGGGATCGTACATATAATCAACGGCCTGGGCGAACAGCTCACCCTGTTTGATCATGGTGGTGATATCTTTAAACTGTATTCCTTTGACCGGGAAATCGGGAATGTTGCGTATGCAATTTTTCCAGGTCTCCCCGGTCTCCTTCCGCAAAGACCTCCACATTTCCGTTTGCCAGGTTTTTGACATATCCCGTCAAATTATAGGACTTCGCCCGCTTATACGTAAAATACCGGAATCCTACCCCCTGAACATTGCCCGAAACATGGGCCATGAATGAAGATTTCTCCAAATCTCACCTCTTCTGCCGATCAAACACTTTAATAATCACTGAAAAATATCAACTGCTTTGCCTACTGCTTCTTCCGGGGAATGAACGAGCTGTGTTCCCGGAACTGTCAGCCAGGGATCGAGGCAAAACACTGGCTTATTGAGCTGCAGGGCAAAGGAAATCTCTGATAAGGTGCCATAGCTGCCGTCAATCGCGATGAGCGCCGGGGCAGAACGTACAATAATGATATTTCTCCCGATTCCCATGCCGGTGGCAATCGGGATGGAAACCCAGGGATTCGCGTCCGCAGCGGAATCGGTAGGCAGGATGCCGATGGTCAGGCCCCCCGCCTGCTGTGCCCCCTTGCAGGCGGCCTCCATCACGCCGCTCATACCGCCGCAGATCAACGCAATTCCTGCTTCCGCAATGAGACGACCGACTTCCTGCGCTTTATCGTAAACTTCAGAGGAGCACTGTCCGCCCCCGATCACCCCGATTATCTTTCGTCTCGCAATGGCAGTGTCAATCATATTCTTAACTTGTTAATATTGTTTCCAACAGCCCGGCCTTTTACGAACATACTGAGCAACGACAAGATGAATCTATAATAAACACCTTTTAATTACAACTTAAAAATTGAGAATCCGGTTTCTGCAAATCAGCGGCGATGGAGATAACTCCTTGTTATTTATAACAAAGACAGGTAGTCATCTAAATATATCCATCTGCATAAAATAAAAAAAGCGGGATTAGCTCCCGCTTTTAGTGAATTTATTCTGATTTCTTGGCCTACGGATTCAGACGATAGATGGTCCTTGGGAATGGTATGGTTTCCCTGATGTGCGGTATGCCGCAGATCCAGGCCACCGTTCTTTCGATTCCCAGCCCGAAACCGGAGTGCGGCACACTGCCGTAACGGCGCAAATCCAGGTACCATTCGAAGGATTCCCTGGGAAGTTTTTCTTCCTCCAGCCGCTTCAGCAATGCCTCGTAATCGTCCTCGCGCTGGCTTCCGCCAATGATCTCGCCGTATCCTTCCGGGGCCAGAACGTCCATGGCCAGCGCCAGATTCTCATTCTGCGGATCCCGCTTCATGTAGAATGCTTTCACGGCTGCCGGGTAACGATGGACAATCACCGGGCGATCGAATTCCTCGGATATGATCGTTTCGTCGGCGCCGCCAAAATCATTTCCCCAATCGAAGTCCACACCCTTTTTCTTCAGGATTTCAACGGCCTCATCATAACGGAGCCGCGGAAAAGGCGCCTTCACCGTCTCCAGTTTGGAGATGTCCCTTTCCAGAATTTCCAGTTCCTGTCTGCGGTTTTCCAGCACCCGCTGCACAATGTAGCTGATGAAATCTTCCGCCAGGTGCATGTCATCATCCAGATCAAAATAGGCCACTTCCGGTTCAACCATCCAGAATTCGGTGAGGTGGCGGCGTGTTTTTGATTTCTCCGCCCGGAAGGTCGGCCCAAAGCAGTAGACTTTGCCGAACGCCATGGCGGCTGCTTCCGCATAAAGCTGGCCGCTCTGGGTGAGATATGCCTTGTCACCGAAATATTCCGTTTCAAACAGCGTAGTGGTGCCTTCGCAGGCGGCCGGAGTAAATATGGGGGCATCGACCAGCGTGAATTTACGTTCATTGAAAAAATCCCTGATGGCGGAAATAATCTCGTGGCGGATTCTCAACACTGCATACTGCTTCCGTGAGCGCAGCCAGAGATGCCGTTTGTCCATGAGAAATTCGATACCATGCTCTTTTTTGGAAATAGGATAATCCAGAGCCTGCTGGACGATACCCAGATCGGTCACCTGTATTTCAAATCCGATGGGAGAACGTTTATCTTCTTTTACCAGGCCCCTGACAACCAGTGAAGTTTCCAATCCGATATTATCGCACAGATTGAAGACCTCATCGCTCACTTCGCCTTTAACCACGACGCATTGTATGGTATTCGTTCCATCCCGCACCAGAAGAAACTGGATCTTTCCGCTGGACCGCTGGTTATACAGCCAGCCCGCAATCGTGACTTCCTGTCCCACATATTGAGAAATATCGTCAATGTAAACACGATCCTTGTAAGCCTTCTTCTCTAACATAATCACTCCTGTTTTTATTACATTCTGAAATCGCCTTCCGGCGCTGTAAGAATTTTCCTGTCAAATACCGGCAGTTCCCTGAGATTCGCCAGGCGATAGGCAAAGTTGGCGATATGCCTGGTGATCCGGGTCAGCTTCGCAAAATCGATTTTCTGCGGCGTATCACCCGGGTTGCTGTAGTCCGTATGAAAGCCGGTGAAATAATAAACGACCGGAATTCGCTGCTCCTGGAAGACAGCATGATCACTGCCGCTGGTGAAGAACACATTGGGATCGAACAGCAGGTTCAGATGCATTTCATCGTTTGATTGTTCCGCCATATCTCTGAGAGCAGGCGCCTGCGCGGAATAAAAGATCATGACTTTATTTTCCGTATCCGGCTCCTGAATCGGTTTCCGCAAAGCGGCAAAATTAAAAGACGCATCTCTACCGATCATATCCATATTGAATACCAATTTTATATCCTTCATCGGAAGCGGCGGATGGCTGGCGAAATATTTGCTTCCCAGCATGCCCATTTCCTCGGCATCCCAAAATGCAAAAAGGATACTGCGTTTCGGCTTCTCCTGTTCCTTCAGGCTGATCAGACTCTCCGCAAAATTCAGATTCGCCGAAACCCCGGAGGCATTATCATCCGCGCCGCGGAAAATTTCGCCGCCCTGCATGCCTTCGTGATCGAAATGGGAGCCAATCAGAATATACTCCCCGGAAAGTTCGGGATCGCTGCCGCGATAGAATGCGAGCACATTCCGGCACTGGCGTACCTCTTTCTGCCGGTAATGAAGATTCAATTCGGCCGCACCGGAAGTCCAATCCTTTGAATCCCATCCAAAGGTCTTTTTATTTTTCTTCCGCAGCCATTTTTTAAGCTTTCTGTTTTCCGCCTGAAAATTGTTGCTGATCCATGCGCCGAAATTCTTTTCAGCGAATTCCGCGGACAGATAAATCACCGGAACAGCAGTCTCATCGACCAGCACAAAAGACTTCCTCTCTTTTTTGCCGGATTTTCGCTGGATTATTCGGGAATATTTCCCGCTGTTTTCGGGCGTCGGCAGCAGAATAAGCGCCCTGCCTCCCCTTTCGGCCACCGCCTGCGCTTTCCAGCCGTCCAGCGCATATTGGGTCTGATGTTTTCCGTTGAAGAAAACCGTACTGTCATTTTCCAGGGGCTCACCGTAATAAGCCACCACAATTTTCCCCTGCAGATCCCTGCCCGCAAAATCATCATAATTATATTCGGGCGCCTGAATGGCATATCCTGCAAAAACAGTCTCACTTTTCAGATCAAGTTCTGCGGGGGAATTCATGAAATAATAATAGTCAGTCCCATATTCTCCCGGGGCGGCGGAACTCTCTTCGGAAAGTGCCAGCCGGCAGTCGATCTCATCCTGGCCAACCCCCAGAATTTCGAAATTCTGATAAAAGCGCTCCAGGCTGTCCGGCGCTTCATTCCCGTTGAGGGGAAGCAGGTTGTTTCTCCACAGCCGGCTTGCCAGAAAGGCGCCGGCGGATTTGGCGCCTGATGTGCCCGCTTCCCTGCCTTCAAATGCCCTGGAAGCCAGCAAATAGAGATCCGCCCGGAGATGCGATTCTTTAATTTCCGGGATCGCCGGATATTCCTGGGAATATAAATGATTCCCGACGGGGAAAATCAGTAATACAAACAGAAAAAATGGAAACAGAATGCTGGTATTCTTTTTCATGATGACCGCCTGTATTTAAAGCTCAAATTATAAATAATCGTGCAAGAAAAATCAACCCGTATTTGGAATACATGTATTTCTAATGCTTTCCGAAGGGGAAATTTCCTGCGATGTAGTTCCTAGGACGTTCGTTTTCGGGTTGATACCCATTCCCGACGCTGCATCTTTTTTCTAAATCTGTTTACTAATATATCAGGAATTATTAAATTTATCACAAATATTGATTTAAGACTTTACAATATAAAACAATGAAAGGGGTAATTATGGAATACCGGGTTTTTAATTTTAGTGCAGGACCTGCCACATTGCCGCTCTCTGTACTGGAAACGGCGCAGAAAGAGTTGATTAATTTCCACGGCGAAGGTATGTCTATTCTGGAAATGAGCCACCGTTCCAAGACTTTCGACAATGTCATTAATGATGCGGTTGCCGCCGTAAAAAATGTAATGGGCTATGGCGATAACTACAGTGTGCTTTTTCTGCAGGGCGGCGCCACGGGTCAGTTTGCCGCTGTGCCGATGAACCTGGCCGTTAAGGGGAAGCCGGCATTGTATATCAACACCGGCTCCTGGTCCAAGAAAGCCATTTCAGAAGCGAAAAAACTCGGCATCGAGTACAAAGTTGCCGCGAGCTCCGAAGAAGAAAAGTTCGGTTATATACCCGCGAAGTTCGACCTGGATTCCAATGCTTCCTATGTTCACATCACATCGAACAATACCATTTTCGGCACCCAGTGGCAGAAATATCCTGATACCGGCAAAATTCCCCTGGTAGCGGACATGTCGTCCGATTTCTATTGCCGCCGCTTCGATCCCAATCAGTTTGGCTTCATCTACGCCGGCGCGCAGAAAAACGCGGGACCGGCGGGCGTCACTATTGTTATCATCCGGAATGACCTGCTGGAGCGCAGCCACGATGATATTCCGACCATCCTGAATTATAAGATATTTGCGGAGAAGAATTCACTCTATAATACGCCCAATTGCTTCGGCATTTATATTGTCGGTCTGGTGATGCACTGGATTCTGGACCAGGGGGGCATTGATAAAGTGGAAGCCAAAAACAGGAAAAAGGCGGAGCTTTTGTATGACCGGCTGGATAATTCGGATTTTTACCGTCCCACCGCCCGGGAAGACAGCCGCTCGCTGATGAATGTTACCTTCCGGCTGCCCAGTGAAGATCTGGAGAAAAAATTTGTGGCCGAGGCCACTGAGAACGGAATGATTGGCCTGAAAGGCCATCGTTCGGTTGGCGGTATCCGCGCCAGTATTTATAACGCCATGCCCACGGAAGGCGTGGAAACGCTGGTCAGCTTTATGAAAGAATTTGAGAAGAAAAACGGCTAAGCTCTTCTGATCATCATTCAAATAAAAAAAGGGAGGATTTTTCCTCCCTTTTTTTATATCAACATTTGATAAATCTGCATTCCAGAACCGGACTAATCCATGAATTCAATCGGCTCATTGTATTCTTTGGAAAGGCCAACCAGGCTTTCCACAGTTTTGGCATCCAGCGGAAGACCCTCTTTTTCCCGCCTTTCATGCTCTTCAAATTCCTTTTCGCCGTGGACATAAATCCGCTCCTGCCCTTTCGCCTTCTCGGAATTCTTGAGGGTATCGATGTAATTGTCCATGTCCTGTTTAAATTTGTCAAGTCCCACAAAATGCTCCGGATCGAGGGCCATAAACATATGTCCCACCCTCGGGAAATTGGTCTTCCCGGCTTTCTTGGCAACAACATGGGGACCAAAATTGGAACCGGAGAGGATAGCACAGAAGATGTCGACCATGACCACCAGACCGTATCCCTTGTGACCGCCGTATAATTCCCCGGCGCCGCCCAGGGGCAGAATTCCGCCGCCCAGCTGATCCTTCAGATTGTTGAGTACAATCGCCGGATTGCTGGTAATGTGTCCATGTTCATCGGTGGCCCAGCCATCCGGTATTTTGTCTCCCAGCCGGTTGTACACCTCCAGTTTCCCCCGCGGCACGACGCTGGTGGCAAAGTCCATCACCCAGGGCTTGTTGCGTTTGGTGGGTGCGCAAACCGCGATGGGATTGGTCCCGATGATCGCATTTTTGCCGAACGTCGGCACCGTCAGCGGCGCCGAATTGGTCATAGAAACGCCCATCAGATTTTCCTGCACCGCCATCATGGGATAATATCCCGCAAAACCGTAATGGTTGGAATTAAATACCGTGACAAATCCCATCCCCTCTTTTTTTGCTTTCTTGATGGCCAGATCCATTCCAAGATGACCGGCCACCTGTCCCAGGCCATTTTTTCCGTCCACATTGGCAAGGACAGCGGTTTCCTTTACTACCTCCGGTCTGGCATCTGCAATAATGTAACCCGATTTTATTCCGTCAACATAGCGTTTGGTTCTGGCAACGCCATGGGAATCAATACCACGCAGATTCGACTGGACCAGGTTATCGGCCACCTTTTCGGCGTCTTCCCCGGACACATCCAGTCGCATCAATACCCTTTTTACGAAATCATACATTGCCCGCCATTGAATCCGTTTCTCTTCCATTCTAAGGCCTCCAATCTCATGGTTATTTTATTTTTATTTAGTACTGATTATTTACAATCAGGCTTAACTTCAGAATAGATTTATCAATCAGGCATTTTTCACAATATAGACGCGTATGAAACAATTCTAATATAATTTTATTAAGATTTAAATGTCAA